>NZ_CAUZLS010000001.1:0-439845 GCF_963580785.1 Fructobacillus cardui | reverse complement strand
TGGCGCCACGATCATAAGATGTTAAAATTGAATAGCTCAAAGAATTTCTCCTCATGGTTTGTCTAGCAACTACCATTGTAAAGAATTCTTTGGGTTTTTTGTTTTTCAATTATCGTTCGAATTAATTATAGAATCTGCCATTTTAAAAAACTTGTCAAATGATAATTTATTGGTTAAACTATAAATCTAGTCGATAAATCTTGTTTATTGACGTAATCAGAAAAAGGCTTTAGCTTATGTATGATTTGTTGAATGAGATGTTTTTAGGGAACTCTAAAAACACATTCAAAAATCATCTTTTTTTTTGCTTTCATTTCGATAAAAGCAATCAAAAGATGAAACTTGTTCGGTTCATTCTTTTCTTTAAAAGAAGTGGCTGTCGGATTCATTTGTTAAAGCAATACGAAAGTAAAAAGCCGCAAAAATTTATTTTCGAATGATTACGTGAATACGGATTGGAGTAGTTGGGCTGCTCTACTAATAAGATTTATTCAACAAATCATCAATAATGACAATAGCCGTTCTGATTACTGTTACTTGTGTCAGAAAGGAATTAGAAATGAGTAATACAGTAAGAAGTAATTCAAGGAAATGGTGGGCGTTATTTGCCCTATCCTTGGGCGTCTTCATGAGTTTGTTAGACGTAACCATTGTGAATGTTGCTTTGCCAATTATGGCTGAAAGTTTTAAGACTAACTTTAGCAATGTTCAATTGGTGATTAGTGCCTATATAATTTCATATGCAGTGGTCATCTTGATTGTTGCAAAATTGGGTGATATGTATGGCCGTAAACGAATCTATTTAATTAGCATGGTGATTTTCGTTTTAGCTTCAGCCATTAACGGTTTAGCACCATCGTTGCTGATTTTAAATATTGGTCGGGTTATCCAAGCATTTGGTGGTGCTGGCTTAATGAGTTTAGCGCTAGCATTGGTTGCTTCCTTGTTTGATGGAAAAGAACGGGGGATGGCTTTAGGTATTTTAGGATCGGTGATGGGCATTTCGACCGTTTCTGGTCCCTTAATTGGTGGTATTTTATCCGAATCATTTGGTTGGCCATCAATCTTTTATGTGAACATTCCAATTGGTATATTGGCGGGAATTTTAGTTTACTTCACAACAAAAGAAATGCCGAAATATGGTGAAGGCCAGAAAATTGATTTTTGGGGGATGATTTTATCATCGACAGCAATTTTTTCTGCTGTTTATGGGTTAATCCAAAAGGAAAATCATGCGCAATTATCGTGGCTTGATCCTCAGATTGCCTTTTGGTTAATTGCAGCGGTTGTGCTGTTATTGGCGTTTATCGTTGTTGAATCTAGAATCGAAAAGCCGATGATGGATTTATCTCTGTTCAAGAATAAAAATTTCGTTGGTTCAATCATTGTTGCTTTCGCCTTGGGATCGGGCGTTTATGCTATGCAAATTTTCATCACATCAATGATGGAAAATGCGCTGTCGTATGCAGCCTTTGAAACTGGTCTGCGTCAGGTACCGATGACGATTTGGAGTTTAATTTTAGGGCCAGTTGCCGGCTACTTAACTAACAAGTTTTCAAATCGTCGTACCATTGCGATTAATTTATTAGTAGGTGCAGTCGGTTTAATACTTTTTGCTAACGCTATGACGACTCGGCTTTCCTATCAGGAACTGATTTTACCATTGATTCTGCTGGGAGTATCAAACGGACTCGTCAATCCATTACTGAATAATGCGGCATTAGCGGATGCAAAACCGGATGAAATTGGCATGGTATCAGGTTTAGTCAACGTCTTTATGCAATTGGGAACATCATTTGGGGTTGTTATCCTAGGATTGTCTCAAAGTAAGGCATATGACAGTCATCTGCATACTTTCTTCAATTCACTTGATGTCCACTTACCAAGCATTGAAAAGATACACAATCAGTTATTGGCAGAAGGACCTTTTTCAAGTCATAGTATTATGTCGCAGGATATAAATGCGCCAATGGTTATTGTGAAGAACGTTCAGCACGCTGCTTCAAAAGCATTTTACGCAGGGATGAACAGTGTGATGTTGGTTTCGGCATCTATTTTGACATTCGCTGCTGTCTTAGCATTTTTCTTGCTGAAAGATGGGCAAGCTGCTAAGAATTTGGAGAATAATTAATTGTGATTCATTTTAATTTGATTCTCAGAACGTAGACTGATATGAACACTGAACCCCAGAATTGAAACAAAATTCTGAGGTTTTTCTTATTTCTTATTTCCCGATATGCTTTGTGGCTGATTTATGAAAATATCGTCTTCAAAACGACATCTTATGTGTAAATAAAGTAAAATAAATGATAAAATTGTAGTTGTAAATTTTCAATCAGATTACTTGAAACATAAGGAGAAAAAATATATGGATACTGTATATGATGGCAACGCAAAGATTAATACTGTGAATAAGCATGTGTTTGTTTGGGTTTGCAACTTTTTGGTTGGTGGCTTTGGCGTTGACCGCTTTATTCGGGGGACAAATCGGTTTAGGTTTGTTCAAGCTCTTCATCGGCTCATGGATTACTTTAGGCATTTGGCCCTTTGTCGATTTTGTGATCGCGCTTGTTAAAGCTTATGGATCAAACAACCATAGCAATGAATTAACATTTATTAATGGTCGTTACGCTAACTAAGGGCTATGTGCTTGAGAAAGGTAACGGGCTACATTACTAATAAAAACCCACCGTTATTGGACGGTGGGTTTTTATTTTTTTCTTTGATGTTGTTGAAGTGGACTCAACTCAATACTGATTTAGCAGTGATCGTAACTTAGCCCAGCAGTGCAACGTAACCGACCATGCTAAGCACAGCAATGATACCGATAATAATGAACCATGGGCGCGTGTAGAGTGTATCTCGTGGCTGTTGGTCTTCGTTTTCTTTGTTTTTATTGTTCATCAGATTATTTTCCTTTCATACAAAATCAGATTACTTATATAGAATAATGGCGCGATAAGTAAGGGACCAGGGTGAAATCGTCATGACCTCATGTCCCTGAGTTTCCAAATTGCTGATAGCGGCATTCAAATTCTGTTCAAAACTTCTGGCAGTGTTAGCGGTGATGACCTTTGTTTTCATAGGTTCCCTCCGTTCTTTCAATCAACTCTCTATCCTCATTGTAAGTAAAGCGACTATTTTTTCAATGATGAGAATTGATTTTTTATTAAACTTAAAAAATTTGGGCTGGTATATCATTTATGATCAAGTCGTTGATTAGAAAAATATGATTTTTCTGCCCAGCGTTAATTCAAAGAATATTCATCATAAATTAGGACAATACTGATTTAAACAGCGTAAAATATGCTGGTTCTAAAGCAGACTAAGGGAAATGATCTTTTAACAGATTATCCAACATCCGTTGTGTAAATGATGGTTGTTCCTGTGAAAACGGATGGCTACAATGTAGACAGTTAAACAGCAGAGCGGTTGCTAAAAGCAACACCGCGTTACCTGCTATTTAGAAAAACGGTTGAAAGGTCGACAGCAAGATGGTTGAAAAAGTTAGATTAGCAGATGAAGAAGACTTTACGAAAGTAGGTCTCCAAAAGAATCACATTGTTCCTCGTGAAGATGCCGGCGGACGAACCCCGAAGGCGAAAATTACGAATGGTGGTACTTTGATGCCAACCTTGATGATGGTTCCCAGTTAGTAACGACTTTTTATGCAAAATCAGTTGTTAACCCATCTCCAGGATTAAAGCCTGCAATGGAAGTTGAATGGACCAAGAGTGGTGGTTCTGCCATTAAGGAAAAGATTGAATTTAAGCCAGAAGAGTTTAGCGCAAGTCAAGTAAAGATACTTGTGATGTCAAAATGGGCAAGAACTATTTCAAGGATGATTTGCACCACTATGAAATTGGTATCTTTGGTGAAAAGATCCAGGTTGAAGTTTCCTTTGATAACATCACACCAGCTTGGCGACCAAATTTGACGATTTACTATGGTAACCATGAAGAAAACAACTTCTCATGGTTGCCCGCTACTCCTTGTGGTCATGCCAAGGTAAAAATCACAGCCGATGGTTAGGAACCAAACCTTGAGGCTGATTGCTACCACGACTATGACTGGGGTGACGTGGCTTTGATGAAGGTCATGAACCACTGGTGCTGGGGGTCGTGCGAATATCGGCGATTACACCGTTATCAATTCTTACATGACGACTGAAAAGAAGTACGGTCATGCAAAAATTCCGGTTTTCTTGTTAGCGAAGCAAGAAGAGATTTTGGCAGATGACTTGCAGTACGTGACTTACTCAGAGACTGACAAGGCAATTGAACCTGTGATTAGTAAGCCTTATTAGCAAAACTTGGTGTTTGATTACAACAGTCCAGAAAAGCACTACCGCATCACATATTCTGCTGAAAAGGTTATCAAACACGATAAAATGATTGATTAGATTGATGGTTTCAAGAAGTTGATGGCCAAGATGGTCGGCTTTGCCGGTGCCTACCTTGGTTTTTCAGGAATCGTGAAGTTGGGAATCCTTGAGGGCGATAACGTTGTCGAAATGCAAAGCAGCAAGGGGCTCTGGGAAGAGGCTTACTTCGGTAAGACGATAGAAGACTAAAATTGGTCATTTTCGGTTGTAAATATTGGATTTTAAAATTAATCTAGAATATTGTGGGTAACTGATTTCATATGGTAAAATATAAGCAACGCTAGGGGCGTCGATTTGACTGAGAAGAACCCTTTGAACCTGAACTAGTTAGTACTAGCGGAGGAAAGTGTCATTGCTAATGAATTTTTTAGTGGTGCTTTCTATCTAGAAAGCGCTTTTTTATTTGCAGCAAACGGCAATAGGGTGAGTCACTGAGATGCCTTTCTAAAAGGAAAGGTAGAGTAATGTCGAAAACAGTTTTGATTACGGGAAGTAGCCGAGGTTTGGGAGCGGAAATTGCACGCACTTTCGCGAAAGATGGCTTTCAGGTAGTGATTAATTATTACCAAAGTCAAAAGAAGGCCGAAGAATTGGTAGCAGAAATCGGACCTGACCGCGCTATGGCTATTCAAGCTGATGTCCGGAATCGAGCCGAGGTTGATCAAATGGTGCAACAAGCCGTTGCTAAATTTGGTTCACTTGACACGGTTGTGAACAACGCCCTTATCAACTTTAAATTTGATCCAGTGGCACAGAAGCCATTTAAGGATTTGACTTGGGATTCTTATCAGGAGCAAATCGATGGTACATTGAAGGGAGCCTTTAATGTGACCCAAAGTGCCTTGCCACAAATGATGGCGCAAAAAGCTGGTCAAGTTGTTAATATTGGGACTAATTTATTTCAAAATCCCGTTGTGGCTTACCATGAATACACTACGGCCAAGGCGGCCATGATTGGCTTTACCCGTAATTTGGCAGTTGAGCTGGGCGAATTTGGTATCAACGTCAATATGGTTTCTGGTGGTCTTTTGCAAACAACGGATGCTAGTGCGGTCACAACGCCAGAAGTGTTTGATTACATCAAGCAGACAACGCCACTACGCAAGGTGACGGAACCAAGCGATGTTGCCAAGGCCGTCCTCTTCCTTGGTAGTGCTCAGGGACGGGGATTAACGGCACAAAATGTGACGGTTGACGGCGGTTTGACAATGAATTAATTTGAACGAATTTGGCAATGTCCAAGACGGGCATTGCTTTTTGTTTGCTGGGATAAAGGTGCAGTGGAATAGCGTCGGTTGAAATTATTGGTATTAAAATCAAGATAGAGTCTTTGGAGAGTGGGAGTTGTGAAGCAGTTATACTATGTAGCTAATTTTGTTTTGGCATTGATGTCGATTACGTTGGCATTACTGGATATTGGGGATGTCATTAATATTAAGGTGGGGATGCCTGCAATTATTAATCGTGATATTTTATTGTTCTTCTGGGTGGATTACATTGCTCGCTTGACGTTGGCAGTTGATAAAAAGGATTTTGTTAAGGGAAATGTTTTTGATCTATTAGCCATTATTCCAGTCGACTCGCTTTTTTCCGTCTTTAGAATTGCTCGAACCGTCCGCCTTCTAAAGTTATTAAAGGTAGTTCGAATTTTTGGCTTAACCGGCAAAATTAAGAATGATGTCGTCCGTTTTTTGAAAACTAATGGCTTTATTTACATGGTTTTGAGCGCCATCGCAATCATTTTGATTGGTGCGGGTATGTATTCGGCTGTTGAGGGAATCAATTATGGGAATGCCTTGTGGTGGGCGGTGACGACGACAACGACCGTTGGCTATGGTGATATTTCACCCCACTCGACTGTTGGCAAAGTGATTGCGACGGTTCTGATGTTTGTCGGAATCGGTTTGATTGGTAGCGTTACCAGCACATTGACGACCTTTTTCACAATTAAGGATGAAAAATCAGAAGTGGAGATGGTTGAAAATCGACTGCTAGCCATTGAACAACAAGTGAAAGAATTGACGACAATTCTGCGAGAAAAGGGATGAGTCTGTTGATTTTGGATTATTTTGGATTGGTTGACAGTCGATAATTTTGAAAGCCAATCTTGGGCGAAAGGCTTACTAGCAGGGGATTATGAGAACGAGTCACCGACAATTGTGCTTTTTATTCCTGTAGCCGAACATAAGTTCTACAAATTGTTATTAGAATGATAGACAAACTGACAACAAGAGAGTTAAACTAATGGAGTCAGTTACCAATCTCGTTATAAAAGGTTGGTACAAAATCTATTAGGTCCAGTTGAACATCAGGTCTGTAATGTCCTGATTTTTAATTGTTTGGGAGAGTTAGAATGTTTTTCTTGGTTTCATTGACTATCACTGGTTTGCTGTTTTTGACTGCAATTGTGAAGGCATACCATTTAGCACGACGCCGTCGAATCATTCGAGCAATGCTGAAGCGAGAAGTGAATCAAGCATTGGCTGAGCAAAATCAGCAGAATGATAATGACTTTGATTTTGATGTTCATACGCCAAAAGAGGTTCATGACTATCTAAAGAAGCAGTTCGAGGATGAAAATGCTTTAAACCTCGGCGACGGCCTCTTTATTGACGTAAAGACGGAGTACCTGTTTTACGACTTGGACCATGCTGATGCCGACGGCAACCTTTATTTCATTGAAAACTTTGATGAAATTGAGCACTATGAAGTGGTTGCGGAAACCGAAGAGACTAAGACCATTGCGGCAAACTTTTTAGATTTTGATGATGGTGATTTTGTTCATACAACACTCAGTCGGCGAGAAAATCCTGTGATTGGAACAAGTCCAGCTGATTATTTTGAAAAATTGTTGAAAAAATGCGTGAAGCAAAACCGGCAGGCCTACCAGGACTACTTGGTGAGTCAGGAGCGATAAAGGCGTTATTATATCCCCGCTTAATCTATTCACGTTACAATAAAGTTACGATTAGTATATTGAACGAGGTATAAAACGTGTTCTTATTATTTGGCTTAATATTAGTGATTTGGGGAATTGTTTCACTTTTCCGGTTCACTTTAAATGTATTTTCATACTTTTTAATTTTAGTTGGTATTTTGTTAGTGTTGAGTTTCTTCCTACATCACTGGATTTTTTCATTGATTATCGCGGCAGTTATCGTTTACATTGTCCGCAGTGGTAAGCGACGGGTGGTTGATGATCAACCGGATACGGGCTTTGGTCGTCGCGACATTAGCGATGAAGCAGAACAAAGTGATTCAAAATAATTTAAATATGACTTTGATAGAGGCGACCGAAAGGTCGTTTTTTTTGCTATCTACTGATTGTTTAGTAACATTTTCCTTTTTATCCCAACTGGTCTATAATCAAAATTACTTATTCTACTTGAAAAAAGGACGGATTGATGAAAATTGGTATTACAGCAGATGCAAATATGCAACAAACGGCCCCGAGTCGATTGAAGTTAGCCGATTATGTTCAAAAACGCCTAGTGGACGTCTTGGTTAAAAACGACGTGGTTCCAATGATTTTGCCGATTGCCAAGCCAGAAATGGCGACGGAGATGGTTGGGATGGTCGATGCGATTATTATTCCGGGTGGACCGGATGTTTCACCACACCTTTACGGTGAAGATCCACACCAGCACATTGGCGTAACGTATGTGCCACGTGATGACTTTGAAAAGGCGGTTATCGAAGAAAGCGTTCGGCAGAACAAACCTGTTTTTGGAATTTGCCGTGGGATTCAAATCATTAATGTTACTTTTGGTGGAACACTGTATCAAGATCTGACCTCACAATATGAGCAAGAAACCATTCGCCACGAACAGGTGCCGGATTCGGCTTTCCCAACTCATTTTGTCAATGTGGAAGAAGGTAGCTTTGTGGCCAAATCTCAAGGAGCTCACCCCTTCGTCAACTCCAAGCACCATCAAGCGGTGAAAATGGTTGCGGACGGTTTCGAGGTCACTGCACGGGCTAATGATGGCGTGATTGAAGCGATTGAAAATCCTGATTTGGCAGTTTATGGTGTTCAATGGCATCCGGAAACTTTTTGGTCTGACCATGAAAATCAGGAAAAGCTTTTCCAGGATTTCTTTGCTTTGGTGGCTGAAAAAAAGGCCTAATTGAACGATGATAAATACGGCGATAAACCCCTAATTTTACAATACTGGGATCCGTAAATTTATGCCAAATGGGAATAAATTTTGCAAACTAAATTGCTTATAATGGTGGCAAGAGAAAGCCAAATTTAATAGCAATGAGGTGATTAGAATGCAAAAATATTTATGGCCGGTGACCAAGGGCGGAATCATTTTTATGGGACTGCTGTTGATGGATTTCTTTGTTGCAATGTTTAGTATTTCCCAAAGTGGGGTGACAGAAACCGCACTAGGAATTCGGATTGAGATTGAACGCGATGCTAGCTCAATGAGCAATGTCGTGACGGGAACCTGGGATATGCTGGTGTACTTTACCGTCTTTATGGTTCTTTGGTTGGCTTATTCTTATGTTAAAAATAAAAATGCCGCTACTAAATAAAAGTGAACAAAAAAAGACCGACTTGAAGTCGGTCTTTTTATTTGATTTGATAAAGGCACCAGACCATCTCGGGGTGGTATTCCTTGATGATGGTCAATGAATCGTGGGGGAGGAAGGACTGCTTACTGAAGATGGCGTATTGGTAGTTGCCTTCCTCAAAGGCTGTCTGTGCGAGCGGCTTGCTGGGTACAAAGTCAACGGCCAGATTTTGGTGACTATCAATCATGTATTGATGAATCAGCTCCGTCGTTGCCGGATGGAGGATGGCTTTTTTGTTTTTCAACGCTTGGTTTTCCGTTAACAACATCGGCATAGTTGGCAAAGCAAAGGTCGTCTGAATCGTCAGGTGGTCGAGGTAGCGGTAGTTGTTTCTTGTCCAACTGTCACCATCGTCCGATTGGTAGGCGGTTGGGACCAAAAAATAATCACCGGTAAAGTCAGTCAGATGCTGGTAGACGTCCTCAAAGTTGTCATGCAGGGTAATCGTGCGGCCCCGATAGTCAGGGTCCTCATCTTGCAGGTGCTTTGCGGCTTTATAGCTGTCGGTTGTTTTTGGTCCTAGGGTATGAATAGTAGCCATCGTCAATCCTCCTAAATGCTGACGTTGATTGTATGAATAATTTCTTCGGCGATTTCAGCCGGTTGTTTGCCATCGACGGTAATGATTTCACTGGCAATTTTTTCGTAAATTGGCTGGCGCGTCTGCTTGAGTTCTAGCAGGCCGTCCATCCCCAGTTGCTGGAAGAGTGGACGACTAGCGACACCATCGGCCAAGAGGCGGGTGGTAATGGTTTGGTCACTGGCATCCAAAAAGATAACGGGGCCATCCTGATTTTTCAGTAGGTCCTGGTTGCTGACCTGAACCGGGGTACCACCTCCAGTTGACAGAATGCCTTCCAAACTCAGTGCCTCGGCTAAGACTTTTTGTTCGAGTTGGCGAAACTGAGCCTCACCGAACTGTTCGAAGTAGGCGGGGATGGTCAGGCCCGCAGCTTGCTCAATCAGGGTATCGAGATCGTTATTTGGTAAGGTCAACTGTTGGCTGAGTTCTTGGGCAACGGTAGTTTTGCCGGAACCCATGAAGCCAATTAAGGTAATTCTCATCTCTTTTCCTCCAATCTTAGGCGGGCCTCGTTGGCGGCCTGTAGTTGATCATGAATACTGTTTTGGTCATCAACCGCAATGGCGGTCCGTAACCTGGTTAGTTGCTTTTGAAATTGATCAATTTGTGCTAATAAATCAGCGCGTTCGCTCGTGAAAATAGCGGTCCACATGTCAGGATCTGCCTTGGCAATCCGCGTGGTGTCTAAGAGGCCACCGGAAGGAATGCCGGGGTCGATGACCATATCGTCCACTTCAGGAATAATGGTATTGGTCAGGGCAAAGGCGACCATGTGGGGCAGGTGGCTCGTGGCTGAAACGAGTTGGTCGTGTTGCTTGGCAGTCAGAGAGCTAAAGTGAAGCTGACCAGGGGCCAAGAGCGCCTGATATTCCTTGATGGCTGCTGGGCTGGCGTTACCATTCACTAAGAAGAAACTATGGTTGGCAAAGAGGTCTAGCCGACTATTCTTGCTTCCTGTTAGGTGGGAACCAGCCATCGGGTGGCCGCCTAAGAATTGAACACCACGGTTCATGAGTGGCTCAGCGGCAGCTAGGATGGTTTCCTTGCTGCTGCCGACATCGGTCACGAGGACACCTGATTTTAAATCAAGCCCTGCCAACTGGCGTAGGCTTGAGCAGATGCCGGAAACGGGTGTGGCTAGGATGATTAAATCAGCCTGCTTGGCCCCCGTTTCAAAGTCGACGGCCGAAGCAACAACGCCATCGTCCACCATCGTGGTGATATTTTCTTGTTTTGGATCAAAAGCAATAATGGTTGTGGCCGGGTTAGCGGCTTTGATGATCCTGGCCATGGTGGCCCCAATTAGCCCTAACCCGTTGATAAAGACAGTTTTCAATTTGATCAACTCCTTAATCGTTGCAAGTCAGCTAAAAAGCTGGGGTAAGAAATATTAACGGCATTAAAGTCTCGAATCGTCACGTCCTCTGGAACCAGTAAGGAAGCAATTTTGAGGGTCATTGCAATTCGGTGGTCTTGGTGGCTGTCCAAATCAGTGTTTTGCACTTGCCAACTCTTGTGGCCATCAATCACGAAGCCATCAGGTAATTCCTCGATAGCAATGCCGAGCTTCCGGAATTCTTCTGCCACGACCGCTAGTCGGTCAGATTCCTTGAAGCGTAATTCTTCAGCGCCGGTAATGCGGCTGACACCATCCGCTCTGGCCGCTAAGAGGGCTAAGAGGGGCACTTCATCAACAAGGGCGGGGATTTCTTCAGCACCAATTTCAAAGGGCTTGAGTGCCGAGGCCGTGATGGTAATATCGGCAGATGGTTCCGTTTCCTCGTTGGCCTGGGGGCGTTCTTGAATGGACAGTTGGGCACCCATTTGCTGTAGAACTGAGAGAATACCGGTACGCGTTTGATTAATTCCAACATTTTCAATCGTGATGGAAGAACCAGGCACAATCGCACCCGCAACCAGCCAGAAGGCGGCAGAGGAAATATCACCAGGAACGGTGACGTGTTGGGCGATCAGAGGATGGCCAGGGTGAATGGTAATTTTGTGGTCCTCACGGTCAATGCTGGCCGGGCTAAAGGCAGCCAACATCCGTTCCGTATGGTCTCTTGAAGCCGTTGGTTCCTCAATCACGGTATTGCCCGTTGCTTGAAGAGCGGCGAGGATGATGGCACTTTTGACTTGGGCACTGGCAACTGGCAGGCGGTAATGAATCTCGTGGAGAGAGCGACCGAAGACCGTTAATGGCAGGTGGTTTTCAGTGCTGGTAAAATCAGCTCCCATCTGGCTGAGTGGGTCGGTGACCCGGGCCATTGGTCGCTTGGAAAGTGAAGCATCCCCCACCAACGTTGAATCAAAGTCCTGACCCGCCAAGAGCCCGGTAATCAACCGAGTTGACGTACCGGAATTGCCCATGTCCAGAGGCTGGTTGCTTTGAGTCAGTCCCTTTAAACCAACACCGGTGACCACGACCTGGCCGTCTCGTTCATCAATTTTGACCCCCAAATCCTTGAAGGCCTGCATCGTAGACAGGCAGTCAGCTGATTTCAAAAAATTATCAATCGTTGTTACACCCGTGCTAATCGCCGCAAAGATAATGCTACGGTGGGAGATACTCTTGTCACCGGGAACGGTGATGTGTCCGGTTAATTTTGTTCGATTTTGTTCTGCCATGATTTATCCTTAGAAATTCTTGAGTTCACGACGGTAGTCTGCCATTTGCTTTTGCAAGCGGGCGAGGTTGCTGCCATCGAAAGTATCGGTAATTGCTTTGGCCAATTCGATAGCAATCACGCTTTCAATCACAATTGAGGCGGGCACAATTGCGGTGGTATCGGAGCGTTCCACCGTAGCCTTTTTGACTTCCTTACTATTGATGTCGGCACTTTGCAATGGCTTGTACAGCGTTGGAATGGGCTTCATCGCGGCTTTAACAATCACGGGCATGCCGTTGGTCATCCCACCTTCAAACCCGCCCAGGTGGTCGGAATTACGGGAAAAGCCTTGACCTTCTTGCCAGTCAATTTCGTCCATGACCTGGCTGCCGGGGTGCTCGGCATTTTCAAAGCCATCACCGATTTCAACACCCTTCATGGCATTGACACCCATTACGGCTGCTGCGAGCTTGGCATCTAATTTTGTATCCCAGGAAACATAGGATCCTAAGCCGGCTGGCACGTTTTCAGCCACCACTCGGATGACACCACCCAAAGTATCGCCATTGCGCTTCGCCGTATCAATTAATTCATGAATGGCTGTTACCTGGGTCTCTTCGGTGAGACGCAAGTTGTTTTGACCAATCAACTTTTCAATTTGGTCAACATCCGTGGGTTGGTTACCCTCGGCATGGATGCCACCAATGGCTTCCACGTAGCCGACAATCTTGATATCTAGGGCTTGCAAGACCTGCTTGCAGATATTACCGATAGCAACCCGCATGGCTGTTTCACGGGCTGATGACCGTTCCAAAACATTGCGCATGTCGCGGTGACCATATTTCATCCCACCGACCAAATCGGCATGGCCGGGACGGGGACGACTAACGGACCGCAGGGTGTTTTCAGGCGTTTCCTCTGAGGTGGGATTCATGATTTCAGACCATTGCTTATGGTCGCGGTTTTTAACCGTTAAGGCAATTGGGGAACCGAGCGTCTTGCCGTGACGGACACCACCAGTGATAATGACCTGATCGTGCTCAATTTTTTGCCGGTTACCACGGCCGTAGCCACCCTGACGGGCAGCCAAGGCGGCGTTAATCTCATCGATATCGAGTTTTAGACCAGCGGGGATGCCTGTCAAGATTCCTGAAAGTTCCGGTCCGTGTGATTCGCCAGCGGTTAAGTATGTGAGCATAATGTTTTTCCTTTTCTATTTCTGGATGGGGTCTGGAGAGTAGTTGTTGCGGAGGTGGCGAATGATGGAAAGCGATTTGCCACTACCTCGTTCTTATTTCAGTGATGCCTGGTACTTGCGGGAATTATCCATAATGGTTTGGATAATGTCTTGATTATAAGCCACCAGGTCCTTATTTTTGGTTTTCTTGGCAACATTGTCGAGAACCTGCCGCTCGCGGTCGAGGTCTTTGATGGCAATTTGGCCATTTTGCTTGAACTTATGCACATCATCAACAGCGGCGAAGCGTTGTTCGAGGAGGTCAATCAATTGTGCATCGATGTGGTTAATGTCTTCCCGTGCGTCGGCTAAAGAGGTGTTGGCCCGCTTTTCCCTTGGCAATGCCCAGAACATAATCACGGCGACTGCTAGGCCAACCAAGGCGACCAGAATGTCACCGGCCATGATGTTCATGCTTGGGTTCTTCACAATCAGTCCGGTAATGATTGGCACTGAGAAGGAAGCTAGGGAGCCGAAGATAAAGAAGAGACCCGTTAACATGCCCTTGTGCTTTGGGTAGATTGATAAGAGGGTGTTCAAGGCGATTTGCATCAAACCACCCGCAGCGCTCAAACCAAAGAGGAAGGTGGCGATGGCCGAAACCGTTTCGTTGGTACTCAAGGTAATCGTGGTGATAGCCAGTAATGAGACGGCATTTAATGTGAGGAAGAGCTCTTTTTTAATGGTCAGGCGCTTTAGTAAGACTACGACGATGATCACGCCACTGATGGAACCAAGGCTGTAAAGGGAAAGGAGGAAGTGAGCCATGGCGGCCGTGAAATCAATTTTCTTAGCAAAGATGGTAATCCATTGGGTAAACCAAATCATGACGGCCATTGAGGTGTAGCCGTAGACAAAGAGGCCAGCAGTCAAGGCTGATTTTTTAGCAAAGCCAAGCTTGAGGCCGGACGTTTCTGCAACAGCGGCCGTTTCCTTGGCGTCCTTCACGTTAATCGTGAGAACGTTGGCGAGGTTGACCAGCAAAATCGCGGCTGGAACCAAGAATGAAAGGCCGAACCAAAGCTTTTGCTCGGTTAAGAAGAGAACGATTAGTGGCAAGATGAATTCGCCGACAGAAATGAAGGCCTTCAAGAGGACACTATTACTGGTTCCGTTTTGGTTGATTTCTGCCAAAAGTGGGTAGGTTGCTGAGTCGAGGGCTGAGTTGGCTACGCCGGCCAAGATGGCTAAGCCGTAGGCCAGGGCAATCGATTGGTTCAACGGTGTTGCCACGAAAAAAATCAGGTATGTAATCATCCCGATTAAGAGGGTTGTCTTGCGGCCAAAGCGGTCAGAGATAAAGCCCATAATCAGGTAGGCGATGAGACGGCCGATACCAATTCCGGAAAGGATAAAGGAGGCCACTGTTAATGTGGATTGCCAGTGATGGGCCAGGGTGACTAGGTTTTGGGTCAGAATAATCATGCCAAAGCCGTGGACTAAGTAGTTGGTGAAGAGGCCGGCTTTGAGACGAAGGCGGGAAGTTTGCATAACGATTTCTCCTTAGAGTAGCTGAAAGATTTGACGAATTTGAGCGATTGTGAGCTGACCGGGTGCTGACCCGCTGGCTTCATCGAGGCTGGCGAAGGTAATCGCTGACCCGCTTAGTTGACCGGCGATCCGACTGATTTTACCAAGGTCACCCATGGCCATTGTGACGATGGGGATGGCTAGGCTTTCCTGAGCGGTTTGACTGGCGGTTAAGAGGCGTAAGACATCAGCCTTGGCGGTTGGCATAACAGCAATCTTAGCCATGTCCGCCTTCAAGTTGGCCATTTTTTCGAATTGATTTTGTAAAAAGGCGTTGGTTGGGGTTGATTGGAAGTTGTGGTAACTAGCGATGACCTGAAGGTTTTGATTATGGATGGCTTGGATGGCCTTTTCAACCATTTTTTGGTCGTGGTCAACTTCGACATCAATCAGGTCAAAATCACTTTGAGCAAGTTTAGCTAAGAGGTCGCCGTAAGCTGCTTCTTCAAGTGGCATGGCACCGCCCTCACCCTGTGTTCGAAAGGTGGCGATAATGGGGAGGTCACCCAAGCCGGTCGTTAGGGCGGCTCGGATATCTTTTAAATCCTTTAATTCTGGGGTGTGGTCGAGGTGGTCAATCCGCCATTCGACTAAATCAGGTTGGCTTTCCTTGATGGCTGGTAGTTGCGCCTTCAGCTCATCTAGGTTAGCGGCGACAATGGGGAGGGCAATAGCACTTTGGTCGTTTTCCCCGATGATGATATTGTGACAGGTCAGTGTTTTCATTGATGGTTCTTCTCCTCAATTGCCGCTTGGACGAGGTCGATTGGCATGTCTTGGCCGGTCCAAAGTTTGAAGGCGGCTGCGCCTTGTTCAATCATCATCCCCAAGCCGTTGTAAACGTGGTCGACGCCGGCATTCTTGGCAATGGTCATGAGCTTGGTTTCTCTTGGAGCGTAAACTGTGTCGTAAACGACCAGATCCTTTTTGAACCAGGTTGGGTCTTCGACCAGGCTTTGGTCTTCCAATGGTTTCATGCCAACGCCGGTGGCATCACAGAAGATGTCTGCCCAAGCGAGGGCTTCTTTTAAAGCGGCTTGATCAGCAAGGTCTGTTAAGCTGGCCTGGCAATTGGTTTTCTCATTGATGATGTCAACGGTTTCTTTTGCGTGGTCGAACCGGCCGTCGTGACGGTTGAAAATCCTGATTTCGCTGAGGCTATCGAGTGCAGACTGAGTCGCAATGGGTGTTCCAGCACCACCGGCACCAATCAAGACCATCTTTTTTCCAGCAACTTCATGGCCCTTTTTCTTTAAATCAGTGACGAAGCCGACGCCGTCAGTGGTGTAACCGGTTAAGACGCCGTTATCGTTGACCACAGTGTTGACGGCTTGGTTGAGCTCGGCTGAAATATCGAGCTTGTCGAGGTAGGGGATGATGGCCTGCTTATTGGGCATTGAGACGTTGGAACCGCGCATGTCTAAGGTGCGGATAGCAGCGACACCATTCTTGAGCTTCTCGGTTGGGACATCAAAAGCCAGGTAAACGAAGTTTAGGTTCAAGGCCTCAAAGGCGGTGTTGTGCATGGTTGGTGACATGGAGTGGCGGATGGGGTAGGCCATCAAGCCAATTAAGTAAGTGTGTCCATCAATTCTTGTCATGTGATTCTTCCTTTCTGATTTAAATAAAAAAGCCGGCTAGGTAAAGACCTAGTCGGCTGATTGCTCACAGTGAGAAAGAAAAGATTCCATCATGATTGCCATCGATTACCGACTAGGTGTTACATCTAGTCGGCCAACACAAAGATGACTTTATTACCTAGATGCGTACGCTTGAGCACGTCCGCATCGAGAATTGGACGTGCTATCTAAAGTAATAAAAGCCATAATAACGACTCATCATTTGTGCTGATGGTTTTTTCATTGTTGGAATCCCTTTCCGTTAAGTTGCTTTAATTAAAACATAAGAAATTTGTTTTTGCAAGAGTTATTATCATCTTTTTCTCATTTTATTCTTTTTTCGTTCATTTTGTGTGGTGCCTAAATAATAGACTATATAAGAAGAAATGTTTGGATATCAGTTGCTCTTTCTTGGATTAAGTTATTTTTTAAATCAAAAAAATGAAAATAATCCTCATTTTTTCTTGACAGTTTTTCATTTTATGATTAAACTGAGGGCAATTAAATAGTTCGTCCATAAAAACCAATGATGTGGAGATCAAGATTGTTGTGCACGCTAAGAGAGTCGCCGATGCTGGGAAGGCGATGGAACGCAGGCAGTTAAATGGACCACGGAGGGTTCTTCTGAAAGAGTAGTTGCTCAAGTATGGGGAAACGTCAGGCATACGTCAGTTGTCGGGGATATGTTGGTATCTCGCTAAGGAGGGGCTGGAAACTTTTTTCGTCGGCTTTTTTTGTCGAAGAAATCAGTTTTTTTAGTCTAATTAAGGTGGCACCGCGGAAAAAATCCGTCCTTAACAAAGCATAAATTGCGTTGTTATGGGCGGATTTTTTAGTTGAAAAAACGAAACGAGGTGACCAAGAGTTGAATCAGACAGACCTAAAGCAATATGGCCAAGAATATCCCTTCCTGCCAGTGATTGTTAGCAAGAAAATAAGCAATTTTGACCCAGTGGTGCTCATGCAGGAGTTGGGGACAACTCAGAATCAAACGATGATCTTTCAACGTGAGGGTGTGACGACTTTCTTCCTTTCGCTTGAGCAAACGATTACCTGCCGTGATGGCCAAATTCAAGTGACGAGCGCAGCTGGTCAAGTTGAAACCAAGCAGGGCGACCCAATTGCCTTCTTAAATCAGCTTTATCAACAGTACAAAATTCCGAAGGTGACTGATACCATCCCCTTTGTAGCAGGGTTAATTGGCTACTTCGCCTATGATTTTGTTCGCTACCATCCCGATGTGCACTTAACACCGGCCCAAGATGATTTTGGCTTAGCAGATTTCGAATTATTTTTGCCAAAGGTAGTCGCCAATTACCGGCACGATACCAAGGAGCTGATTTTAAGCCAAATGGTGGCGTCCGACCGTATTGAGGCTGACTTTGAAAAGGTCCAACAAATATTAAATGATTTGGCGGAGCAGGCTGGTGAAATCATGGACCGTGTTCAGAACAATGAGTTAGCAGCTGCCAAGCAGGAAAACCAGGATGGCTTCAACCATGAGTCGCTTGAGGGCGATGAGATTGAAGGCCAGCCCACACTAACTTTTACCAATCAATTTACCCAGGCCGCCTTTAGTGACCGGGTGCAGATAACGAAAGAACACATCCATGCAGGTGATATCTTTCAGCTGATTTTATCCAATCCTTACCTGGCTAAAACGCATAACCAGCAACTCCTACCAGGTGTCTTTACCAGGCTTCAGAATGGCCCACAATCGCCTTACCAGTTCTACTTTCATAACGGTGACTACCAGGCAACCGGCGCTTCACCGGAAACATTGATTAAGAAGACCGGTGACCGGTTGTTCTCGTATCCGCTAGCGGGTACTAGGCGACGGGGGAAAACAACAGAGGAGGACCACTTCTTTGCCCAGGAATTGCAGCATAGCGAAAAGGAACTCGCAGAGCATAATATGCTCGTTGATCTGGGGCGAAACGACTTGGGCCGGGTTAGCCAATTTGGCACGGTCGCTGTTACAAAGCTGCGTCACTTGCTTTACTTTCCAAATGTGATGCACCTTGGTTCGACAATCGAAAGCCAAGCCCAGGCTGATTTAACCCCTGTCGATATTTTAGCAGCGACCTTGCCGGCCGGCACGTTATCGGGGGCACCTAAGATTTCGGCCATGCAGATAATCAATCAGTTGGAGGACCGCAAGCGGGGCATTTACGGTGGTGGCATCGGCACAATCGGTTTTGATGGCGACCTCGATATCTGCATTGGCATTCGTTTAGCTTATCAAAAGGATCAAAACCTTGTCGTCCATGCTGGGGCTGGGATTGTTGCCGACAGTAGTCCAGAAGAAGAATATCGTGAATTTGAAAATAAAAGCCGGTTGATGTTGGACTTGGTCACAAAGGAGGCGGCGGCTGATGCTATTACTAATTGATAATTATGACAGCTTTACTTATAACCTCTACCAAGAAATTGGCAAGTTGACCAAGCAGACCATCAAGGTGGTGAAAAATGATCAGGTAAGCATTGAGGACCTGGACGAGCCAACGTTGACTGGATTAATCTTATCGCCGGGACCGGGTCGGCCAAATCAGGCTGGGAACCTCAATACCGTTTTGGCAGCTGCCATCGGGCGAGTGCCCGTTCTCGGTGTTTGCCTTGGCCACCAAGCAATTGGCGAGGTCTATGGGGCCAAGATTGTTACGGCCCCTCTCATGCACGGGAAGACGAGTTTGATTCACCAGCAGGGCAATCAGTCAGCAGGTATTTTAGCCAGTTGTCCGACAACGTTTACGGTTGGCCGCTACCATTCCTTGATGATTGATCCGGCCACCATTCCCAATCACTTAGCCGTGACCGCACAGGCCGATGATGGCACTATCCAAGCGGTTGCCGATGAAGAGAACCACGTTTACGGGGTTGAATTTCACCCCGAATCAATTATGACGGACCAAGCGGCCGCCAAACAAATTTTTACTAATTTCTTAGCTTATACGGGAGAGAAGAACCATGATTAAAACAGTCATTCAAAAAGTTAGCCGACAGCAAAACTTAACGTTCGAGGAAGCGGCCGAAGTCATCAGCGAAATCATGACCGGCCAGGCCGAAAAGATTCAGATTGCCGCCCTTTTGACGGCCTTAACGGCAAAGGGTGAAACGGCCGATGAAATTGCTGGGGCTGCCCAAGCAATGCGCCAAGCGGCCTTAGAATTTCCTAAGCAGCCGGCGGGCTTGGACATTGTTGGTACCGGTGGTGACCACTCCAATTCCTTTAATATTTCGTCAACGGCGGGTTTGGTCATCGCCAGTCTGGGTTATGACGTGGTCAAGCATGGTAACCGAGCTGCATCCTCAAAAAGTGGTGCTGCCGATGTCTTAGAGTCCCTCGGTTTCCCCATTAACCAGGAGGTTGACCAGGCCGAACAAATGCTAAAGGACAATCACTTTACCTTTCTTTTTGCTCAAAAGTACCATCAAGCGATGAAGTATGTGGCTCCAGTTCGTCGTGGCTTGGGCATTCGGACCATCTTTAACGTCTTGGGACCATTGGCCAATCCAGCCGAACCCAAGAAAATGGTTTTGGGCGTTTATGATGGGGCATTGTTAGAACCAATGGCGCAGGTTTTGCATCAGCTCGGTGTCCAGTCGGCCAACATTTTGTATGGAACGGACGGTCTCGATGAAGCTTCCATTTCTGCGCCAACCAAGTTAGTGCAATTGCGGGGCGACAATATTCAGTTCCAAACAATTACTCCTGAGGAATTCGGTTTGAAGCGGGCAACCAAAGAAGAGATTGTTGGTGGGACGGCGCAGGAGAATGCGGCTATTACCCGAGCCATCTTGTCTGGTGAAGAACGGGGGGCCAAGCGCGATATCGTTGTCTTAAATGCAGCCATTGGTCTGAATGCCGTCAACCCAGCCATTACGATTAAAGAGGGTGTGAAATTAGCCCAGGAGGCCCTCGATGATGGTCGGGTGGCCGAATTGCTGGCAACTTTAACCGCTGCGGAGGCAGTTGAATGATTCTAGATGATTTAGTGGCCGCTACCAAAAGCCGGCTAGTAAAAGAAAAGGAAGCGGTGCCGGTAGCTGATTTGAAAACGCAGGCGGAAGCCTTGCCGGTGGCTGACCCGCAGGACGTTTACGACCGTTTTTTAGCACCGGGGATTCACGTGATTGCCGAGGTTAAGAAAGCCTCGCCTTCCAAGGGCGTGATTGCAGCTGATTTTCCTTACCAAGAAATTGCCCAAACCTATGATCAAGCCGGCGCAACGGCCATTTCGGTCCTAACCGAGCCGGATTACTTTTTGGGCAAATTAGACTATTTGGCTGAGATTGTGCCAGCGGTGACCAGCCCCGTATTGCGGAAAGACTTTGTTATCGACCCCTATATGATCTATCAGGCCAGGGTCGCGGGCGCAAAAATTATTCTGTTGATTGTGGCGATTTTGTCACCAGAGGATTTGGAAGCTTATTTGAACCTGGCTGAAAGCCTGGGACTGGCGGTGTTAGTCGAGGCACACGACGAGGATGAAATCAGACAGGCGCTGGCCGTCGGTGCCAAGATGATTGGGGTTAATAACCGTAATTTAAAGGATTTTACCGTTTCCTTTGATAACAGCCAACGACTCTTTGATTTGGTGCCTGATTCCGTTGCCTTTATTGCCGAAAGTGGCGTGAAAAAGCCGGAAGATATCGTCCACTTGCAATCCTTAGGAATTAATGGTGTGCTCATCGGGGAGGCCTTGATGAAGTCGGCTAACCCGAAAGCCTTTATTGAAGCAGGATTGGGGGAGCAGGCCCATGACCAAGATTAAAATTTGTGGTTTGATGACTAAGGACGAGGCATTGATGGCCAACGAGGCGCGCCCTGATTTGGCGGGGGTGGTCTTTGCTCCCGGTCGCCATCAGGTTATGGCAGAGGAAGCTTTAGTAGTGCGCAAGGCGCTGGATAAGCGAATTCCCCTGGTCGGCGTGTTCGTTGCTGAACCGGTCGAAACGATTTTGAAGTTAGTTGAAACGGGGACGATTCAAATGATTCAGCTGCATGGTCAGCGGCCAATCGTCGAAGTACGGCGGTTACGGGTGGCCGGCGTTCCAATTATTCAAGCTTTGGTCGGGGATGGTGCCATTGACCAGGCTAAGGATTGGCAAAATCAGCTTCGGCTGCGTCGGCTCAAAGAGCAGGATAGCGGTTTGGAAAAGCATCAAGATAGTGATTCGGCTTTAGCCAATTTTAGTGGCCGTTTGGTCGAACAGGCAGCCAGTGATCCGGTTTTAGCCAATTTTAGTAGCCGTTTGGACGAAAAGTCAGCCAGTAATTTCCCTTTAGCAAACTTTAATGGCAGTTCGGACGAACACCCAGGTAGTAATCTCGACCTAGTTGATTTTTTAATGGTTGATGCTGGTGCTGGGTCTGGTCAACGATTAGATTGGCAGCGGTTAACCGGTTTGTCACCGACTCATTTATTTGTGGCCGGCGGGATTCAACCCAATAATCTAAGCGATTTATTGCAGATTTATCAGCCTGATTTCGTTGATGTGAGTTCTGGGGCGGAGACAAAGGGACACAAAGACTTAAACAAGATTGTGGTACTGGTAGCCATTGCCCATCAAGAGGAGAGAAAGTAATGGAAACAGAATATAAGACAAAGAAACAAGCCGGTCGGTTCTTAGAGTATGGTGGCCAATATGTGCCGGAAACTCTGATGAATGAGTTGAATAAGATGGCCGATGTTTACCAGGAAGCGAAGGCCAATCCTGATTTTCAGGCGGAATTGGCTGACCTACTGGCTAATTACGCCAACCGTCCATCGCTGCTGTACTATGCCAAAAACATGACGGAAGACCTTGGTGGCGCCCAAATTTATTTCAAACGCGAGGACCTGAACCACACGGGGGCCCATAAGATTAATAACGTGATTGGCCAAGCACTATTAGCCAAGAAGATGGGCAAGAAACGCTTGATTGCCGAAACTGGTGCCGGTCAACACGGGGTAGCTACGGCAACGATTGCCGCCTTGTTTGGCCTAGAATGTGAAGTCTTTATGGGAAAGGAAGACACGGACCGCCAGCGGTTGAACGTTTATCGAATGGAACTCCTTGGGGCTAAGGTTCATGCCGTGACTTCCGGATCAATGGTCTTGAAGGATGCGATTAATGCCGCTCTGCAGGACTTTGCTGCCCGACTTGAGGACACATTTTATGTAATGGGCTCTGCAACCGGCCCCCATCCTTATCCGGAGATGGTGCGTGATTTTCAAAGTGTTATCAGCCAGGAATCCAAGCAACAAATTCAGGACCAATTGGGACGCTTGCCCGATAAGGTCATTGCTTGTGTTGGCGGCGGTTCTAATGCCATCGGTAGTTTTGCCCATTACATCGACCATCCCGAGGTGGACTTGATTGGGGTGGAAGCAGCCGGCAAGGGCGTTGATACTGATTTGACGGCGGCAACCATTGAAAAGGGCCGGTTGGGTGTCTTTCACGGCATGAAGTCGCTCTTTTTGCAAAATGACAGTGGCCAAATTAATCCGGTTTATTCGATTTCGGCTGGATTAGATTATCCAGGAGTTGGGCCAGAACATGCCGCATTGGCGGCCGAACACCGGGCCCGATATGTTGGTATCACCGATGATGAGGCCGTGGCTGCCTTTGAGTACATTGCCAAGCAAGAGGGAATTATTGCCGCGATTGAAAGCTGCCATGCTGTGGCCTACGTGCAAAAATTAGCGCCAACATTGCCAAAAGACCAGGTCATTGTCTGCACATTATCTGGCCGAGGCGACAAGGATGTGGCCGCGATTGCCAAGTACCGGGGGGTTGAAATTTATGAGTAAAATTAGTCAAAGCTTTAAAAACCATAAGAACTTTATTGCCTTCGTTACCGCTAATGATCCAGACATGGAAACGACTGTTAACAATGTTGTAGCCTTGGCGGAAGGTGGCGCTGACGTAGTTGAAATTGGGATTCCTTTTTCCGACCCAGTCGCCGATGGTCCCGTTATTCAGGCGGCCGATTTACGGGCTCTGCGTGACCCTAATTTACCGATTGAATCAATTTTTGCAGCCGTGAAGGAAATTCGGCGGCGAACAGCAGTGCCGCTGGTCTTCTTGGTCTACCTAAACGTTGTCCTCCAGTATGGCTATGAGCGTTTTACTGCCGATTGTGAAAAATTCGGTGTTGATGGCCTGATTATCCCCGATTTACCTTATGAAGAACGGGGAGAATTGGCTCCCTTTACTGACAAGCATGGCTTGGACTTGATGCCACTGATTACGGTGACGTCTTGTGAGCGGATTCCAATGATTGCCAAAGAGGCGACCGGCTTTATCTACCTGGTTTCTTCTTTGGGGGTGACGGGCACTCGTAAGTCCTTTGCTTCTAATTTAGCGCAGGTCGTTGGGCAAATTAAGGCGGTCACGGATGTCCCAGTTGCCATTGGCTTTGGTGTCCATACTGCCGACCAGGCGCAAGCAATGGCGGAATTGGCCGATGGGGTCATTATTGGGTCCGCATGTGTCCAGATTGTGGCCGACGATGGTCAAAATGCACCGGCAAAGTTACAGGCATACGCTGAGGAAATCCGTGCTGCCGTTGATGGCGTAACGGTCGAAGAGGCCTGATTTTAATCTAAAAAAATAGGATGATTGCGATTGTTGCGATCATCCTATTTTATTGATAACTAATTTTTAAAAAAATAAACGAATGCCAAAGTACATAATGACGAAGCCGATAAAGGGCGACAAGAATTTGTTAATCTTTTTGGGATCGAATTGTTTCAAAACAAGTGGGGTTAGAATCGAACCAGCGACGCCACCAATCATTAAGTAGAGACCAGCTGTCCAAGAAATGGGGCCGCCGCTTAATAAGTGACTAACAAGGCCGACAACAGCCAAGACCCACAAAACATAAGTCGTGGTACCAGCAGCCTTAACCGCGGGAACATTCATAATCGAAAGACCCGCCACGGTGGCCGATCCACCTGATAGGCCACCAAATCCAACCATGAGTCCGGAAATCAGTCCGAAGAGTGGGGCAACTTTGCTATTTTCGTTGGCCTTTTCATTTTCCTTTTTCTTGCGGAAATTTTTAATGACGACAATCAGGCCCATTCCTGTCAGCAAGATTCCAATGCCAATATTATAAACGGCAACGGGAATGAACCGAGAGACGGCGGTACCGATGATAATGCCTGGAATCCCGGCAATAATCAACCGATTACCAAGCTTACTTTCGATATTTTTTAACCGCCACTGTGTTACCATGCCTGAAAAGAGGGCGAAGACGGCAATTAAAAGCGAGGTTGGGACGGCGACGACTGTTGACATGCCTAAAGTCGAGGTTAAGACACCAAGGTAAAAAGTGGCACCTCCGCCACCAATCAAGGTAACGAAGCAACCAATTAGGAAACCATAGAAAATTGCAATCATGAAAAAAACCAGCTTTCAAATAAAATATTCAGCAAAACCCGTAAGGGATTGCGAAAGTTCGAGGTACAAACCTTCAATCAGAATGACACTAATTAATAGTAGTCTACCAGTCTTTAACAAAAAATGCAGGGCAGGAGGTACTTGAAAGAAAAAAATTGAGGACATCATCAAAAAAATACGGAGGATACCAGCACCAAAAATGTGCAGGAAATTTTAGTATCAAAAAAGGACTGGGATTTTCCAGTCCAAAAGTTGGCTAGTAGCTTGGTGGCAGCGAAAGAATTAATGCAAAGGTAAACAGGGTGGAATAAGAAATGAATTTTTTTTCGGGAAACGTGCTAGAAATATAGTTAGGAACTCATTGATTACACGAAAGAATCCTGTTTACCAAATGTCGAACAATAGAAGTAGGAATTAAGACAAGTATTCATATAAGGATACTGCCACCAGGTTCCTAGCACCTAAATTATATCATGATTTTAAAATAATAATCATTATTTTAAAATATTATACAAATATACCAACGTTAATTAAAATAAATCAAAGAATACTTTTAAATATTTGAGAATGATGGTATTAAGGTTGACCCGGGAATCAAGCGCGCCGGGGGATGATTTGCTCAGGTTTTGATTCATTTGCAGTTTAGGGAATGAATAAACAATTTTTGTCGAAAGGGTAAAATAAAAAAGGCCTCAGGCCTTTTTGTTTGAAACAGATTCACGTAACCAAGGTTGGTCGCTTGCCTCATTTTCAGTCAAAACACGTTCGAGTGTTTCCGCCGCAGCGGGAACAAACATTTCTGGTCTTGGGTTAACCGGAATAAAGTTGGCGGCCAAGGTTTCGTCACCATCGACAACCAAATCGGATGCGCTAGCACCAGGAACCAAGCGAACCTCAAAGCCCATTGACAAGGTCTCTTGGGCATCGCCCCAGGAATTTTTATCTGTGACGTGGCTGGCAACGCCTAAAAGGCGAACCACTTCGACATCGAGGTTGGTTTCTTCTTTAAATTCACGGACAACGGCCTGCATTGGTGACTCGCCGTATTCCAAGAAACCACCGGGGAAACCATAACCCTTCTCTGAATCGCCACGCTTTTCTAGCAGGATGGCATCGTGGGTCTCATTCCAAAGAACCCCCCAGGCAGAAGGGAAAATCATGCCTTCGTGACCAACCTTTGCTCGCATCCGAGCGATATAATTTTGTTCCATTCGATAACCAACTTTCTTATTTTAGCTTTAAGTCAATTTCACAATAGTATCATAACACTCAATTATGATGTTTTGCGGGCCGCTTTTTCAGACTATTTTGCTTGTCAGTCGTTTCCAAGATGGACCGTGTTATAATGGGCATAGTGAAAATTTTTTGAAGCAGGTGAAATATGACACAGCAAAAGGGTGCCGTTTGGTACGAACACCTTCATACTGAAAAACATACCGGTGCACGTCGTGGCCGGTTACATACTCCTCATGGAACCTTTGAAACCCCAATGTTTATGCCGGTTGGGACTCAGGGTGCCGTTAAGGGCGTCAACAATCGAACACTGAAGGAAATTGGCTCACAGTTTATCTTGGCCAATACCTACCACTTGTGGGTTCGACCCGGCGATGAGTTAATTGCCGAGGCCGGTGGTTTACACAAGTATATGGACTGGGATCAGGCCATCTTGACGGATTCTGGTGGCTTTCAGGTCTTCTCGTTGTCCGATTCACGAAAATTGAGTGAAGAGGGAGCAACCTTTCGCAACCACGTGAACGGCGACAAGATGTTTTTGTCGCCAGAAGTGGCCATGCGCATTCAGAATAATTTGGGTTCTGATGTCATGATGCAACTGGATGAAGCCATTCCCTATTTTGAAACCTATGAGTATATCCGCGATTCGATGCAGCGATCATTGCGCTGGGCGGACCGGGCACAACAGTATCACAAGAAGACCGATACTCAGGCTTTGTTTGGAATTGTCCAGGGAGCAGGTTTCCGCGATTTGCGGACTGAATCCGCTAAGGAATTAGTCAAGATGGATTTGCCAGGCTATGCCGTTGGTGGTTTATCTGTTGGTGAATCAAAGAAGGAAATGAACCGGGTTTTGGACTTTACTATGCCAATCTTACCCGAGGACAAGCCCCGATATTTGATGGGCGTGGCCGCTCCTGATTCCTTGATTGACTCTGTGATTCGCGGGGTGGACATGTTTGACTGTGTCTTGCCAACGCGAGTTGGTCGTAAGGGAACACTGATGACCAAGCGTGGTCGGGTGGTGATCAAGAATTCAAAGTACAAGAATGACTTTTCACCCATCGATTCTGATTTGGAATACTATTCAAAGAATCCAATTCGAACAAATCAGTTTGGCAACCTAGCGCAATATGATTTGCCATCTTATAGTCCCTATCAAAACCTTTCCAGGTCTTACTTGCACCATCTCTTTAATGCGAATGAGTTGCTGGGCGCTCAGATTGCCTCTGAGCACAACCTGCGCTACTTGTTGAACTTAATGGAAGAGATGCGGACTGCCATTGAAGAAGACCGACTTTTGGAATTCCGCGAGCAGGTCTTAGAAGATTATGGTTATAACAAAGCCAACGCGCGTTTGTTCTAAAAATTTGTTACAATAGTTTAAACAAAAATAAATTAAAGGAAGTTCTTATGCAAAGTTTCATTTTCCCTCTATTAATTATCGTTGTCATGCTCTGGTGGATGTCACGGACAAGCAAGAAACAGCAACAACGCCAACAAGAAATGCGTAGCAACATGAAGCCAGGTGCTAAGGTTATCACCATTGGTGGCTTGCATGCTGTTGTTGATGCTGTCAACGAAGAAGCAAAGACTGTTGATTTGGACGCCGAAGGCGTTATTTTGACTTTTGAAGCAACTGCTATCCGGACTGTTAAACCTGAAGAAGAAGCTAAGACTGAAGAAGTAAAGTCTGCTGAAGAAGCAGCGAAGGCTGACGATACCATTGCTGAAGAAGCTAAGGACGAAGCCAAAGATTAAGACATGACTTGTTTTGTTTGACGCAAACAAACAGTCGTCTTAGACCCTCCCAAACAATTCGGGAGGGTCTTTTTACCAGTAAAGAGGGACAAAAATTCCAAGGAATACTGATTTGCCCCAGAAACGTGATGAGGAAGAATTGATGCATTTACTATTACATTATGCCAAGCCTTACTGGAAGCAAATCGCCTGCGCTGTTTTAGCAGTCGTGACAATGGCAACGGCAACATTATTGCAGCCGCAGTTTTTAAAGCGGATGTTATCGGCCATCATTGCTGATAATTCGCAGGCTGTCCTCCATAATGGGGTCTGGTTGTTGGCTTTGGCAATTGTTGGCATGGTTGCCGGGGTTTCCGGAACCTTTTTTGCTTCCCGAGTTTCTCAAAGTGTTGCGGCTGATTTACGACGCGCTGAATACGAAAAAATTCAGTCGTTTTCTTTGACGCAGATTCAAAAGTTTTCATCTGCTAACTTGGTGATTCGGTTAACCAATGATATTAACCAGGTTCAACGCTTTGCCATGCAGTTGATGCAAATTATTTTACGCGTGCCAATCCTGTTTGCCGGTGGTTTGGTATTAGCCATCTGGACCATGCCTGGTTTATGGTGGGTCATTGTTTTGATGATTATCTTAATCATGCTGACAACGGGACGCATTTTTGGAAAAATGGGTGGTTTGTTTGGCAAGTTCCAACATATCTTGGACAAGAACAATACCATTACTCAGGAAAGCCTTTCAGCTGTCCGTGTAGTGAAATCCTTTAACCAAGAAAAGCAAGAAGAAGATAACTTTGCAGCCAGTACTAAGGAATTGACGGATTTAAACCAAAAGATTGCTTATATCTTTTCATTAATGACGCCGGTTTATATGCTGATTTCTTATATCGCGATTGCTGCTGCTTTACTTTTGGTTTCGCAAACGATTGTGAAGAACCCCGATGAATTGGCAAAGATTACGCCTTTTATCACCTATTTAAATCAGATTTTGTTCTCATTGTTGATGATGGGGATGGTTTCGAACATGGCCTCCCGTGGTTTGGTTTCTTTGAAGCGAATTGGGGCGGTGATGGCCGAGCCAAGCACCATTAATATTCATGAAAATGCTGAAAATGGAACAGTTAAGCGTTTAAATGGGAACATTAACGTTCGTGACCTTTCTTTTGCCTATCCAAATGATGACAAGCAGGTTTTGCGCGATATTTCCTTTAATCTGCCTGCTGGCCAAACGCTTGGAATCGTTGGGTCGACGGGGTCCGGAAAGTCAACTTTGGCACTGTTGTTGGCACGCTTGTATCAGCCAAGTGCGGGTCAGATTGACATCGATGGTCAAGACTTACAAACCATCGACCAGGAAACGCTACACCAAAACCTGTCAATTGTCTTGCAAAAACCAGTCTTGTTTTCCGGCACGATTGAAGACAACTTAAAGATGGGCCGGCCAGATGCCAGTTTGGCTGATTTAGAAAAAGCGGCCGATCAGGCCCAAGCCAGTGAATTTATCAACCAATATCCTGACCGCTTTGGTCAAGAAGTTTCGGAACGCTCTTCCAACCTTTCCGGTGGGCAAAAGCAGCGGTTATCGCTGGCCAGAGCCCTGGTTAAAAATCCGAGTCTGCTAATCTTGGATGATTCAACTTCCGCCTTGGATGCCCGGTCCGAAAAGTTGGTTCAAGAGGCACTAGCTAAGGACTTTGCAACAACCACCAAGGTGATTATTGCCGAAAAGATTGCCTCAATTATCCATGCCGATCAGATTTTAGTCATGAATCAGGGGCAGATTGTTGGGGTTGGAACCCACCAAGAGCTCCTTGACCAGTCTGAAATCTACCAAGATATTTACCAAAGTCAAAAAGCAAAGGAGGACAACCATGGCTGAAATTAAAACGGCACTTGCCTACTTTGTTAAAAACTTAAAGCAATACTGGCGGGCCTTGTTCATTTCGCTGCTCTTAATTTTAGTGGCAACCTATGCACAAATTAAGGCACCGCTTTATTTGGGGGATGCTATTTCGTCCTTGACTCATTACTTGGTAGCCTCGTTAACGCCTGGGGGTCATGGATCCCTACATGATTTTTATGTGGCCGTCTTTTCCATGATTGCTTTTTATGTGTTGACCGAATTTGCCTTGCTAATTTCTGGTCTTATGACTGCAAAAATTTCGTCCGATTCAGTAGGAGTGATGCGGCGTGGTTTGTTTAGCAAGCTCCAAAAAATGCCAGTGCGCTACTTTGATACCCACCAGGACGGAAAAGTTTTATCACTCTTTACTTCTGATTTAGATAATATTTTTACGGCCATGAATAACGCCGTTTTCCAGATTTTCTCCCAAGCGCTGCTTTTTGCTGGTGTAATTTGGATGATGTTTGCCAAATCAGCAACGATGGCGTGGGTGACATTGGCTGCAACGCCGATTGCCATTATCGGTGCCTTACTGATTGCCAAATATGCTCAGGTTCAAATTAACCACCAACAGGCGGCAACGGCTGACATGAACGGTTATATTAATGAACAGCTAGCAGGACAAACAGTTCTATTAACGGAAGGCCGCCAAGCGGATTCGATTGAAAAGTTCGAACCATTTAATAATCAGGTTCGAGTAGCGAGCCAAAAGGGCCAGTTCTATTCCGGCCTGTTAAATCCCTTGATGCAGGGGTTCTCCTTGCTCAACTTAGCAATTGTAATTTTCTTTGGTTCTTGGTTAGTGCTGCATAATGGCATGGATAAGGCCTCTGGGTTGGCCTTAGTTGTTGTCTTTGTTAACTACTCACAACAACTGTTCCAACCAATTACCTCATTGACGACCATCTATAACGCCTTACAACTAGCTGTAACGGGTGCCAACCGGATTACGGAGGTTGAAAAGGAAGACGATGAGGTCAATACAGGGACAAAGATTGCTGGTCCGCTCAAGAACGAGATTGCCTTAAAGCATGTTGATTTTGCCTATAATCCAGACCGACAAATTTTGAAGGACGTTTCCATTACGGTTAAGAAGGGGCAGATGGTTGCTTTGGTGGGACCAACGGGTTCAGGTAAGACGACTGTGATGAACCTGTTAAATCGGTTCTATGACCTGTCGGGTGGTGAAATCACCTATGATGGCACAAAGCTACAAGACTTTGACCTTTATTCCTTGCGTGACCGCGTTGGGATTGTTTTGCAGGAATCAGTTGTCTTTTCCAAGTCAATCATGGATAATATCCGCTATGGTCGGCCGGATGCAAGCTTAGAAGAAGTGCAAGAAGCTGCCAAACAGGCACGCATCCACGACTTTATCATGTCCTTACCAGACCAATACGATACACAAATTTCCCCTGAAAAAGACCTCTTCTCTAGTGGGCAAAAGCAGCTTCTTTCAATTGCTCGAACAATCTTGACGGATCCTGATCTGCTAATCTTAGATGAAGCAACGTCAAACGTCGATACGGTCACTGAAGCAAAGATTCAAGAAGCCATGGATAACGTTATGGCCAACCGCACATCCTTTGTGATTGCTCACCGTCTGAAGACGATTTTATCCGCTGATCAAATTGTCGTTTTGAAGGATGGCCAAGTCATTGAACGTGGTTCTCACGAAGAATTGGTCAAGGAAAATGGCTTCTACGCCGAACTGTATACTAACCAAATGGTCTTTGAATAGGACCTTTAGCGGTCTGAAATCATTTATTCTTTCTGGGGCAGAATTTGGAACGACCCCATCGAGATGGTATACTAAAAGTACTATGCCCAAGGGCAAAGCAACGAGCAATGGAGATTCCTATGAAAATTGGCTTATTTACGGATACTTATTTTCCACAGGTTTCCGGTGTCGCCACCTCAATTCAAACCTTAAAAAATGCTTTGGAGGCCCAGGGTCACCAAGTTTATATTTTTACGACCACAGACCCTAAGGTTGACAAGCATACACCAGAAGAAGGGATTTATCGTTTTTCATCGATGCCCTATTTTGGTTTCAAGGATCGTCGTTTGACTTTTCGTGGTTTGATTCAAGCCGTTGAAATTGCCCGAGACTTAGGTTTAGAAATTGTGCATACGCAAACGGAATTTTCACTGGGCTTAATTGGCAAATATGTGGCTCGACGGTTAAAGATTCCGGTTATTCATACTTACCACACGCAATATGAAGATTACACACATTATGTTGCCAAAGGGATGTTAATCCGGCCCGGTGCGGTTGGCCATATCGTAAAGGCCTACCTGAAGGGAATGGAGGGCGTGATTGCCCCTTCTGAGAGGGTGAAAGAAAGCCTGCTTAGTTATGGTGTGACGATTCCAATTCCAGTGATTCCAACCGGTGTGGCGATTCCAAAGCGAGAAGCTCACCACGATATTCGTCAGCAGTACGGCTTGGCTGAAAATCAGCCGGTGATTCTGTCTTTGGGACGGTTAGCCTTTGAAAAAAATGTGGCTTTAACGATTTCCGCCTTTTCGGAACTTTTGCAAACGATTCCGGATGCGAAGCTCATGATTGCCGGTGATGGCCCAGCCAAAAAATCTCTAGAAGAACAGGTTGAGGACATGTGCTTGCAGGATGCCATTATTTTTACGGGGATGATTAATCATGACCAAGTCGGTGACTACTATCGAATGGCCAACGTTTTCGTTTCCTCATCAGATAGTGAGACACAAGGACTGACCTTTATTGAAGCCTTGGCTGCTGACCGGCCTTTTGTAGCTGTTCGTTCACCTTATTTGGAAGAGGTGGTGACCAACAAGGCGATTGGAACGTTGATTGACGATTACGATGAATTTCTAGCCGCTACTTTATACTATTTACAACATTCTGATACAGCCGCCGATGACCAAATTCGAGCAGCAGCGGTAAAAAATGTTGATGCGACAACCTTTGCGAACCGAGTCTTAAACTTTTACGACCAGGTTTTGCAAGATTACCACCATGATGACGATGATGACGATTCAGACCAGTTAACGGATGAAGAAGTCGGTTATATCAAACGTCTCTTACGCAACCCCTTTAGGAGAAGCTAACTTGAAGGTTCTGTTATATTTTGAAAACCAAAAATTAATTGCCAAATCAGGCATTGGTCGGGCCATGCGCTTGCAACAAGAGGCATTGGCACCGATTGATGATGTCGAGGTGACGACTGACCCCAAGTGTACGGACTATGATATTTTGCATATCAACACTTATGGCGTGAAATCGATGTATATGGTCAAAAAGGCTCACAAAATGGGGAAAAAAGTGGTTTACCACGCCCATTCAACCTACGAAGACTTTCGTAATTCATTCTTTGCCTCAAATTTGTTTGCTCCCTTGTATAAGAAGTACTTGGTGGCGCTTTATGGCCAAGCCGATGCTTTGATTACGCCAACGCCATATTCAAAATCGCTTTTGGAAAATTACGGTCTCACGCAACCAATTTACCCTGTTTCAAATGGGATTCGTTTGAGTAAATATGCAAATGACCCCCAAAAAATTCAGGCTTACAAGGATTACTTTAATATCCAGCCAGGCCAGAAAGTTGTGATGTCTGTCGGCCTGTTCTTTGAGCGCAAGGGGATTTTCGATTTTGTTGAATTAGCCAAGCGTCACCCAGAAATTACCTTTGTTTGGTTTGGTCATACCAACCCCACCATCTTGCCACGTAAGATTCGCCGGGTTGTCTTTGGTGGTGAGCATCCAAACAACCTGATTTTCCCAGGTTACTTATCGGGGGACGTGATTTTAGGAGCCTTTGCTGGGGCTGATTTATTCTTGTATCCATCCTACGAAGAAACAGAAGGAATCGTCGTCTTAGAAGCCCTGGCCTCTAAGCAACGCCTCTTGGTTCGTGATATTCCGGTTTATGATTCTTGGCTGAAAGACGGTGTTAATAGCTATAAGGCAGAAGACTTAGAAGACTTTGACCGCCAAATGGTTGCCATTTTAGCCGGTGAAAAATCAGATTTGACCCAGGCTGGCTTCCAAGTTGCACAAGAAAGAGATTTAAACCGAGTTGGAGAAATTCTTGCTGAGGTTTATCAAGCGGTTTTAGAGAATCGCGCCTTGTCATTTAACGCTGACCAGGACGGGGCGCTTGTGCCAGCTTGGTCGACGAATCGGTCCTAGGAGATTCTTGATGGACGTTTTAAAATCCAAAAAAAACCAATTATCGGCCTTACTAGTCCTTTTGTTAACAGGTCTAACCATCTATTACTTGACACGGGAACTAAGTGGCCGCGAAAAGCAATTAGAGGCAGCTCTGAAAGTCTTGGACTGGCATTTTCTCGTTCTCGCGCTGTTAACGATGGTTCTTTCGCTTGTTTTAGAAGCCCTGGCTACTCGGTCATTGCTTAGTCCAGTTGATCGAAAAAACACGACTTGGGGCACTTTAATCCGTGTACCATTACTTAATCAATTAGGAATCGGATTAACACCCTTTGCTTCCGGTGGACAACCAGCTCAGTTATATGCGTTAACGAGAGGAAAAATCGAAGGTAGTCGGGCTTTGTCCGTGATTTTAATGAAGTTTTTGGTTTATCAAATTGTGGTCGTTTTGTTCTTTATTGTCGGCTATGTAGCCGCCGATTCTTTCATCTACAAAAATGTTGACCCAACCTTTGCCACCTTCATTCCTTTTGCCATCGCCATCCATGCTGTTGTGATTATTGGCCTGCTCTTGGTGATGTTTTGGCCAAAGCTGTCTTTGAAGGTTGTTGAATGGTCTGGCCGTGCTGCACAAAAGTTTATGAGTGCTAGTCGGGTTAAAAAATTAGTTGACACGGCGGAAGATAAGGTCAATAATTTCCATCAGGAGTCAAAACGTGTTGCCCGCTCAGCTAAGTCGCTCCTTGTGGCAACGCTCTGGACAGCCCTGCAGTTAATTGCCTTTTACCTTGTGCCATACTTTGTTATCCGGGCCTTTGGTTATGGCTCCGTTAACCCCTGGCTAATTTTAACAATGAACATTATGATTGTGATGGTCATTTCGTTATTTCCAATTCCAGGCGGTGTTGGGGGAGCAGAGTTGTCCTTTCAACTTCTCTTTACGCCTTTCGTTAAGAACCCAGCAACTTTAGTCTTGGTTATCTTAATTTGGCGAATCATTACCTATTACTTCTGTCTCTTTGCTGGTATTTTAGCCTATGTAATTCCGAATAAGGAACAACGGTTGGCAAAGCAACAAAAGGGGTGACAAAGAATGGATGATTTAGCCAGTAAAAGTGTTTTAACAACAATATTAAACCGGCTCTTTGCCATGGAAAAATCAACAGACCAACGTTTTCAAGTTCGACGTTTTGACTCCTATGGCCTAGAAGTTTTAAAGGTAACCCTTGATCAAGAAGACAAGGTTTGGACAATCGAAGAACACCGGCGCAATAAGCAATATAAATTTGATGATGTTGATTTGGTCGCCATCGAGATTTATGACCTCCTCTTCGATATTCAACATACCTTTTAAGTTTTGTGAGGAAAACCGATATGTTAGCTCGTCTTAAAAATGCATTCAAGCCAAAAAAACTCTGGCAAAAGATGAAGAATACTCAGGACTTTTGGACTAGTATTAGTGGTTTTTTTGTTTTGAACCTTTTTTTTGTGTGGTTAAAGACCTATATTAATTACCACATCAATTTCTCTTTGGGCGTCCAAGGACCAATTCAAGATTTCTTACTTTTCTTGAACCCAATTCCAACGGCAATTATCTTGCTCGGGATTGCACTCTATTTCCGCGGGAAAGTGGCTTATATTTTAGCCTGGGTGATGAACTTAATTCAGACCATTTGGCTCTTTGCCAATATTCTTTATTACCGTGAATTTTCTGATTTCCTATCCTTTGGGATTATGGGATCGGGCTCATCAACGGGCAATAACCTGGGAAAGTCGATTGCGGCCATTATTCGCCCAACTGATTTCTTAGTCTATGTCGACTTGATTGTGATGGCCGTTGTCTTACTCTTTAAGTTCTGGCCCATTGATAAGCAAGCAATTCAAAAGCGTTATGCGATTTTGACAACCATTTTAGGAATTGTCTTGATGTTGGTTGATTTTGGAGTCGCTTCGGTTGACCGCTCGGGTTTGTTGACGCGCTCATTTGATAACAACTATATTGTTAAGTACTTAGGCTTAAATGAATATGCTGCCTTTAACGCCTGGCAGACCAACAATCAAACGAAATCTCGTAAAGAAGCCAGTGCTGCTGATTTACAAAAGGTTCAAGATTTCTTGAAGCAAAACTCAGTGCCGGCCAATATTTCATATACTGGAACGGAAAAGGGTAAGAACGTCTTTGTTATTCACCTTGAGTCGTTCCAGCAATTTTTGATTGATTACAAGGTTGATGGTCGCGAAGTTACACCAAACTTAAATGCCTTCTACCACGATCAAAATACGCTTTCGTTCGATAACTTCTACAACCAGGTTGGTCAGGGAAAGACATCCGATGCTGAAATGATGCAGGAAAATTCCTTGTACGGACTTTCGACCGGATCAGCGATGACTAAGTACGGTTCAAGTAATACCTTTGAAGCGACACCTGCCATCCTCGGCCAGCAGGGCTATACTTCTGCTGCCTTCCACGGTGACGTGCCAACCTTCTGGAACCGAAACAATACCTATAAGTCCTTTGGTTATAATTATTTCTTCTCAAAGAACTTCTATAAGGATAGCGATAAGCCAAGTTATAACGTTGGCTATGGAATGAAGGATAAGATTTTCTTGAAGGATACTGCTCAGTATATCGAGCAGTTGCCACAGCCATTCTATGCCAAGTTAATTACGGTGACAAACCACTACCCATATGAACTTGACAAGGAAGATACTGATTTCCCAGCTACAAAGACCGGTGATACGACAGTTGATGGTTATGTTCAAACTGCTCATTACCTTGATCAGGCTTTCGGCGAATTGATGGCTTATCTCAAGCAAGCTGGGTTGTACGATAACTCTGTCTTTGTTTTGTACGGTGACCATTATGGTATTTCTGAAAACCACAAGCCTGCCATTGCGAAATTGCTTGGTAAGACTTCCGTGAGTGATTATGACTTAGCCCAATTCCAAAAGGTGCCATTCATGATTCATGCAACTGGTTTGCAGGGGGGCATCAACGATACCTACGGTGGCGAAATTGATATGATGCCAACCTTGATGAACCTTTTGGGGGTTTCTACGGAAGGGATGACCATGTTCGGTCACGATTTGTTGTCAACTCAGAATCCGCAAATTGTTGCTTTCCGTGATGGTGATTGGACGACGCCAACTTATAAAAAGTATAAGAACCAATACTTCGATAGTAAGACTGGTCAGAAATTGTCGATTGATAATAATCCAGCGTTAAAGGCAACAGCCCAGCGGGTGCAGTCATACGTTGATGAGTCACTGTCAAATTCGGATAAGGTGATTACAGGTGACTTGCTTCGTTTTGATAAGAATCGTTGGAATTTCCACCAAATTGATAAAAAATCGTATGACTATACGAAGGCCAATACGTTGAAAGCGTTGAAGGCGAGTCAGTCGTCGAGCCCAACTTCGATTTTGGCCTTACGTAACGGCCAATCAACCGTATCGGATTACAAAACTGATGCACCGGAGCTGAAATAAAAAGCAAAACAAGAAAACGAACACGTTCAAGTAATAGAACATGTGTTCGTTTTTTGTTATATTTGTTATAATGTTCCTGAGTGATTTTTTTACCAGGCGAGGAGGATATATCTTGATTACACCGCAAAAAGATCAAAGCTTTGAAGTTGTTTCAAAGTACCAACCGACTGGTGATCAGCCGAAAGCGATTGATAAACTTGTGAAGGGTTTAAAAGATGGCGTCAAAGAGCAGATTTTGCTCGGGGCAACCGGAACAGGGAAAACATTCACAATTTCCAATGTGATTGCCCAAAACAATAAGCCAACCTTGGTTTTGTCACATAACAAGACCTTGGCTGGTCAGCTTTATTCAGAATTAAAGGAATTCTTTCCACATAATGCGGTCGAATACTTTGTTTCCTACTATGATTACTACCAGCCAGAGGCCTATGTGCCTTCTTCGGATACCTTTATTGAAAAGGATTCCGCGATTAATGATGAAATTGACCAGTTGCGGAATTCGGCAACGGCTTCGCTTTTTGAACGCAATGATACGATTGTCGTTGCCTCAGTCTCATCAATCTTTGGTTTGGGTGATCCGCACCAATACCAAAACCATGTGATTTCTTTGCGGGTTGGTAACGAATATGGTCGTAATCAATTGATGCGCGATCTGATTGACATCCAATTTACCCGTAACGATATTGATTTTCAGCGTGGCACTTTCCGGGTGCGAGGCGATGTGATTGAAATTTTCCCGGCTTCCCAGGATGAATTGGCCATGCGGGTTGAATTTTTCGGTGATGAAATTGACCGCATTCGACAAATTTCAGCTTTGACGGGGCAGGTCGTTTCAGAACGAGACCATGTCGCCATTTTCCCAGCGAAGCACTTTATGACCGATGATGAGCGGATGAAGGAAGCCTTAGTTGGTATTCGCCAAGAAATGGAAGACCAGGTCAAGGAATTTGAAAAAGAGGGCAAGCTTCTTGAAGCTCAACGAATCAAGCAGCGAACCGAATATGACCTGGCTATGTTGAATGAAATGGGCTTTACATCTGGAATCGAAAATTATTCACGCTGGATGGACGGTCGCAAAGAGGGCGAACCACCATTTACCCTCTTAGATTTCTTCCCCGATGATTTTTTAATTGTTGTGGATGAAAGTCACGTGACGATGCCACAAGTTCGTGGGATGTACAATGGTGACCGCGCCCGGAAGCAGACGTTGGTTGATTATGGTTTCCGTTTGCCCTCAGCATTGGATAACCGCCCTTTGCAACTGCCAGAGTTTGAGAAGCACGTCAACCAAATTATTTATATGTCGGCGACACCAGGGGATTATGAGCTTTCTCGGGTACCAAAACGTGATATTGTTGAGCAAATCATTCGACCAACCGGCCTGTTGGATCCGGAAATTGAAGTTCGGCCAGTGATGGGACAAATTGATGACTTAGTGGGTGAAATTAACCTGCGGATTGAACGAAATGAGCGTGTCTTTATCACCACCTTGACGAAGCGAATGTCAGAGGATTTAACGGACTATTTGAAGGATGTTGGCATCAAAGTTGCCTACCTCCATTCCGATATCAAGACACTCGAACGAACGGCGATTATCCGTGATTTACGTTTGGGCAAGTACGATGTGCTGGTCGGCATTAACTTGTTGCGTGAAGGAATTGATGTCCCCGAAACTTCTTTGGTGGCCATTTTGGATGCTGATAAGGAAGGTTTCTTGCGTAATCCACGCTCGTTGATTCAAACAATTGGTCGTGCTGCTCGAAATGCGAACGGCCACGTGATTATGTATGCCGATAAGGTGACAAGGGCCATGCAGGAAGCCATGGATGAAACGGCTCGTCGTCGTGACATTCAGATGGCGTATAACAAGGAACACGGCATCACGCCACAAACAATTAAAAAGGAAATTCGCGACTTAATTAGTGCAAGCAAGGCAGCTGAAGAAGTTGAAGACGTTGACTTAACGCAAGTTGACTTTGCTGATTTACCAAAATCAGACCAGACTGAAATTTTGGAAAACCTCACTAGCCAAATGAAGGCGGCGGCCAAGGGCCTAGACTTTGAGACTGCTGCTAAAATTCGCGATAACATTATGAAATTAAAGAAACGGGCCGGCCGTTAAAGGTTGGCCTCAGGTCACCGATGTGATAAAACAGGGGTGAACTTGCCAAGCGAGTGAGTGCTCGTTTGACCATGAAAGAGGATTTTATGGCGAAAGATAAAATTGAAATTCGCGGGGCTCGTGCCCATAACTTAAAAAATATTGATGTTGATATACCAAAGGAATCCCTCACGGTTGTGACTGGCTTATCCGGATCTGGAAAGTCTTCTCTGGCTTTTGATACCCTCTATGCCGAGGGGCAACGTCGCTACGTGGAATCCCTATCCGCCTATGCTCGCCAATTCTTGGGGCAGATGGATAAGCCCGACGTCGACTCGATTGACGGCCTTTCACCGGCCATTTCCATTGATCAAAAAACAACTTCGAATAATCCTCGATCAACAGTCGGAACGGTAACCGAGATTTCAGATTACTTCCGTTTGTTGTTTGCTCGAGTGGGGAAGCCTGATGATCCAAAGGATGGGACGAAAATTCTGCATTCGATTGATCAGATGGTCGAATATGCTCAAAAAGAGTTACCTGAGGGAACTCGTTTGCAGGTCTTTGCACCGATTATCCAGCACAAGAAGGGTACCCACGAAAAGGCCTTTGCTCAGATGCAAAAGCAGGGTTATTTACGGGCTCGAATCGATGGTGAGATTGTTGAACTTGATACGGTTGACGACCTCACTTTGGAACGTAATCGTTTCCATGATATTGATGTTTTGGTGGATCGGATTGTTTTGCGTGCTGATGCCCGGTCTCGCCTTTTCGATTCGATTGAAGCAGCCACGAACCTAGCTGGCGGTTTAGTGGTCTTGGAGCCGGTTGGCCGTGGTGACGAGAAAGTTCCTGCGCCATTGCGGTTCTCAGACCACTATTTGGGCGACCTGAAAGATTTTAAGGTTGGCCGATTGGAGCCGCGGCTCTTTTCTTTCAACGCACCGATGGGGGCTTGTCCTGTCTGTCAGGGGCTTGGAGCGACTCAAGAGGTCGATTTGGATCTGGTTGTGCCAGATGATACTCTGACGTTGAAACAGGGTGCTTTGGCGCCTTGGAACCCAATTTCTTCTAACTACTATCCAGCACTGCTGGAACAGTTCTGTGAACAATTTGGGATTGATCAAAATGTGCCCTTCATGGATTTGTCGAAGAAGGACCAGGACCTGATTTTGTATGGATCGGGTGAGAAGGAATTCCACTTCCACTTCCAAAATGATTTTGGTGGCGTTCGTGATGCTGACCAGGTTTTTGAAGGGGTGCTGAACAACGTTTCCCGGCGTTATAAGGAAACCAATTCCGACTTTACTCGTGACCAGATGGCTCAATACATGACGCAACTGACTTGTCCAGCATGTCATGGATACAGGTTAAACCCGGCGGCCTTGTCCATCAAGGTTGGTGGCCGCAATATTGGTGATGTTACTAATTTGCCAGTTGATGAGGAATTGGCTTATTTTGCTGATTTGACCTTTGGCCCCCAAGATCAAGAAATTGCCCAGCCAATCTTAAAAGAAATTCAAGATCGACTTGGTTTCTTACAGTCCGTTGGCCTGGATTACTTGACGTTGTCTCGGTCAGCTTCCACATTGTCTGGTGGGGAATCGCAACGAATTCGCTTGGCGACACAAATCGGGTCAAATTTGTCTGGGGTCCTCTATGTTTTGGATGAACCATCGATTGGTTTGCACCAGCGTGATAACGATAAACTGTTAGCATCGATGCAGTCAATGCGCGATTTGGGGAACACGTTGGTTGTCGTTGAACATGACGAAGATACTATGGAGGCTGCCGACTACCTCATTGATGTGGGCCCTGGGGCTGGGTCACTTGGTGGCCAAATTATGGCTGCTGGTACACCGGACGAAGTCATGAAGAATCCCAAATCTTTGACTGGCCAGTACCTCTCAGGGAAACGCTACATTCCGGTCCCAAAATCTCGTCGCAAGGGTAATGGCGAAGAAATTGTTATTCGGGGAGCGAAGGAAAATAACCTGAAAAACATTACGGCGAAGTTCCCATTGGGAAAGTTTGTGGCCGTTACGGGTGTTTCTGGATCGGGTAAGTCGACACTGGTCAATACCATTTTGAAGCGAGTTTTGAAGCAAAAACTCAATAAGAATTCAAATAAGCCTGGTGCCTACCGCTCGGTTGAAGGAATTGAAAACCTAGAGCAAGTGGTCGACATTGACCAATCACCAATTGGTCGAACGCCACGGTCTAATCCGGCAACCTATACGGGTGTCTTCGATGATATTCGCGAGTTGTTTGCCCAAACAAATGAGGCTAAACTTCGTGGCTACTCCAAGGGACGGTTCTCCTTCAATACGAAGGGTGGCCGCTGTGAAAACTGTCGTGGTGATGGGGTCATCAAGATTGAGATGAATTTCTTGCCGGATGTTTACGTGGCCTGTGAGGTCTGTGGCGGTACTCGCTACAACTCCGAAACCTTGGAAGTCACTTACAAGGACAAGACGATTTCTCAGGTCTTGGATATGACCGCCAAGGAAGCTCTTGATTTCTTTGCACCAATTCCAAAGATTGCACGTCGCTTGCAAACCATTAATGACGTTGGTTTGGGCTATGTAAAATTAGGCCAGTCCGCAACCACCCTATCAGGTGGGGAAGCACAGCGAATGAAGTTGGCTTCTGAGTTACATCGCCGGACAAACGGGAAAACGATTTATATCCTCGACGAACCAACAACCGGTTTGCACACTGATGACATTGCTCGCTTGCTAACGGTTTTGAACCGCTTGGTTGATGCCGGCAATACGGTCGTCGTCATCGAACACAACCTGGATGTGATCAAGTCAGCCGACTGGTTGATTGATTTGGGTCCAGAGGGTGGTGCCGGCGGTGGGAAGATTTTGGTCACTGGTACACCGGAAAAGGTGGCGAAAAACACCGAATCTTATACGGCTAAGTATTTGAAAAAAATTATGGACCGGGATATTGCCCGTGAAAATCGCGATGAAAAATCAGGGCAGTCCTAAAGAACAATAAAAACGGCAGTGACCATCTAAAGTTAAATGGTCACTGCCGTTTTATTTTTAATAATATTCGGATGTAAATGATCTTGCTTAAACTGCAACCGCACCTCGGATAGCTGGTTCTGATTCATAATCCAAAATTTTAATATCATCCATGGTGTAATCAAAGATTGATTTGACCTCAGGGTTTAGCCAAAGCTTTGGCAATGGATGCATTGGTCGACTGATTTGTTCTTTGACTTGGTCGATGTGGTTCTTGTAAATGTGTGTGTCACCGATAGTGTGGACGAAGTCACCAACTTCTAGACCGGTTTGGGCAGCAATCATGTGGATTAACAGCGAATAAGAAGCGATGTTGAAGGGCACACCTAAGAAGAAATCACCCGAACGTTGGTAAAGTTGTGCTGAGAGCTTACCCTCGCTGACATAGTACTGCGACAAAACGTGGCAAGATGGTAGTGGTGCTTGTGGAGTCGTTTCGGCATTCCAAGCAGACAAAATCAAACGTCGAGAGTTCGGATTGTTCTTGATTTGGTCGATTAAGTTGCTGATTTGGTCTGTGGTGCCACCATCGGGTAAAACAGATGCCCATGATCGCCAGAGCTTACCGTAAACCTCACCGATATAACCGTACTTTTCCATAAAGTCATCATCGTTTAAGATTTTGTCGACGAAGATGTCCTTTTGTTCCTGGTAGATGGCATTAAATTTGGCATCGGTTTGTGAACGCAAGCCAAAATCAGTCATGTCTGGTCCGCTATATTCATCGGACTCAATCCAGTTTTTAAAAGCCCATTCGTCCCAGATATGGTTGTTGTTTTGCAACAAGAAGCGGATGTTATTATCGCCACGCAAAAACCAGAGTAATTCTGATTTGATCAGCTTGAAGAAAACTTTTTTAGTGGTTAACAGAGGGAAGCCTTCCTGGAGGTCAAAACGCATTTGCGTTCCGAAGATTGAATAGGTTCCGGTCCCGGTCCGATCGTCCTTGTAATGGCCTTCGTTCAAAATTTTAGCGGCCAGATCGAGGTATGTTTGTTCGTTTTGACTCATGAGTAAGTCCCCTTTAATAAAAATTAATCCTTCTCAGTATAGCAAAAAAGCAAGGAGTCCTCCTTGCTTTTTCTTGGGTCTAGTCTTTAATAAATTGAGCGAGATTGATTTGTTCAGCCGTTTGGGCTTCGAAGGGAACTTGGACTAAGGCAACGTTTTTTTCTTTTAAGAGGGACTCGGCGAATTCATCATTGCGATAGTCGCGCATGAAGTTAATTTTGGTAATGCCGGCTTGCAGCAAAAGTTTTGTACATTGCACGCAGGGAACATCGGTCACATAGACTTCTGATCCTTCAACGGCAATCCCCATCGAGGCGGCTTGCATGAGAGCGTTTTGTTCAGCGTGAACGGCTCTGATGCAGTGACCATCAACGATATAGTCGCCAACTTCTGTACAGTGAGGAGTACCGGAAACGGCACCGTTGTAGCCAGAGGCGATAATGCGATGGTCCTTCACGAGGATGGCACCAACGTGACGTCTAGTACAAGTTGACCGGGTTGAGAGGATGGCGGCTTGTGCGATAAAGTATTGATCCCAAGAAATACGGTTGTCAGACATGAAAAATTACCTTTCTGTAAACAAAAAACAGTTTTATTCTGATAAAATGGTCTTACAAAGATATTTTATAATAAAACGTTCGGAAAATCATGAACAAGGAGAAACATAATGGCAACTATTTTAGACGGAAAGGCCCTCTCAAAGGACCTCAAAATCGCACTGGCGGACAAGGTCAGGGAATCTGGGTTGAGTCCAAAGCTAGCGGTTGTTTTTGATCCAAAAAATGATGGATCACGTCTCTATGTTGGCATGAAGCAACGCGCAGCAGCCAAGGTTGGCATTGCCACTGAGGATATTGCGGTTGCTGACGATGTGACAACAGAAGCCGTCTTAAAGATTGTAGCAGATTTAAACGCAGATCCAAGCGTGACTGGTATTTTGGTTCAGGCACCATTGCCAGAAGCTGTTAACGACCAGCAGGTCTTCTCAGCTATCGCCCCTGAAAAGGATGTTGATGGATTAGGTGCTTTCAACCAGGGAATGCTCTTTGGTGACCAACCTGGTGAATACGCCGTGGCAGCCACTCCTCAAGGCGTGATGACGATGTTGAAGCATTATGACATTGATCCATATGGTAAGAAGGCTGTTGTCGTTGGTCGCTCTCAACTCTTTGGTCGCCCAATGGCTGCCTTGCTGAATAACGCGAACGCAACGGTGACGTTGGCTCACCGTTACACACCACGCGAAATGCTCCTGGATTCTCTCAAGGATGCGGACATCGTTGTCGTTGGAGTAGGTATTGCGAACTTTATTACTGGTGACCAAATCAAAGATGGTGCTGTTTTGGTTGATGTTGGGATGAACGTTGTCGATGGTAAGGCGACCGGTGATATCGAATTTGCCTCGGCCGAAAAGAAGGCATCCTTCATTACGCCAGTTCCAGGTGGTGTTGGTCCAATGACCATTGCCACTCTGTTGGAAAATACTTTTGCAGCAGCTTTGAACCAAGAAAAAAATCAGTAAAAATTAATCATGCTTATTTAAAAGATCGAATTCATTGAATTCGGTCTTTTTTGTTTTTCAAAGCTTTCCTCGTCTAACCCAATAGTGTTGTATAGAGGGCAATGAAGCAAAAAAAATTGGTTAACCAAACGCTTTGAAGTTGAGCAATTTTTTGCTGAATTGGTCGTCTTACTCACTAGCGATGAAAGGAGGACACCATGATCAAGAATTTGGCCAATTGGCCCGAACATGAACGAGCAGACCCCGCTGATTGGATTCAAGCAGTCCTAGCATGGGGGCAGACGAAAAAGGTAACAGACTTTTATTTTTTACCGGCAGAAGGTGGTAATTACCAGGTACGAGCGCAAATTTTGGGTCAAGTGAGAATCCTGGCAGTGATGGAAGCAGATTTTGGAAAACGAGCCTTAGCTGTGGTTAAGTACCGGGCGGGTTTAAATTTGGCCGAGAGCCGTCGGCCACAACTGGGACGCTTTGATTTTGGTCAGGGCTTTATCCGCGTTTCAACCGTTGGCGACTTTTTGGGACAGGAAAGCGCGGTTTTACGGCTAATCTATCCTGATTTGTCGCAAAACCGCTGGTTTGAGCCAGCAATCTTTGCAGACTTAGTTGCCGAAAAAATTAGCGCTGGCCTCTATCTGGTAGCCGGCCCCACAGGGGCAGGTAAGACTAGTACCCTTTATCGCTTGTTGGCTGCCTGGTCACCAGGCAAAGTTGTTTTAACGGTTGAGGATCCGGTTGAAATCTATCAGCCAGCTTTTTTGCAACTGCAGGTCAACGAACAGGCAGGAATTGATTACCAATCCTTAATTAAGGTGGCCCTGCGTCACCGGCCAGATCTATTAGTGATTGGCGAGATTCGTGATGCCAAGACTGCTCAGGCCGCCCTTCAAGCAGCCCTAGCTGGTCATTTGGTGTTGAGTACTTTGCATGCCAATTCTGAACTAGCAGTTTTTGGCCGCTTGCTCAATCTCGGCCTTGACCGTCAATTACTGAACCAAGCCTTAGTTAAGACAGTTTATCAGCGCCTGCTTCCAGATTTAGATGGTCAGCTGGGGGTTGTGTGCGGGGTGGCTAACTGGCAGTCGGGTGAAGTAACTCATCACCGTCCCTATGCAGAAAATGTAAAACGCTACCAACAAGGAAATCAGGAGGTTTAATCGATGCGTCTGCAACGAAAAATACGTTTTTCTGAAAGTGACCAGGTTCTTTTTTTAGCCGAGCTTGGTGAGTTAACGGCATCTGGTTATGCCTTATCGTTGAGTCTCGATGTTTTAGCGAGTGCCCATCCAGGTTGGCAAGAAAGGCTACAGACCATCCGTGGCCAGTTGGAGCATGGCCAACCGTTAGCTACAAGTCTGGGGAAAGTTTTAAGTCCTTCGGTTGGAATTTATCTTGATTTGGGTCAGTTACATGGTAATTTTGACCAAACGCTGACCGCTTTGGCGAGTAACTTTGACCAAGTGTTGCGCTACAAACAAAAGCTCCGCCAGATTCTAACTTATCCGGTGATTTTATTGGTCTTTTTATTATCCCTGGTTGTGGGGATGGAAATGTATCTTTATCCCATTTTTCATGCTTTGTCGGCCGGACAAAAGGGGAGTCAAGGTCCAGGCACCAATCCTGCTCTCTTTTATTTGCATGGCTTAGCTTTTCTCTTTGGCCTTGTCTTAGTCATGATTATTATTTCGATTTTCTTACTGAAGCGTTTAGCACCACTACAACGAATTCAAGTTGTCGCTCGGGTCCCTTTTTTGGGCAGGCTGATGCAGACACTCTTAACTTATCTGCTAGCAGAACATCTGGGAATTTTGCTGTTAGCAGGCCACACGCTGCCCAATGTGATTAATCGTTTTGCGGCCTTATCCGCTAAGAAAAACGGACTGGTTGTGGCCATTGCTAAGCGAGCCCAAGGTGCCGTGCAAAGCGGTCAAACTTTGCAAAGTTGGATTGGCAATCAATCTTATTTGAAAAAGCCACTAGCGACTTATTTAGATAGGGGATTTACCGGGCTAGTACTTGGTACCTACTTGACTTACTATGCCAAAAGCGAATTTCAACGGTTTGACCGCCAAGTCAGTCGATTATTAGGCCTCATCCAACCAATCTTTTTTGCCTTGATTGGACTGACCATTGTTTTGTTATACCTCGCAATGCTATTACCGTTGTATAAAAATTTAGGAGGAATGTCGATATGACGCACACAGCTGACTTTGTTAAGCATACACAAACTGGAACGGGGGGACGGTCTCGATTGGCTGGGAGGCCCCGGGATTACTGTCACCATCAATCCCATCCGATGAACCAGACGATGCAGATTGGTTTATTCAACCAGCGGTCCTTTTTTCAACCCCACAAACGTTTTTGGCTTAAACGTGAACATCGTAAAATTTGTCAATCAAAGGCTTGCCATGCAGTAGTCCGAGCAAAAAATCGGCGGATAGCAGCGAAGAAAAACGGTTTCACATTGATTGAAGCGACGGTAGTACTCTTCATTATTGGTCTGTTGATGTTACTGATTTTGCCGAATTTAACGCAACAACGAGATAAGGCGCAGCAAACCCATGCAAAGGCAATGGTCGCCACTGTACAGACACAGGTTGATTTGTATGTTAACGACCACCCAGAAAAGAAACAGGTCACAATGGATGATTTAGCAAAGGAAAATTACTTGACCAAGGCACAGCTTGAAAAAGTTAAGGCACTCAAAATTGTGATTGCAGGTCATGAAGCTAAAATTTAAATCCTTTACCTTGATCGAATCCGTGATTGTTCTAAGTCTGGTAGCACTTTTGCTTGGGATTGGATTAGCCTTACGGCCGAGGCAAAATCAGCAGAGTTTTGCAGATTTTCAACAGCAATTTGCTGCCAATTTTCAACGAGCCCGTCTATTTGCACAAGCAAAAGAGGTTGAAAGTATTCTCGATTTTCAATCAGACCAGTTGGTGATTGGTCAAGAAGTGCTTTCTTACCCAGTAAAAAGTAAAGTTGATCAGACAGCAAAAGTCGTGATTAAGCCGAGTGGCTATGTGGCCCCCGGTCATATTTCTTGGCACCAGGGCCAAGTAACCTGGCGTCTTATTTTCCAATTTGGAGGTGGTACCTATCGTTTTGAGAAAGTCTAGAAAATCGTCAGGGTTTGCCCTTGTTGAGGGGGTGATGGCACTAACGCTGATTACTGGTGTGGTTCTTTTTGAACTAGAAACGTTACGCAACTATCAGAAAAAGCAGCGAGAACTGATTTTGCAGAATAAGGCGGCCAACCAGGAAAAAAGAAAGGCGTTAGAGAGATGGCAGTCTTTTGTTGACCAAAATCAAAAGCAAAAGGAAGAAGCCAACCATGACGGCAGTTCAAAGTAAAAATAGCCGGAACAGCTTTACCATGGTGGAAGCAATCCTGGCACTCCTTGTGGCGGCAATGGTTTTTGAGGCAATAATGGTCATTTTGCCACAAAGTAAAAGGGGGCAGACGCAAGATATGCAGATGGATTTTCAAGCGGCTTTAACACAGTTGGGTCGGCAAAACTATCAACTTGATCAAGTTCAAGTGCGTGAAATTCAGCTGAAGAAGACCATTGGCGATCCGGTTACGTTGAAAATTGCTAAGCATGACTTAGTTTTGGCTGGGACTCATCATGGTCGCGTGCTCTTGCTACATGGGATTGATGATTTACGGATTGATAATTTTGGAACCTATCAGCTTTTGACTGTTTTTGATCGGGGGCATGAGAAAGCGAGCGGCACACTTTTTTTGCCTAACACGAAATAGGCCATTGTAGAAGAAGGGTAAAAGATGTTTAATAATCAGGCACGCCAGCAGCGAAACCGTCAGCCAGCCTACTTACTGTTACCGACAATTTTGGCATTGACACTCATTGGCTTGCTGTTCTTTTTACAGACAAAAATTTTTCACCAAAAGCTGCATAGCCAATCATTATTGTTGGAAACGACTATCATCGATACAAGGCAAATTGAAGCATCGCGATTGTTTTACCAAGATAATCAACAATCTGGCCAAATTCAGGGTGATCCTTGGTTAATTGAATCGGGGGAAAAGCAGATTAAAATTACTATCAAACATCAGGATTACTGGCGACCACTTTTAGCCCCTTAGCCTTGTCTAGACTAGCAAAAAGGGCTAAAATAAAACCATGATAAATCAAAAAATTCCTGCATATTTTGAAAAAATTGATCAAGCCGTCGTGACGGTGAAAAATCAAGAAAAAACGACCAATCGAGAAGCCCTTGTCATGGCTTTAGAGAGGTTAAATAAAAAAGAGATTCTTAGCTCCGACCATGACCAATTGGCTGATGATTCTAAAAAGGCTTTACAGTCGTTAGAAGAGATTGACTGGCCAAGATTGTCTTTCAGCGACCAACGTAATATCTTACAACTTTTGGTTTTGAAAGCTGATCGAGAGGATAAAGTACCAGCAAACCTTCAGTTAACCCCAGATGGTATTGGTTATCTTTTGGGCGATCTGATTTACCAGACAGCTAATCCTAGTGAACAAACGAGTATCAATGACATGGTCATTGGCACTGGCAACCTCCTATGGACAATTGTTGAAAGCTTTAGTCGTCATGACCTTTTGCCCCACGATTTAATTGGGATTGATAACGATGAAGGTCAGCTTGATTTGGCCAGTGAATTGGCAGCTGCGCTTAAAGAAGACCCAACACTGTTTTTGGGGGATGTTGTTGGCTTGAAAAACGAGGAAGTTGCGCCTGCTGATGTTGTGATTGGTGATTTACCAATCGGTTACTACCCGCAAGAAGCACCAGAAAACTTTGTCACAGCCTTTTCAGAACAAGATGGCCAATCTTATGCTCATTATTTAATGATTGAAAAATCATTAGACTTAGTGAGGGATGATGGTTGGATCTATCTCATCGTGCCAAATGATTTATTAACAGGGCCACGGCATGAGTCAATCCTGAAATTATTCTCACAAAAGGCTCAATTAAAGGCATTCTTGTCACTGCCAGCAGAGTATTTCCAAAATCAAGAACAGGCGAAAGCTTTCTTGGTTTTACGGAAGAAAGATGCGCTGCCAAAGCAAGAAGTTTTGATGGGACAGTATCCTTCCGTTAAGGACCAAAAGGCCTTGCAAGAATTTTTGCAAGATATCCAAGCCTGGGGTAAACTAAAGTAAGTTAGAAATGAATTAAAAAACAAAGATAGGTGGATTTTTTTCATGGCAAAGATTATGGCAGTGAATGCCGGTAGTTCTTCATTGAAGTTTCAGCTCTTAGAGATGCCACAAGAGCAAGTAATCGCCCAAGGGTTAATTGAACGAATCGGAATGGATGATGCCATTGTAACGATCAAGTTTGCGGCCAATGATCAAGCGGCCAAGAATGCTGATGTTGAGGTATCTGGTGACAAGGCTAAGTTTAAGACCGTTACCGCCATCAAGGACCACCAAGTTGCCATTAACTTGATGCTTGAAAAGTTGTCAGAATTGGATATTATCCAAGACTTTAGCGAAATCGTTGGTGTTGGTCATCGCGTTGTTGCTGGTGGTGAATACTTTGACAAGTCTGTTTTGGTGAACGATGATGTCTTAGCTAAGATTGATGAATTGGCTGATTATGCACCATTGCACAACCCAGCCAACGCGTTGGGCATCCGTTCTTTCCAAAAGTTATTGCCAGACGCAACTTCTGTCGCCGTCTTTGATACTTCTTTCCATCAGACAATGCCAAAGGTGAACTACCTTTACTCATTACCTTATGAATACTATGAAAAGTATGGTGCACGTAAGTATGGTGCTCACGGAACTTCACATCGTTATGTTGCCGGTCGTGCTGCTGACATCTTAGGCAAGGATTTGAAGGACTTGAAGTTGATTACCTTGCACCTTGGTGCCGGTGCTTCAATTACGGCTGTTAAGGGCGGTAAGTCATTTGATACATCAATGGGCTTCACACCATTAGCAGGTGTGACGATGGCGACTCGTTCAGGGGATGTGGATGCTTCATTGGTAAACTTTATCCAAACCAAGGAAAATTTGTCAAATGAAGACATGTTGACAATTCTGAACAAGAAATCAGGATTGCAGGGAATTTCACAGGTCTCAAGTGATATGCGTGATCTCTTGGCTGCCCGTAAGGACAACGAACAGGCTGATTTGGCAATTAAAATCTTTGTTGACCGTGTTGTTCGTTACATCGGTCAATACATTGCTGAAATGGGTGGTGCCGATGCTTTGGTCTTTACTGCCGGGATTGGTGAGAATGCTGATTGGGTTCGAGAAGAAGTCGTTGACCGCTTAGGTTACTTTGGCATCAAGATTGACCAGGATAAGAACACTGGTTGCCGTGAAGAGGCTGATGTTTCAGCTGCTGATGCCAAGATTAAGACTTTGGTTGTGCCAACTGATGAAGAATTGATGATTGCTCGAGATGTGCAAGAATTGATGGCTTAATTTTATAATTACTTAATCAAAGGAAAACATAATGAGTACAACGCTGCTTGCACTCGTTATGTTTTTTTAATTATATTTCTTTATAAAGGGTAGTATACTAGGAGTTGCTGGTTAAACTCCCGTACAAATCGAGTTGATCAGGCGAAATAAGATTGAAGATTGGAAACATTACTGATGGAATTTGAAAAACGTCGGCAATCGTCAAAGAAACGCAAAAAACATAGTTGGCGGTTCCGAATTATCATGATCCTATTCGTTTTGCTATTAGCAGCTGGTGGGGCCTTCTGGTTCAATCGCCAGGGATATCAGGCAAAGAATCCAAATGACACCGCGGTCACGATGGTTACAGTCAAGGACAAGGCGAGCGTCAAGGAAATCGGTGCCCAGTTGCAAAAAGAGGGGATTATCCGCAATAGTCGCTACTTTGTTAGTTATGCAAATAAGTATGGGGCTAAAGATATTGCGGGTGGCACTTATCCCTTGTCACAGGTTCAAGATATTGCTGAGATTTACCAAGAATTAACAGAGGGTTCTGGAGCTGAACCGGTTTTGTCTTCCGGCTATACCTTTATTTCAAATACGAAGACAGCAGAGCAGACGGCACAAACAATTGCTGATGCTGCTGGTGTATCAAAGTCTGATTTATTGGCTGCTTATAGTGATAGTGATTTAATTGCTCAAGCTAAGAAGGAATACCCACAGTTATTCTTAAATGCCAAGAGTGACCAGACTTTGTATGATTTCGTCTATCCAGGAATCTATCGTTTCAAGAAAGAAAAGTCTGCCAAGGATTTGGTCATGACCATGTTGAAACAGACGAATAAGACCTTAAAGCCATATTATGCTCAATTGAAAGCCAATAAGATTCCGGCATCGACAGCCATTTTGCTAGCGGAAAACGGCGGTAAGAAAGAGTTTGACCGGCGTTTAGCCTTTATTAGGAAGATTGCGCCATATAGCCAGAGTCTTCAATCCCAGTATGGTATTCTGGCGTCAATTTCAATCGCTCAGGCTATCCACGAATCAAACTGGGACGATTCTGCGTTGTCATCAAAGTATAATAATTACTATGGTGTGAAGACGGATGACACAACAGCTGGTAAATCAGTCGTTTTGCAGACTCAAGAAGTTGAAAACGGTCAAACGGTGACGAAGAATGCTCGTTTTGCAGTTTACGACTCTTATCAAGATTCCATGAAGGCTCACGCTAAGACAATCGCCAATGGAAATACTTGGAATGCCAACCAGTTTGCTGATGTCTTGGCTGCTAAAAATTACAAGGATGCTGCCCAAGCATTGTCAACTGATGGTTATGCCACAGATCCTAGTTATCCAAAGCTGATTATCCAGATTATTGAAAATTGGAACTTAGCTCAATACGATAAAAATTAACCTTTGAAAGTCTGCTTTGTCAGGTTTTTTTTTATTTCGTGAAATTTTTTTGTAAAAAACGTTGTGTAACCGTTTACATTCGTGTAGAATATAGCTTGTAAGATAAGTGAAAGGAACTTAAACATTATGAATTTTGCAATTTTAATTGCCTTGCTCCCAGCTTTGTTCTGGGGTTCAGTTGGGCTCGTATCAACAAAGATGGGCGGATCTGCCTCACAACAAACTTTCGGAATGTCAATTGGAGCATTGATTTTCGGAATGCTGACACTCTTCGGTTTCGTATTACCACACGGCTTCTATCTTGGTTCTGAAATCTGGGTTGTCGGTATTCTATCAGGATTGGTTTGGGCCATGGGGATGGTTTTCCAGTTCTTGCTCTTCAAGGAAATGGGTGTTTCATTGGGAATGCCTTTGTCAACAGCCGGCCAGATCATTATGAACGCTCTGTTGGCTGCCACTCTCTTGGGTGAGTGGAAGAACGCCGCTATGTGGATTGTTGGGGTTATCTCAATCGCCTTGGTCGTGACTGGTGCAACCTTCATTTCAAAGCCAGATAAGACAGCCGCAACGCCTTCAAAGATTGATGCTAAGGGAATCTTCTACTTAGTGATGTCAACTGCGGGCTTCATGCTCTACTTCGTTTTGCCTAACTTCTTGTCAAAGATTGGTTATATTTCAGATGACATCAAGTCTGCCGGTCACGGTTTGAACTACATGACGGCCATCGTTGGTCCTCAGGCCATCGGTCAGGTAATCGGTTCATTGATCATCGTGCTCTTCGTCTTCCGCGAAGGAAAGCAAATGTTCTCAAAGCCAACTTGGAAGAACTTGGTAACTGGTTTGGTTTGGGCCGTTGGAAACATCTTCATGTTCGTTTCATCTGCTAACCCGGCCGTTGGTCAAACGATTGCTACTGCTTTGTCACAGTTGAGTATCGTTGTTGGTACCTTTGGTGGTATCTACATTTTGCATGAAAAGAAGACTTCTACTCAAATGAAGTTTATCATTGCCGGAACACTCTTGGTTTTGATTGGTGCTATCTTGATTGGTAACATTCACTCCTTCGCATAATTTATTAATTCATCATATAAGCAACATAATATAAATCAGAAAGGCGGACCCTTCCAAAAAATTGAAGGACCCGCCTTTTGCTTTGCTGATTTTATCTTAACATCAAAAAAACCACTCAAACTGAATTGAATGGTGTTCTAATTTAGTCTTGCTTTGTCTTAACAGACAAGATTTCAACTTGAATTTCAACGTTGTTAGGCAATGGCACCTTAACGGTGTCGCCCTTATGCTTGCCAAGCAAGGCAGCAGCCATTGGTGATTCATTTGAAATCTTACCAGCCATTGGATCCGCTTCAACAGAACCAACGATAGTATAGGTTTCGGGATCTTCATCTGGAAGTTCCTTAAAGGTTACTTCCTTACCCAATGTCACTTCATCGCTGTCAGAGTTGTCAGCTGAAATAATTTCAGCGTTTTCAATCATCTTGCGAACGGTCACAATCCGTCCTTCAACAAAGGCTTGTTCGTCCTTTGCTGATTGGTATTCAGAGTTTTCAGACAAATCGCCGTATGAACGTGCGATTTGAATGCGGTTAGTAATTTCTGGACGTTGCTTGGTAATTAAGTCATCAAGCTCCGCTTGCAATTTGTCACGACCTGCGGCCGTCATTGGGAATTTCTTTTCTTCCGCCATGGTTCTCTTCCTTTCAGTGCCATGTAGCACAAAAAATACAGCACGTTGAATATATCACGGTCCTAGCCTCGGCGCAAGGCTTGTCGTCGATTCTTTTTAAATGATGCATAGGCAGCGATTAAGAGTGCTGTTAGCATTGATAAAAAGAGACCGGGCACTAGCAGCGGTGGTGTATAGGTTAAGGTTACGTGGTGCTTACCAGGGGGTGTCGGAATGGCAATCAGCCCTTGGAGCACTGTCTTTGTTTTGACCACCTTGCCATCAACCTTGGCCTGCCAACCTGAGGCAGCTGGAATACTAGTCATAATTAAGGGTTGGTCGGCTGTTGTGACAATCGTACCACTAATTTTGCGTGAATTGGCATTTTTAATGGTTAGTGAGTGTTGTTTTAGTTTTGCTAGGTCTTGGTTAACGGCTTGTTGATCGAAGTAGTAGATGGCGAAGTCGTCAAGGTAACGTGAATTAGCCCCGTCATTTAAGGTAATTGTTAAGATTTGAGGCTGGTCCTTCTTGTTGGTGTTGAGGTTCAGGGCCACCGTATGGTTATATGAACTTGACTGGGTCAGGAGTTCACCATTGAGTCGAAGGTCGACTGAATCAAGGTTGATTGCGCCGCCAATATTAAGGTAGTAAGAATCATTAGTTGTTGGTGTGTAAACTAAGGTTAAGATAGCTTTCTTATGCTTATTGACCTTTTGAATTGTCCCGCCCGTCAAATCAGTCGGCGTTGTTAAGTTTTCAGTTTTGAGAATCTGGAAAGGTTCTCGATAAAGTAATTGCTGGTCCGATTGACCGGCAAGGCTGGCAAGAAGGTTTGCCTGATTGACCAGTGGGTAACGCACGGATAGTGGAGTGGTCAATGCCTGATTTGAAGCAGCATAGGCCAGGCTAAGAGCAGTTGGATTCTCTTTTAGTGCCCAATTTTTGCCACTAGCAACGCTCTTTTGCTGATTGTAGTCGGGACGATTGCTTTGTTTCAAATAGGCGGAACTAGTATTTAAGTGGCCGGTTGTTTGGATAAAGTATTTAAAGGCCAGCAGAGAATCGGTGATGGTAGTGCCATTATCGTAGGCAATTTTGGAATCACCTTCGATTTGGCCGATGTTTTGGTAAAACTGACCTGTAGTGGCAGGGAGCAGGGATGAAAAATGGCTGCCAGCCTTAAAGTTAGCCGAAAAGCCATCGTTATAGGTTCGACTGAGGCCCTGACTAATGCGATACCAAGAATTATCGTGCTTAGTGGCTGCTTTGGAAACTGCCGTGAGTCGGGTAACGCCAGCCTCATAGGTGGCCTTTGTTAGATAGGAAAGGTGGTTTAACGTCTTGCCAGCATTAAAAATCAGGTAGCCAGTGGTCACAATCAATAGAAGCAACATCTTCACTTGATTGCCGTCGATCACAATTAAAATCAGGATGGTTAAAAGGTAGCCGAAGAGAAAGCCGAGAAGTGCATTTTTATCAAGGTAAGATACCTTTAGCAGTTGGCTAGATCCCCAGATTGTTAGTGCTAAAACAGCCACAAGGTAAAAAGTACGGGCGAACAGGCTGGGCTGACAATTTGGCTGAAAGCCCTTGGCAGCAAGGACAATTAAAAAGAAGGAAATCAAAAAAGAGAACCGAGCTGGGTACCAAACGGGGTATTGCCCACCATGGAAAAGTAAAATCAATGGTGCAAAGGTCGTTGCTAAAATTAAAATCACTAAGATGAGGGCGGCCATCAATTTTTCACGAAGTAAAAATTTTTTGCTAGCAAAAAAGGCCCAGAGAGCAATCAAAATTAATGGTGCTACTAAAAAATTAGCCTGACCGGTTTGCATTTGATCAAAATCAAAGGAACCAGGCATTAACTTCAGGAATAATAACAGTGGGTTATTATCAAATTTGAATAGCCAGGTGGAATTGTGAGTTGTTTTCCCCATCTTCAGTTGGGCGTAGGTCGGTAACCAAAGCCAAGCGGTTAAAAAAATGCTTAAGATTCCTGATTTTACCAATGTGAAAACAATTTTTAGCCGATTTTTGATTTGACCGTCAAGCAGGCGAAAGGGAACATAAAGAAATAAGAAGAGTCCCACCATCCAGGCGATGTAATAATTGGTGATAATCGTCGCCACCAGCATTGCCAAAAAGGCCCCGGAACCCTTGTGGGCCAGGAGTCGTTCTAATGACAGAATCAGCAAAGGGAAGATGGCGGCAGTGTCCAACCATAGCAGGTTTAAATCATTGGCGATAAACCAGGCTGAGAGTGGGTAATTAATGGCAAAAATCAGAATCCAATAGCCTGACAGCCAATTCATCTTCTTAATTAAAAGCGCCATCGAAAAGCCGGCTAAACCGATTTTTAAAACGGTTACGACTAAAATCCAAATGGGCATGGTTTTTGTTGAGGCGAGTAAGAAGAGGAGGTTAAATGGTGACATTAAATAATAAGACCATTCACCAACCATGTCGCCACCAATTCCTGATGAAAAGGAATAAAAAAAGGCAGACGGATCAGATAGAATCGTGTGCTTAAACTGAATAAAGTAATCCAGGTATTGCTGGCCCAAATCAACCGTTAAAATGGTCGATGAACCAAAGGGCGTCATCCCGCGACCAGCAAAATAGGCGGTCATTAAAATAACAGGAATTAGAAAGGAAAGCGTGACTGGTGAAAAAAGGTATTTTTGGGCGATTTGTCTGTAATTATTCATGCCTCTAGAATAACAAAATTCGGTTGAAATTTAGCGATAAATTCGCTTTTTATGGTAAAGTAGAGAGAATCATAATGAACATAAATGGAAAGAATTCAAATGAAGCGCAATCCTTACCTTGAAGACCGTGATAAAAATGACGCCAGAGCAAACTTGCCATCCCGGCTAAAATTACTTTTAGGCGTCGTCATTGCTTTAACAATGGCATTGATTATTCAATTGGCCTTTCTGACAATCAAACAGGGACCAGCCTTTGAAACAGAGGTTAGCAAGTCCGATGAAACCGTTGAATTAGGTAGCGCCCAGCGTGGCCTGATTTATGATAGTACCGGTAAAGTCATTACCGGTAATAAGCCCGAAGCGGCAGTGACTTATACTAGAGGAAAAACAACGACTTCGGCCCAGATTGCTAAAATTGCCAAGACGCTATCCAAGTATATTTCAATCGATACTAGTCGTTTAAGTAATCGGGCGAAGGCCGATTACTATCTCGTGACAAACTCAACGGAAGCAACAAAGATTCAAACGAAGTTGCAAAAGCAATATGGGAAGACTGCCGATGGTTGGTCGTCTACTCAATTGAGTACTTACCAAGCGCAGTACGTGATGAATCATAATCTGGATAAGGATATTGATGCCAACCAGGCGATGATTTTCCAAAAGATGTCAGGAGCCTACGCGCTATCAACAACCTACATCCAAGAGTCAGGTGTTTCCGATAAGGCACAGGCTGAAATTGGGGAACGGTTGTCTGATATGCCTGGTATCAAGATTGGCGAGTCTTTCTCTCGTGATTATCCTGAGGGGAATGATTTCGAACCAATGGTTGGTACGGTCACCAATGAATCAACTGGTTTGCCGGAAGACCGATTGCACACACTGTTGGCACAGGGTTATTCACAAAATGAACCGGTTGGTAGCTTTGCTCTTGAAAAGCAGTATGAATCACTATTGAAGGGGTCACCATCACAAACGGTGATTTCGACGATGAATGGTGTCAAGAGTTCTGATATTAAGTATGAGGGACAGGCTGGTGACTCTTTGAAGTTGACCATCAACTCTGCCTTCCAAAAGAAAGTGCAACAAATTTTGGAAGATAATTTGCCTGGGGGTGATGTGCAAGGAGCTTATGCGACTGTTATTAATCCCTATACTGGTGCAATTTATGCCATGGGTGGGGTTAGTCGTGATAGTAAGACTGGAACGAAGACGGCCAATCCGTTAGGAAACATTAATGCTGCCATCGTCATGGGGTCTGTTGTTAAGCCAGCTATCCTGGCCACTGGTTTCCAAAAAGGCGTGGTCACCCCAACGAACAATACGATGTATGATCAGGCGATTAAGATTCAAGGAACGCCAAACATTACTTCATACTGGAACCAGGGTGGTAGTCCGGTGGCCGTTGATGCCCCAACAGCCTTGGAACGGTCTTCGAACACTTACTTCGTTCAATTGGGAATGAAAATCGGTGGTCAGACTTATTATCCGGGTGAACAGTTGAAGCTTCGTTCTGATGCCTTCCAAACGTTGCGCAATGGTTTGGCACAGTTTGGCTTGGGAACGAAGACGGGAATCGATATTGATGGCGAAACAGCGGGTTATCGTGGACCGACAGACGGTGCCAATATTGGAAAATATTTGTACGAATCCTTCGGACAGTATGATTCTTATACCACCATGCAGTTGGCTCGTTACGTTTCAGTAATTGCTAACGGTGGTTACCTAGTCCAGCCGCACTTGGTTGGTTCGGTTTTGCAGAGTGATGTTTCTGGTAAGAACCAAAAGACCGTTTGGACGGCACAACCACAACTTCAAGGTCAAGTCTCTTTGACCACGGATCAATGGAATGTCATTAAGAATGGAATGTACCGAGTGGCCAACGGTTCAGACCCACATAACACGGGATCTAGTTTGCACGGCTTGTCGCCACAGGTTTATGCCAAGACTGGTACTGCCGAAACAACAACCAATGGTCATTCGACTTATACTGAGTCAATGGTGGCTTATGTACCAGGTCAACCATTTGCCATGTCTTTGGCTATTCCAGGATTGAACTCCTATTTGGATGGAACAAATGGTCGTATCTCAAAGGAAATTATTAATGCCTTTTGGGATACTGTGATGAATAAGCCAAGTTAAAATTAGTTAAAAAGACAATAAGCATCAAAAAAACCAGTACTGAAATTTTTCAGTACTGGTTTTTTGTGTTGCAATTGTTAATTAGTCGTTCGCGTTTGGTTTGATGCCATACAAATCAATTCGATACTCGGTAATTTGCAAACCGGTTGCAGCCTGGGCAGCCTTGATCAGGGGCGCAGGGTCAAAGTTAGCTGCATCGATAATCTCGTTGGTCTGCGTATTAATGACGTGATAATGGGGATGAGAGGCGGCATCGTAGTGACGCTTACCATCTGAAATTCCCTCAATCACGACGACTAATTTAGCATTAACAAATTTTTCCAAAGTATTATAAACAGTTGCTAGAGAAATATCTGGCAAATCATTATGAATCATTTCCGCCGTAGGGTGGGTGTCATGACTCATCATGTACTCTAGCAAGGTCAATCGTTGATTAGTTGCCTTAAGTTTGTGTTCTTGTAAAACGGATTTCAGCTGATCAAGCATATTTTCCCCTCCTAATGTATCGAATACATTACGATTATAACATGTGATTAGAACAATTCAAAGACTTCTTGACAAATATTTTAGAATTTGTGGCTTTACACTGGGATTATTCTTAATTAATTATCTAAATAAGAATAGAGTGGACATTAATGACTTAGAAAAGATATTTATCAGAATTACACATTTTCTTGACAAACGTAAAGGAAGCTGATAAACTATATTAGAACCATTCTTAATTGAGGAGGATTATTGAGAATGAAAAAAAAGTCATTAATGGCCCAAAACAACTTGGTTCGTGCGGGCGTCATGGGTGGCAATGATGGGATTCTATCGGTTGCCGGTATTATTATTGGAGTGGCCGGTGCGGGCCAAAGCCTGACGGCGGTGATGTTGTCAGGTTTTGCAGGAACGCTTGCCGGCATGGTCTCGATGGCTATGGGTGAGTATGTCTCGGTTGAATCATCGAGAGACGCTCAAGACCGCGCTCGCAAAGAGGAATCGAAGGTGTTAGAACAAGATTACAACAAAGAATTTAATTTTGTCAAAGATAAGTATCAAGCTGATGGCATTTCAGCTCAGATGGCTTTGCAGGCGACAAAAGAAATGATGGCAAAGGATCCTTTAGAAACAATGGTGCGCGAACGCTTTGGCTTTTCGCTAAATTCCAAGGTTTCTGCTGGTGGTGCCGCTATCGTCTCTTTTTTCGCCTTCCCAACCGGAGCAGCCTTTCCAATGACATTGATGGGCTTAGCAAAACCAGAGTGGCGAATTGTAGCGACATTTTTAGCAGTCTTAGTAGCATTATTAATCACAGGTTATTTAGCCGCCGTGATTAATGGTGCTAACCGGGTTAGAGGTGCTTTAAGGAACCTTGTTGCCGGAATTTTAACAATGGCTGTGACGCTAGCAATCGGTTCACTCTTTCGCTAATGGGGGAGAAAAAAGATGAAAAATGTTTTAAGTACAGTTAGTGACCGCCGTGAGGAAAAAAAGAGCGGTCAAACAATGGAAGAACGGCTAAATGCGATTCGAGCAGGAATCCTAGGTTCAAACGATGGTATCTTGACAGTTGTTGGGGTTGTTTTCTCAGTTGCGGCAGCGACAACGAATCGGCTTGTGATTGTCATTGCGGCGTTGTCAGACTTGTTGGCCTGTGCCTTATCAATGGGATCGGGTGAATTTGCAGCGGTTTCTTCACAGTCGGATAGTGAACGGGTGGCAGTCGATCGCGAGCGAGTGGCATTAAAGGAAAACTTTGATGAACAGCTGGCAACAGTTCAAGCCTATTATGAAGACAGGGGTGTGACCGCTGAAACAGCCAAGGCCATCGCAGTTGAGTTGTTAGCACAAAAGCCATTGGAAACGATTTTGTCCGTCAAATATGATATGACCCTTGGTCACTACGTTTCACCAATTGAGGCCTCTTTTGCTTCAACGTTTTCGGCAGCGCTTGGTGGTGCCCTGCCGCTTTTGGCACTCCTTTTATCATCGATGAAATACCAATATATTGCAGCTATTTTGGCAACGGTGGTGGCCGTTTCTTTGACCGGTCTCATTTCAGCTTTCTTATCAAAGGGAATGGTGAAACGAGCGGTTATCAGAAATATTTGGATTGGGCTCTTAACCATTGTGATTCATTTTAGCATTGGTAAGCTGTTTTAAGACAAAAAGTTTGAAAAATGGTCTAACTGAAATTTTTTAAAAAAGTCTTGGCTTAATGCTGAAAAAATTTTATAATGTATGTGAAGTTTTGTTATTGCAAATCGAAGTTATTTTAACGGAGGATGAAAATGAAAGTTGTTGTTGTTGGTGCCTCTCATGGTGGTCACGAAGCCGCACATGAAGCTTTAACTCGATACCCAGATGCACAAGTTACTGTTTATGAAGCAGGTGACTTTGTGTCCTTTATGTCTTGTGGAATGGAATTATTCTTAGAAGACAAGGTGACGGACCGCGATGATGTTCGTAACTTTAAGCCAGCTGATTTGGAAAAGTTTGGCGGCAAGATTTTGACGCAACACGAAGTGACTGGAATTGACACGGACGCCAAGAAGGTGACCGTCAAGAATTGGGCGACCGGCGAAGTTTTGGAAGATTCATACGATAAGTTGATTTTGTCTTCTGGTGTTACGCCAGCGACAATTCCAGTTCCCGGTGCTGATTTGGATAACGTCTATCTGATGCGCGGTCGTGATTGGGCAACCAAGATTTATGACAAGTTGCATGATGATGCCGTTTCTTCCGTTGTCGTCGTTGGAACTGGCTACATTGGAATCGAAGCTGCTGAAGTCTTTGCGAAGGCAGGCAAGAAGGTGACGGTCATTGACTTGATCGACCGCCCATTGGGAAACTACCTTGACGCTGAATTGGCTGAAAAGGTTCGAGTTGAATTGGAAAAGAACGGAGTGAACTTACACCTCGGTCATACGGTTGCTGCCTTTGAAGGGGATGGTACGTTGACAAAGGTTAAGGACGATGCCGGTCAAGTATTTGATGCTGATTTGGCCATTGTTGCGGCTGGTGTTAAGCCAAATACGAAGTACTTGCAGGGAACGATCGACTTAGACCAACGTGGTTGGATTAAGACGGACCCATACTTGCGAACTTCTGCCAAGGATGTCTACGCAATTGGGGACGCCATCTTGCCACTCTTTGCGCCAGCTGGTCAACCAGCGCCAATTGCTTTGGCTTCAACTGCCCGTCGTGAAGCACGTTACGTGATTGAAACGATGACGATGGACAAGCCTGCGCGTTCATTTGCTGGTGTTAACGGTTCATCTGCTTTGCCAGTCTTCGATTACAACCTGGCAACAACCGGTGTGAACGCCAATAATGCAGCTAAGATGAACTTAGAAATTGCTTCCTCATTGTATGAAGCGACAATCCGACCTGAATTCGTGAAGGAAGGTAATCCAGAAATCAGCGTGAAACTGATTTTCAACCCAAAGACACATGCAATTTTGGGTGGCCAGGTCTTATCAAAGGCCGACGTCACTGCCCATGCCAATACGATTGCCTTGGCAATTAAGGGCAAGATGACCTTGGAAGACTTGGCCGAGGCCGACTTCTTCTTCCAACCTGGTTATGACCGTCAATGGTCTGTCTTGAATTTGGCAGCGCAAACTGCTTTGGGTCAAATTCCATCTGTTTAATTTTTAAAATTAGTTTTTTTCAACTTAAAAAGACCTCAAACTGTGAGGTCTTTTTGCTTGTAATTATGGCATAATAGGATTTATGAAAAAACGTTTTAAAAAAATCTGGGCCTATCTAGACCGCCGTTTCCGGGTCGATGCCCTGGTGACCTATTTTACCCGTGCACAGTTAACGTTAGTTGGGCCAACCTTTGCCTACTATGTGGTTCTGACACTAATTCCGCTGTTGATTATGTTCGTGTTGGCAATTGCGGCGTTGAATTTGAAGACGGAACATGTGGTGACCGTTTTGGCACAGATGCTGCCTTCTTCGATTGCTAACTTTTTAACACCAATTGTCAATTCGGTTGCCCATACCAATACAAAATCTTATCTTTCTTTTTCACTAATTTTTATTGTTTGGTCGCTATCACAGGTTTTGGCCGTTCTGCGCAGTACCTTTAATAAAATTGCTGATAAGGAAGAGGTGGGTTTGCCGATTCTCTCAAGGTTATGGGCTTTTCTATGGCTAATAGTCATGTTGGTAACCGTTGCAGCCATTATTTTGATTGGAAATATTACGGCCTTGCTGATTAACCATTGGACCGGGATTGTGATTGCCTCACCAACTCGCTGGCTTGTTATTATTGGCTTGTGGATTTTTCTGATTTGGGCCAATTATCGCTTGCCGGTGAAGGCTGCCCGGCCGTCCTTTTTAGCAGTCATTGTGGGGACCTTGATTGACCTATCATTATTAATGCTCCTAAACCGCGTTTTTGTTTGGTTTGCTGATATTCAGTTCCATCGATCCGGTGTTTACCAGTCCTTGGCGTCGATTGCTGTTTTCTTGATTTGGTTGGATCTTTTGGCAACGATTTTGGTCGTGGGTTTTGTCTTGATGACATGGCTAACGGAATTCCCGTTCTTTAGTAAGGACGATAAGGAGAAGGAGGAAGAAAATGTTTAATCAACAGGATTTTCTTGTTTTTGATGACCCGACTTTGGACGGACGGATGAACAAAATTCGAGCAATCATTGATCCGAAGTTTGTGGCCTTTGCTGATTTGGCATTGCCGATTTTAAAAGAAGATGGTCAAGATTGGTATGCACACGTCGCCAAACATAAGATGCGTAAGACCAATGCGCCGGATAATACTTGGGTGGCCTTTGCCCCCAATAAGCGTGGTTATAAGATGATGCCCCATTTCGAGTTGGGTTTGTGGGCGGATAACTTGTATTTTTACTTGGCAGTTGAGGAGAATATGAAGCCTAAGGACTTGGCTGAGATTGTACCCAAGCTGCGGGCGGTAGCTAGCCAAGTTACTCAGCTACCAAGTGAGTACTGCCTGTCATTAAATCATATGGTCAATGAAAATCAGGAGTTGGCCAACTATGCCAATGCGGTGGATCGGTATGAAAAGGTTAAAGCCGCTGAAGTTTTGGTTGGCTTGAAGATACCGGCTGAATCGTCCTTAATGGGCCAGGAGAAGCTAACAGAGACGTTAATTCAAGCTTTGCAAACACTTCTACCAATTTATGAAAAGTTGCGCTAAGGGCTAATTAGGGCTGTTAAAAGATTAAGAAAAAACCAGGTACTTTGTTTTGTAGCAAAGTACCTGGTTTTTTATGTGAAATACTTAGTCCGAAGTAGCAGTCAGGTCCATCAATTGGAGGGTCTGCGCTTGGTTGATTTCATGGTAGAGTTGGTCACCCAGAGCAGGTGAAATGGCCTTTTTCTCTAATTCAGTGGTAACAAAACGATACTCATGGCCGAATGCCTGAATGTAGGCTTCGGGAGGAACCGTTACGTCAACGTGCTGGTAATCGTGGGATACTAAATCAAAGAATCGGTCTAAGATTCTTCTAACCTGGTCGATATTGGCAGTTTCTTGGCCAGCAATCATCTGTTTTGCCAGGTGCTTGGCCAGCAGTTGGTCGGCGTAACTTTGAGTGTCAGCGTTTAAGGCCCAAACAGCGTGGCGATTATCGCGGAAGTTGGCGATAATTTGCTGCTGTTCAGGGTGTGTCTTAAGGTATTCTTGCTGGTAACGAGCACGTTGCTTATGGGTAAAGGTGCGAGTCTTGGTATGGAACTTGATTTCGCTTTGCAATCGCCGCAGTTTACGGAGCAGGTTCATCACCGGATGACGCTTGGTAGCCGGATTAATCAGGCCACGCTGGATAATCTTAGAATAGATGGCAATCGTGTTTTCATCGAAGTTTTGTTGGATATGATCGGAATCCATATACTCGTTTAATTCATCGAAGACCTCGTTAATGAGTGGCAGGACGGATGTCGTAAAATCAGCCTGAGCCAGCCGGCGACCATTAGTAAACTTTTGCGTTTGCAAGGTTTGGCTGAGGGCTTTTTTGACGGCATGTTTTGCTGATGACTGCTCGACGGCAATAATCGCCGTATCAATCATTTGCTTACGGACGCGATCAAGGTCCTCTGGACTAAAGTCCGCCGTTTCTTTTTTCAGCAAGAGTGGCAGCGCCACACTAGCAACGGCAAGAGAAATTAGGATTACGAGGGTGGCGACGATTTGAATTTCATCTAAGAAGGGCAAGGGACGACCATTAATTTTGGCTGGCAATGACATTGCTAAGGCCAAGGTGACGGCTCCGTGGACGCCTGAAAGACCAAAGAGGCGGGCGCGAACTCGGCGGTTTTTTGTATGTTTTTTACCGAAGAATTCGGTTAGGTTTTGATCGCTTTGGAGTGTCACCCAAAGAAAGCGGCCTAAAAACATTGCCAGGTAGATGGCGCCAGCCAGTGCGATTAAAATCAGGGAACCAACCCAGCCAAAGTGAGTCATCGTTTTAAAAATGGCTGGCAGCGCTAGACCTAAAATGACAAAGACAATCCCGTTCAAAACGGTGGTGGTGGTTTGCCAAATGGTAGCGGTCACGATTTGACTCTCGGTGGCAATTAGTTGTAGTTTTGAATGTTCCCAGTTATGTACTAAGCCCGCTGCAACCACGGCCAAAATACCGGAGGTGCCGAGGTGTTCGGCGACAATATAAATCACAAAGGGGGTTAAGAGGTTTAGGGGGATAGTTGTTGCTTTGGCAGAGGTTGCGTGGAAGTTTAAATACATCCGTAACCCAATTACTAGTAAAGAAAGGAGGGCACCGACTAAAAGGCCACCTAAGGAAACGAAGAGGAAATAGCCGATACCTGTCATGGGTGACAGCGACCCCTTAGTAAAAAATGAAAGGGCTAAGTCCAGTAACACAATTCCGGTTGCATCATTAAAAAGAGACTCTAGTTCCAATGACTGATTTAACCCCTTGGGCATGGTTAGGCCCTTTGTCATTGATTTAACGGCCACGGCATCCGTTGGGACCACAATGGATGCCAGGGCGATTGTTAAGGCCAGCGGCCACTTGGTAGGGAAGTTGGCGTTGACTAAGGCAACTAAGACCATGGTAAAAAGCGCCAATACGACTGACAGCTGGATAATGGTTTTGGCGTGTTTACGAATAGTATTGTAGGGGTGGCTTTGTCCCTCTTGAAACATGATGGGCGCAATAATCAAGAATAAAAAGAACTCGGAGTTGATTTGAAAGCCGTGAAAGATTGGTAGGATGGAAAACAGGGCACCAATGACAATTAAAATCAGTGCTTCTGGAATACGCTTGACAAAGGGCTGAACGATGTTAGCCGCAACAACGGCACCCACGAGCAAGGCGATAATCAATAAAAGCGACATGTACTTCTCTTTCTCATAAATGGATTGACCATTGAAAGGTCTTCTTCCTAATAATTATAGGGCTTTCCAGATTATGAGGCAAGCGTTCGCCTTTTCACATCCCCTTACTATCTTTTATCTCATTTTTTAGTTATAATAGCATTATTGTTAATTCTATATTAATAAATTTTTAATAAAAGGTAGGTGCCTCATGGCTGCAATTCCACGTCTTTATGAAACATTCCAACCCGATCATTATGATTTGTTTTTGGATATCTCACGCGAAAATAAGTTGATTGTTGGAAAAACGACGATTACGGGTCACGTGACGACGACTGATCTAGCATTACACCAACACGACTTAGTGGTGGAAACATTGAAGGTTAACGGCCAAGCGGTTGACTTTACAATGGACAATGACCAAGATCAAGTGACTTTTAAGGCTGATCAGGCTGGTGAAATTGAAGTCGAGGTCACTTACCACGCGCCATTGACGGACAACATGAATGGGATTTACCCATCTTATTACAACGTCGATGGTCAAGCCAAGCAATTGGTTTCCACGCAATTTGAAACTTACTTTGCTCGTCAAGCTTTCCCAAGTATTGATGAACCAGAAGCAAAGGCAACGTTCTCTTTGGCCATTAAGTTTGATGAAAAGCCAGAGGAATCAGTCATCTCAAACATGCCAGAGCAAAAGGTCGAAGAGGGTGTGCATTACTTTGACAAGACAGTCAAGATGTCCACTTACCTCTTAGGCTTTGCCTTGGGTGACTTGCAAAGCAAGAAGACTAAGACGAACTCTGGTGTTGAAATTGGGGTTTTTGCTACAAAGGCACACCCTGCCGATAACTTGGACTTCTCACTTGATATCGCGAAGCGGTCAATCGAATTCTTTGAAGACTTTTATCAAACACCATATCCATTGCCACATTCTTGGCAAGTGGCTTTGCCTGATTTTTCAGCCGGCGCTATGGAAAACTGGGGTGTGGTAACCTACCGTGAAGCTTGCCTTCTCGTTGATCCAAAGAACTCTTCAACGGCAACCAAGCAATACGTGGCTACCATCGTGGCCCATGAATTGGCTCACCAATGGTTTGGTGACTTAGTCACCATGAAGTGGTGGGATGAGTTGTGGTTGAACGAATCCTTTGCCAACATGATGGAATACGTGGCAACGGACTTCTTGGAGCCTGACTGGCATATTTGGGAATCTTTCAACGCCGTTGAAGTTCAAAAGGCTTTGCAGCGAGACGCTATCTTAGGTGTTCAACCCGTCCACGTGGAAGTCGAGCATCCAGAAGAAATTGATGCACTCTTTGATCCCGCCATCGTTTATGCCAAGGGTGGCCACTTGTTGGTCATGGTTCGTGCCTTGATTGGCGACGATGCCTTGCGCAATGGTTTGAAGGAATACTTTGCCAAGAAGAAGTACAGCAATGCAACCGGGGATGACCTCTGGTCTGCCTTGGGTGAAGCCTCCGGCAAGAACATTGGCGAAATCATGCATTCTTGGTTGGAACAACCTGGTTACCCAGTTGTTTCTGTCAAGGTGGAGGACGGCCGCGTTAAGGTTAGCCAAAAGCCATTCTCAATTGGTGGTGACAAATCAGCTGTGCCAAATGCCGACAGTCGGATTTGGCAAGTGCCATTGGCCGCTTCTGCTGCCTCTGCCCCTGATTTGTTGACGACTGAAAGCATGGACTTGGGTGATTATGAAACATTGAAGCGTGAAAGCAATGGTGCCTTCACTTTGAATGTTGGTAATACTGGTCACTACATCGTGCAATACGATGACACATTGTTGGCCGAACAGGTGGCCAACTTGGAAAAGGCAAACGCCATTTCACAAGCTCAATTTTTGCAAAACAACTTGTTGTTGGCCCAAGCTGGTCAAGGATCATTTGCTGACTTGCTTTGGGTCTTGCCAAAGTTGGCAGACTCAACATCTGAATTGGTTCAGTCATTGATTTATCAAGTAATTGGCCAAGTTAAGGCCTTTGCGACAGATGGTTCTGATTTGGAAAAGAACTTGAAGACCTTTGTTGGCGACCTTTCAAAGCAACAGTTGGACCGTCTTGGCTTTGACAAACGCGCAGGCGAAAGCGTTGATGATGAAATGGTGCGAGCTCAGGTTTTGTTAGCAGCCCTCTTTGCTAAGAATGCTGACTTGGTTGCCCACGACCATGAAGTCTTTGAACAGGCTGGTGGGGATGTGGCGAAGTTGCCTGCCAACGGTCGAGCAGTTGTGTTGAAGAACGAAATCCAAAACTTTAACACCCAAGAAAAGTTCAACCAATTCTTGACGGACTATCAAAAGACGGCGGAAGCAGCCTTGAAGTCTGATTTGGAAGCTGCTTTAGTAACGAGTCAGGATGAAAATCAGTTGGAGACACTGGTTGCTAACTACCAGAATGCCGATGTGATTAAGCCACAAGACCTTCGTGGTTGGTTCCAAGGCGTCTTGGGCAACGACAAGGGTCAAGCTCTGGCCTGGGACTGGGCAAAGAACAACTGGGACTGGTTGGAAGACCGTCTTGGTGGCGACATGTCCTTCTCATCTTACGTGACGGTGATTTCGCGCATCTTCAAGACGGCGGAAAACTTGGCCGAATTCAAGGCCTTCTTCACGCCTAAGTTGGACCAACCAGGTTTGGCCCGCGAAATCGTGATCGACCAAGCGGTGATTGAAAACCGGATGAAGACGATTGCCGACCAAACGGCTGACGTTGACCGCGCTTTGGCTTTGTTGGCACAGAAGTAAGCCTTTAAGTACAACTGCAAAATTTTAACGAGACAAAAACCGCTTTGACTGCTAGTAGTCAAAGCGGTTTTTATTGGGTAAAAAATCAGTTAATGGATACTGATTTCTTCGTTAGTAGTTTCTTTTTAGTGTTCGCCAGGGATAAAGGTATCATTTTTAATCAGTGACCGGAAATTCTGGTGAACCTGCGAGAAGAGGTCGTCTGGACCATTGTTCAGCATTTCTTTTGGGAAGAAGAAACGTTGGTCCAAGGAAGCGCGGCCCTTAATAGACGCAACCAGAGCTGATAGCTGTGATAACTCACGGTGGGAGTCATCGCTCAAGACGAGCTCGATTTGGGTTCGTGGCTTCTTCTCGCTTGGTTTATAATCATCGTAGGGGAGGTCGTAGGCGTCGTTTTGGGCCGTGTAATAGTCTGGGTCAAAGCCAGCATCCTTGACGATTTGCTCGAGCTCAGCCAGGTAGGGCGCCGATTGCTCGTTAATTTGGATAGACTTAAATGGGCGCCGGTTTAAGAACCGGGACGAAAGGTCCGCTAAGATTTGGTCAGGATAGTCCTGCCAACCGTTGATGGCCGTCATAAAGAGGTTGTCATCAAGGCGTAGGTACTCATCAATGGTCAAATCGTGGTCGGGTTGAAAAACGGGCGCCAGCAAGGGTCCAACCAAGTCACCAGTATTGTGTCCCTGTGAAAGGAGTTCCTTAACGCGACCCAGGAGGTGCTCCAAGATCACTTCCATTCCACGTGAAACTGGGTGGAAGTAGACCTGAAGGTACATCTGATAGCGGGAAACAATGTAGTCTTCAACCGCATGCATACCAGCGATATCGTAGGCAATCCCGGTTTTGCAAGGTTTCATCGTTCGCATAATTCGGTCGATATCGAATTCACCGTAAGTGGCGCCGGTATAAAAGGCATCGCGGAGAAGGTAATCCATCCTATCCACGTCTAATTGACTAGAAATCAGTTGGACGACTTGATGGTTTTCATAAGTCTTGGCAATGACTGAGGCGACCTTGTTGGGAAAATCAGGACTGTAAGATTGCAAAACTCGGTTGATTTCGGTATCGCCAGTAATAATATCCTGGGTCATTTGTTCATGGTTGGTGTGGAAAAGGTGCTCAAAAGTGTGTGAAAAGGCACCATGGCCAACGTCATGTAAGAGGGCAGCGACAACCGTCAACATCTGTTCCTCTGGGTCCCAAAGACCATCGCCAGGTGTTTTGGTGCGATAGTATTCGTTAAAGTAATCGGTAATGCGCCGAGCTAATTCGTAGGCACCGACGGAGTGACCGAAGCGGTCATGAACGGCCCCGTGGAAAACAAAGGCGGTTACGCCAAGTTGTTCAACCCGACGGAGTCGTTGAAACTCGGGAGTATTAATCAGGTCTAAGACTAATTGATCTTGGATATGAATGAATTTGTGAATTGGATCGCGGAGGACTTTTTCGTGTGCTAATTTTTCCGACATATTTGACCTTTCCCTTCGTGCTTTTTCTTATTATAATAGACTTTAGCTATTTGTGAAAATATTAGGAGCAATTTTAACTAAATGAGCCAAAAAGAAGTACAAGTGAAAATCAGTCACCAGGTCTTTCAAGATGCCGGTGATGAACATTATGAGGTTGAAACGACCGGTTTATTGACCATCAAGGGTGATAGTGTTTATTTGGCCTACACCGAAAAAATTGATGATGAAGGTGAGACCAAGGTCATCTTTAAGCTCACTGAAAAGCAAATCAGCCTTAGTCGTCATAATGTGACGAAGACGCGAATGGTCTTTCAACTTGGATTGGTGGAACACCAACCCTATCAAACGGTAGCGGGCATGATGTTGCTTTCAACCAATACCAACCAGCTTGACTTTACCTTTGATGAAAGCAAGCAGGCGGGGGCGTTGGATTTGGCTTATGCCTTGTCTGCCAACGACCAGGTGGTTGGCCAATACCAGGTTGCCTTGCAATTTGGGCCAAAATCCAGTATACTCAACTAGTTAGAAGCGCGAAAGGACGAGAGCCATGTTAAATTTAGAAAACGGTCAACTCAAGGAAGAGATGTCCTTGGTGGAAATCGCTACGGCCATCTTAGCAGAACAAAAGAAGGCCATGGCCTTTACTGATTTAGTGACGGCCATCCAAAACTTTTTGGAAATCGATGCGGATGCTTTCCAAAGTCGATTGTCACAATTTTATACGGACTTGAACACCGACGGTTCGTTTATTTCCTTGGGAAATAACGAATGGGCTCTGCGTTCATGGTATCCAGTCGATGCCATCGACGAATCAATTCACGAAATTGATGATGAAGAAGAAAAGCCAAAGAAGAAGAAGGCCTCAAAGAAGGTGAACGTCTTTGCCGATTCTGCATCAGCCGATGACGACGTGATTGACTATAACGATGATGATCCAGAAGACGATGACTTTGATGACCTTGAAGGTCACAATGCCGAGACTGGTGACGGCAATGATGCCGAAGATGACGACGATGCTGAAAAAGACGAAGCCATCGAAGATAACCTCACGGAATTAGCCGGTTCAGATGACCTGGATGACTTGTCTGATGGGGATGAAGAGCAATAAAAAAGTAAAAATATTTTTTAAAAAGTATTGCTTTTTTGCTCTTGCTTCGGTAATATATATAAATGTGCTAAGGCACAGGATTGCTTCCGTAACTCAGTTGGTTAGAGTAGGGGATTTTTAATCCCAAGGTCCTCGGTTCGAATCCGAGCGGGAGCACTGAGTTAATCAGGCGACCTTGGGAGATTCCAAAGAAAAAGCAGAACTTGAAAAAGTTCTGCTTTTTCTTTGCCCCCAAAAAAACAGTTAAAAAGGACTCCGGGTTTTACCGTAAGGTAAAACCCGGAGTCCTTTTTGTGTTTTGAATGATTAATAAAACCAAGTGTCGTAAATCGTAATTGGTTCGTTCCTTTTTTGCTGGCTATTTAAGTAGAGTGATTCGATTTTTTCGGCGTCGCTAGTAGAAACCTGCTTGCCTTCCAAATAGTCGTCTATGGTCTTGTAAGAGACTCCTAGGGCTACTTCATCTGGCAGCTGCGGTCGGTCGTCTTCCAAATCAGCTGTCGGGGTCTTTTCATACAGGTGAGCGGGGGCTGACAAAGCTTCAAGCAACGCCCGTCCTTGGCGCTTGTTTAGTCGCCAGAGGGGGTTGATATCCGTGCCGCCGTCACCGTACTTGGTAAAGAACCCAGCGACGGCTTCGGCCGCATGGTCAGTGCCAATCACAACTGCCTGGTGCTCTCTGGCCACTGCATACTGGGCGATCATGCGCATCTTGGGCTTAATCGAGCCCCGGCTTAAGTCGTCAACGACCAAACCAGCCTCACGCAAAGAGCTAACCATGGCGTCCGTGGCTGATTTGATATTGGTTGTCACTGTTTGATCAGGGTTAATGAAGTCAAGCGCTGCCTGGGCATCGTCTTCATCTTGCTGTTGACCATAAGGCTGGCGGATGGCGATAAACTGATAGTCTTCTTGCGTTTCTTCTCTGAGCTCATCAATGGCCATCTGACCTAATTTACCGGCCAGCGTTGAATCCTGACCACCAGAAACGGCGATGACCAATCCCTGGTAGGCGCTGTGGGTCAAGTACTGCTTTAAGAAGTCAATCGACCGCCGAATTTCGGCTCGGGGGTCAATAACAGGTTGCACGTGTAGTTCGGCGATAATTTTGGCTTGAAGGGCTCTCATGCTTTCATCTCCTTGATTTGTTGACGGATGGTTTGAATTAAGTCGTTTTTGGCATCGTAGAGGTCTTGTGCCAAATCAACGGGGTAGGTTTCTGGATTTAAGATGCGCTTGTATTCATCCCAGAGATTATCCAGCGAGTTTTTGGCGTAGGCCTTAATTTCTTTGATGTCAGGCAGGTCGTAGACTAATTTTCCATCGACGAAAATGTCATGGAGAATTGGGGTTGCCTGAAAATCAGTGACCTCCTTGGAAAGAAGGGGATGGTTCGGGTCAAACATGTGGAGAGTTTCCACTTGATTTGGATCCAGGCCAAAGAAGGTCAAATAGTCACCTTCTGATTTGCCGTCCTTCTTATCGGTAATCCGCCAAATTTGCTTTTTACCGGGCGTAGAAATTTTTTCGACGTTATTGGACAGCTTAATGGTGTTTTGTCCATCGATGCTGACCATTTTGTAGACGGCACCGAGGGCCGGTTGGTCATAGGCGGTAATCAGCTTAGTACCAATGCCCCAAACGTCAATCTTTGCTCCTTGGCTTTTCAAATTCAAGATGGTATTTTCATCCAGGTCATTGGAGGCGTAAATTTTTGCATCTGGGAAGCCGGCTTCATCGAGCATTGCCCGAACCTTCTTTGATAGGTAAGCCATATCACCTGAATCAATCCGGACCCCTTGGAAGTTGATTTTATCGCCAAACTCCTTTGCTACTTTGATGGCGTTGGGGACACCTGATTTTAGGGTGTCAAAGGTATCAACTAAGAAAACAACATCATGATGGGTTTTGGCATAAGCCCGAAAACCTTCATAGTCGCTTTGGTAGGCCTGAATCAAGGCGTGGGCATGCGTTCCTGAGATTGGAATATGGAAGAGCTTACCTGCTCGAACGTTTGAACTGGCATCAAAACCACCGATGTAGGCGGCTCGGGTCCCCCAAAGGGCGGCATCAAGTTCCTGGGCTCGTCTTGTTCCAAATTCAAGCAACGGCTGGCCATCGGTGACTGAAGCAATCCGAGCTGCCTTTGTTGAAATCAGCGTCTGGAAGTTGATGATGTTCAATAAGAGAGTCTCTAACAGTTGGGCATCAATCAAGGGACCATCGACTTGAATCAATGGTTCGTGGTTGAACATGACTTCGCCCTCTAAAGCCGAGCGGATAGTTGCCGTTAAGCGCCAATTCTTCAGATAGAGTAAAAAGTCCTCTTCGTAGAGGTCTAATGACCGTAAGTAGTCGATGTCGTCATCGCTAAAGTGAAGATTTGTTAGGGCCTTAACGAGTCGTTCCAGCCCTGTGAAAATAACGTAGCCGTTGTCAAAGGGCATCTTGCGGAAATAGGCTTCAAAGACCACTGGCTTTTGATCAATTTTGTCTTTCCAATAGGTATAAATCATATTGATTTGGTATGCATCAGTGTGCAATACCAGTGAATCGTCTGTGTACATAGTTCCGTCCTTTTTTCTCCTATTATACGCAGAATTGGTTCATTGTTAAAAAGGTTTTGTGAAGAATTTCAATAACAAATAGTTATTTTTTTGTTGCTAATTTTTTCTGATTGTAAACAAATGGTAATTATCATTCTAATCCCCTTTTCCCCTAAGACTAAGAGCACTTGAAGGCGCTTTTTTCACAAGCGAACATCTGTTCTAAAAAACAAAATCGTTGTAGTATTTGAGGTACCCCACAAAAACAAAAAACAGGAGGAAGTAATTTAGAATGGTACAGGCAATCGAAAATAATCAATTGAAACAGCTAACCGTGATCAAGCAAAGTGGCGAAGCAATAGCCTTTTATGCTTATAAGATCGACTTTATCCTGGAACACCTGAATTTATCGACAGAAAGCGCTCAAGCCATAATGGCAGAATTGACCGAAACTTTGGCGAAAGCCAAGAAGGTCACGACTTCAGAAATTCGGACACTCTTGAATGCTTGTTTAGAAAAACATGGCGAAGAAGAAGCCATCAACCAATACCAAACGTATTGGGAAAAAGACAAACAAAAGTTCGCCGATGCTTCCAATGTTCAGAAGCGAATTGAAAAACTATTCGATAAGGACGCATCTGTCGTCCATGAAAATGCTAATAAGGATAGTCGGGTCTTTAATACCCAACGCGATTTGGAGGCTGGGGCTGCTAGCCGCGCACTCGGGATGCAAATGCTACCAAAGATGGTGGCTAAGGGACACATGCGTGGCGACATTCACTGGCACGACTTGGATTATTCACCGGTGACACCCGCTACTAATTGTTGCTTGATTGATTTTGATAACCTCTTGAACAACGGTTACAAGATTGGTAACGCTTGGGTGGATTCGCCAAAGTCAATCCAAACGGCAACGGCACAGATGTCACAAATTATCGCTAATGTGGCGTCATCTCAATATGGTGGTTGCTCGGCTAACCGGATTGACCAATTATTGGCCCCCTTTGCTAAGAAGAATTATGACAAGCATTTAGTTGATGCTCAGAATTGGGTTTCCGAGGAAAAGGAAGTTGAATATGCCAAGGAAAAAACTCAAAAAGACATCTATGATGCCATGCAAGCTTTGGAATATGAAATCAATACCTTGTATTCCTCTCAAGGGCAAACACCTTTTACAACGATTAACTTTGGATTAGGAACGAACTGGATTGAAAGAGAAATTCAAAAGGCCATCCTGCAAATTCGCATCAAGGGTCTGGGTAAGGAACAGCGGACAGCCATCTTCCCAAAGCTGACTTTTACGGTCAAGCGTGGCTTGAACTTCAGCCCAAAAGATCCAAACTATGATATTAAGCAATTGGCACTCGAATGCTCAACAAAGCGGATGTACCCTGATTTGCTGATGTATGACAAGATTATCGACATTACTGGTTCCTTTAAGACGCCAATGGGTTGCCGGTCCTTTTTGCAAGGTTGGGAAGACGAAAATGGTCAAGAGGTTAATTCCGGTCGCATGAACCTGGGCGTTGTCACAGTGAACCTACCCCGAATTTCGCTCTTTGCTAAGCAAGACAAGGAACTTTTCTGGCAAATTTTTGATGAAAAGATTGCCTTAACCCATCAGGCCTTGGCTTATCGAATTGAAAGGACCAAGGAGGCCGTGCCGGAGAATGCGCCACTCCTGTATATGTATGGTGCCTTTGGTAAGCGCTTGAAGAAGACTGATAGTGTTGATGAAGTCTTCAAAGATGGTCGGGCCACGGTTTCGCTCGGTTATATTGGCTTGTACGAAACGGTTGCTGCCTTTTATGGGTCAAACTGGGAAGGGAACCAAGAGGCCCATGACTTCGCCGAAGAAATCGTTAAACGGATGCATGACTACTGCGTTGAGTGGGAAAAGGAGAGTGGCTACCATTACAGCCTTTATTCCACGCCAGCAGAATCGCTGACGGATACCTTCTGCGAGGCTGATATTGAAAAGTTCGGTAAGGTTGAAGACATTACTGAAAAGGAATACTACACGAATAGTTTTCACTATGATGTCCGTAAACATCCAACCCCCTTTGACAAAATTAGTTTTGAAGAGGCCTTTCCAAAGTATGCTGCCGGTGGTTTTATTCACTACTGTGAGTATCCAAATTTGCGTCAAAACCCACAAGCCTTAGAGGCTGTTTGGGATTGGGCCTATGACCACGTTGGCTACTTGGGAACCAATACGTCAATTGATAAGTGTTTTAAGTGTGGTTTCTCTGGTGACTTTAAGGCAACAGCCAAAGGCTTTGAATGTCCACAGTGTGGCAACCACGATCCGCAGATGTGTGATGTGGTTAAGCGAACTTGTGGTTACCTTGGGAATCCACAACAACGCCCGATGGTCCATGGCCGTCACGTCGAAATTGCAGCACGAGCCAAGCATTTAACGCAGGAGATGATTACAGATGTCGCGAGCTATCAGAAAACCAAACAATCCGATGCCCAAAGAATGGACTGCAGAAGAGCTTAGTCAGGGGTTCATTGCTGACTACAAACCATTCAACTTTGTTGATGGTGAGGGGGTCCGGTGTTCTTTGTATGTTTCTGGCTGCAAGTTTATGTGCCCGGGTTGTTATAACGTGGTTGCGCAAAATTTCCACTATGGCCAGCCCTATTCAATGGCACTTGAAGACCAAATTATTGAAGACTTATCAAAGGATTATGTTCAGGGCTTGACGTTATTAGGTGGTGAACCCTTCTTGAATACCCAAGTTTGCATACAGTTGGCCAAGCGGATCCGCCAGAAATTTGGCCATAAAAAGGATATTTGGTCTTGGACCGGTTATACCTGGGATGAGTTGATGAAAGAAACGGATGACAAGTTGGAATTATTGTCACTAATCGATATCGTGGTTGACGGTCGGTTCTTGGAGGAAGAAAAGGATTTGACGCTCCAATTCCGTGGTAGTGCCAACCAGCGGATTATTGATGTGCCAAAATCTCTTAAATCGAAAGAAGTGGTTATCTGGGATAGATTAGTACACTGATTTAGGGGTCGACCCGTTTTCGATCGCTGGCTAGGAGGTATTGGCAGACCTAGCATCTTTAAAAAATGTGTGGCTAAAAAGTTTTTAATTTTTGGAATAAAATACTGACAATTAGGGGCCGCAAAGACCTGCCGGAGAAAAATACCGCCAGGGAGTTGTGGCTCTTGTCATCTCTACTTGCATTTTAATTTAAACAAATTGGTGACTATTGGGAAATATTGGTAATGATAAGGAGAGGATGATAAATGAAGACGTTAAAAATTGAAGACCTCCACGTTCAAATTGATGGTAAAGAAATTTTAAGGGGCGTTAACTTAACGATTAATACGGGTGAAATTCACGCCATCATGGGACCCAATGGGACTGGGAAATCAACCTTGTCGCAGACGATTATGGGACACCCGGCCTATCAAATTACACAGGGAACAATCAAGTTGGACGGTCAGGATTTAAGTAAAATGAGCGTCGATGAGCGCGCTCGGGCTGGTTTATTTTTGGCCATGCAATATCCGGCTGAAATTCAAGGCATTACGAACTTTGAGTTTATGCGCTCAGCCGTGAATGCCAGGCGTGCTGATGATGACCATGTTGGTGTCATGACTTTTATGAAGGAACTGGAAGAAAAGCGGAACTTTTTGTCGATGAACGCTGAGATGGCCAGCCGCTATTTGAATGAAGGATTTTCTGGTGGAGAAAAAAAGCGCAATGAAATTCTCCAAATGTTGGTGATTAAACCAGCCATTGCCATTCTAGATGAAATCGACTCAGGTTTAGATATTGATGCCCTAAAAGTCGTTTCCAAGGGTGTTAATAGCATGCGGTCAGCTGACTTTGGCACATTGATGATTACCCATTACCAACGCTTGCTCGATTATATTGTGCCAGATTATGTGCATGTGATGATGGGGGGCAAAATCGTGAAGACCGCTGGTCCTGATTTGGCTAAGCGCTTGGAGGGTGAGGGTTATGCGGCCCTGCGTGACGAATTGGGTCTTGAAATTACGCTCACAGACGAAGATGTACCGGTGGTGTGAGATGAAAGAGCTAACAAGACAAATAACTGAAGAATTGCCCCTACCAGACTTTCCTAAGGTCCGTTTCCAACATTGGGGTCTGACGGATTTAGTGCCCGGTCAAGGACAGGCAGAACAGCCGCTGATGGCGCAACCAGGGGATGCCGGAGTCGAGTTAGCGGGTCTGAATCAAACGTATTATGATTTGCCGGAGGACTTGGTTGAGGCCGGCGTCTTGCTATTGCCACTGAAGCAGGCCAAGCAGGACTATCCGGATTTGGTTGAACAAGTTTATGACCGGGTGGCCGAAACAAAGGACCGCTTGACGGCAGAAAATTTGCAAAGTGCTAATACGGGTCTTTTTGTCTACTTACCAGCTGGGGTAACGGTTACCGAGAATTTGAACCTCTTTTTGGTTCATTTGGGTGCAGACGGTGACTTGGTTGGCCGGGTAGTAATTTATGCCGATCAGAATAGTCAGGCACGCATCGTCAGTCAATTAGATACGGCAACAGCTGGTATCAGCAATGTCTCCTTGGTGATTGAGGTTTTGGCGGCTGCTGGTGCCAAACTGACGATGGTTAACTTCGACCACTTAGACCAAGAGACGACTGGTTTTATTAACCGTCAGGCCGTTGTTGGCAACCAGGCGGAAGTGAATTGGGTCAATGCTGCCTTTAATGATGGCAACGTCATTAGCCAATTGACGACTAAGCTGGTTGGTGAGGGTGCCAAATCAGAAACCGAGGTGGCCGCGTTTACTTCGGGTAAGCAGGTCCAAGGTTTTAACACCGAAATCCAAAATATTGGTCGGCACACGGTTGGGCATATCTTCCAACGCGGGGTGATTTTGAATAGTTCAAGCCTGATTTTTAATGGGATGGGGCGGATTATCAAGGGCGCCAAGGGATCCGATGCCCAGCAGGAATCACGGGTCTTGATGCTGTCCAAGCGTGCTCGTGGTGAGGCCAATCCGTTGCTTTTGATTGACGAAAGTGATGTTACGGCCGGGCATGCGGCCTCGGTTGGCCAGGTCGATGACCAGCAACTCTACTATTTGATGAGTCGCGGACTGACGGAACAAGTCGCTAGAAGGCTCGTTGTTCGTGGCTTTGTTGGTGAAATCCTCGCGAAAATCCATGATCAAAAGGTCGAAAATCAGGTCGTTGCGGCCATTGAAAGAAAGTTAAACAATGAAAACGGTACGAGATGATTTTACAATTTTAAATCGGCAGGTCAACGGCCATCCCTTAACTTACCTCGATGGGGCGGCGACGAGTCAAAAACCAGACCAGGTCTTAGACCAGATTCGGGCCTATTATGACCAAGAAAATGCCAATGTTCATCGCGGCGTTTATACGCTCTCACAAGAAGCAACGACTAGCTATGAAGGGGCACGGGCGAAGGTTGCAGCCATGATTGGTGTGGCGGCTGCTAAAAACATTGTCTTTACCAGGTCGACGACCGAAAGCCTGAATTGGCTGGCTCAGGGCTATGGACCGAACCATCTGGAGGCTGGGGATGAAATCTTGTTAACCCAACTGGAACACCACTCCAACATTGTTCCTTGGCAGGTGTTGGGCAAGGCGACGGGGGCTCGGTTGCGGTACGTTTCCCTGACGGACAAAGGCGAAATTGATTTGGCTGATTTTAAGAACAAGCTCAGTCAGAAAACGAAAATCGTCTCCTTTGCCCACGTTTCCAACGTTCTTGGTAGCCTGGCACCCGTCAAGGAAATGACGACACTGGCCCATGAGGTTGGGGCGACGGTCATTGTTGATGGGGCCCAGGGTGTCGGCCATTTCCCCATCGATGTTTTGGACTTAAATGTTGATTTCTATGCCTTTTCTGGTCACAAAATGCTCGGGCCAACCGGAATTGGGGTGCTATACGGAAAAACTGATTTCTTAGAAGCCATGACACCAGTGCAATACGGTGGGGAAATGATTGAACGGGTGACACTAGAGGAAGCGACCTTTCAAGAGCTGCCCTGGCGCTTTGAAGCTGGAACGCCCAATATTGCCGGCGCCATCGGTCTCGGGGCAGCTGTTGATTACTTGAACGAGGTTGGCTTAGAGACAATCGCCGACAAAGAGGAAGAGTTGATGGCAGCCGCTCTGTCCGCTCTGGCAGAAATCCCTGATTTAACCGTGTATGGGCCAAAGGACGCCAAAAACCACCATGGTGTTTTGTCCTTTAACCTAGCGGGTGTTCATCCGCATGATGTCGCCACCGTTTTGGATATGGCGGGCGTTGAGGTGCGGGCGGGTCACCATTGCGCCCAGCCGTTAATGGATTATTTGGGCATTCAATCGGCCGTCCGTGCCACCTTTGCCTTTTACAATAACCAAGAAGACCTTGACCGCTTTGTTTCGGCTCTGCGGCAGGCTCGGGAGTACTTTGTATGAATCAAGCAGACTTAGGAATTTTATACCGGCAGGTCATCTTAGACCATGCTAAAAATCCTCATCATTTTCGGACGTTGCCAGCCTCGGTTGGCCAACAGGTTGAAAAGTTTAATCCAAGCTGTGGAGATGTCTTACAAGTGCGAATGGTTGTGTTGAGAAATCAGATTCAAGACATGTCCTTTGACGGGGCGGGTTGTGCCATTTCGATGGCTGCGGCTTCGATGCTGACTGAACAGTTAATTGGCCAAAGTTTGCCAGCGGCTCGGGAAAAATTAGCGGCATTTTCTGAATTATTAATGGCTGATCAGGTCCAAGGTCAGAACCAGGATGGCTTGTTCACCGATGAAAGCCAATCAGTTGAGGACAAAGGCTGGCAAGATGGGGATGTTGACCTTGGCGAATTGTCGGCTTTGGCCGGCGTTCGTCAGTTTCCAACACGACTCAAGTGTGCCACTCTCGCCAGCCATGCAGTGACTGCTTTAATTGCCAAGATTGAGGGGGAGTAAGAATGGAAATTGATCGACAAGAAGACCTGCAGCGAACACGGGCAGCCATCGGGGCTGACGAGGAGTACGCTCATGGCTTTCATGATGACTACCAGGCAGTCTATTCGACAGGGCAGGGATTGAATGAAGAGGTTATTCGTAAAATTTCGGCTAAGAAGAATGAACCCGGTTGGATGCTTGATTTTCGACTCCAGTCTTACCAGGCTTATTTGAAGATGCCAATGCAGGACTGGGGTCCAGACCTATCCGACCTGAATTTTGATGAAATCTATTACTATAACAAGCCAACCAACGGTAAATACCGCGATTGGAACGATGTTCCCCAAGAGTTGAAGGATACATTTGAACGGTTGGGAGTGCCAGAAGCTGAACGCAAGTGGCTAGCCGGCTCCTCCGCCCAGTATGAGTCCGAAGTGATTTACCACCGGATGAAAGAGGAGTTCGAGAAGACGGGAATCGTTTTCACGGACACCGACACGGCTGTTCAGGAATATCCAGAACTGGTTCGAGAATATTTAGGTTCATTGGTGAAGCCGACTAATAATAAATTAGCTGCCTTGAACTCGGCCGTCTGGTCCGGGGGAACCTTTATCTATGTGCCAAAGGGTGTTCACGTCACGACACCTATCCAGTCTTATTTCCGGATCAATACGGCACAGGAAGGGCAATTTGAACGCACGCTGATTATTGTTGATGAAGGCGCCCATGTTGACTACGTTGAGGGCTGCTCTGCGCCAATGTATTCGCAAGACTCCCTTCATGCAGCTGTGGTGGAAGTCATCGTCAAAAAGGATGGCTATTGCCGCTATACGACCATTCAAAACTGGTCGAACAATGTCTACTCACTTGAAACGAAGCGATCAGCAGCTGCAGAAAACGCCACGATGGAATGGGTCGATGGAAACTTTGGGTCAAAGACAACGATGAAGTACCCTTCGGTTTATTTGAATGGCCAGGGAGCCAGAGGGACCATGCTCTCAATTGCAGTTGCCGGTAAGGGCGTTAACTTAGATTCTGGTGCCAAGATGATCCATAATGCGCCCAATACGTCCTCTTCGATTGTTTCAAAGTCAATTGCCCATGATGGTGGATCAACTGACTACCGGGGAACAGTGAAGTTTGGTCGCGATTCGGCGGGTTCTTTTGCCCACGTCGAATGTGACACCATCTTGGTTGATGACCAGTCGTCAGCAGATACCATTCCTTATAACACTGTCTTGAACGGCAATGTTTCGATGGAACATGAGGCTAAGGTTTCCAAAGTTTCTGAAGACCAGCTTTATTATTTGATGAGCCGGGGTATTTCGGCTGAAAAAGCGACCGAAATGATTGTCATGGGCTTTGTGGAGCCATTTACCAAAGAACTGCCGATGGAATATGCGGTTGAATTGAACCGTTTAATGAAGTTTGAAATGAATGGATCGGTAGGATAAAAATGGATGCAGGGAAAAAAGAAGAAATTATGCTGGCCTTAAGTCAGGTGGTTGATCCGGACTTTCGTGTAGATATCGTCAATTTGGGTTTTATTAATGAAATTGACTTAAATGACCAAGGGTTATGCATAGTTAACATGACCTTAACAGTGATTGGCTGTCCGATTATGGGGACATTAGAGGAAATGATTGCCACTGCCTTAAAAATTATTGATGGTGTCGAGGAGGTTAAGATTGAATATTGTTGGGAACCGGCTTGGTCGGTTGAAAGGATGTCACCATATGCCAAGGCGATGTTGGGGCTAAGTTAGAAAATGATATTAGAATTCAATAATGTAATTGACAGAAAAGGTATAAAACACCATTTCAAATTGAAACAAATATAATATAGATGAAATTATGAAGTACAAAGCTTAGATAGGCACAACTCCGGCATATTTGTCCCCTAACAAGGTCAGGTGATTAATCTTTTTCCTTTGCGGACTAGTCATTGAAATTAGTTCGTTTTTATTCACGAAATGCGGAAGGGGCCTAAAAAGTAGGTTTGACTTGATGAAAGAGCATCCGTGATGGTGAATAAAACTCGGACTTATTTTTTCATCGGGCCAAGGTTGCTTTTCTCAAAAGCTTTAGGATTGATGCGATTTCAGTCAGTGTACCGACGGCTTTTTTAAAAAACTGCCAAGCAGTCAAAGCCGATAGTGAATTAGTCCAAGATGCAGAAACTGTTGGCCTAGGCTGAATGGTGAACAAGAATATCGCTGTCGCCAATTGCAGCCACCAATAAGTGGGCATCCAGTCATGTCCAACCGTCATTCGGAAGGGACTTGATATTGACAAAATTATGGCTAACATGGCGATGATCTTTACGAATTTTGATTATCGCCATGGTTTTTATTACTGAAGTGGGTTTTAGGCACTAGAAAAGAGGAGCAGTATTTATGACAGACAGTCACAGTTGGAAATTCGACATTAGCCGTTATGGGGCCTTTATCCTTAGTATCCTGGCTTTAGGCACCGTGTTTTTGAGCACGGGACTTGGAAAATATCCCCAGTTGCTTGGGATGGCCGGTATTTCGTTTACATTTGGCCTGCGCCACGCCTTTGATGTTGATCACATTGCCGCAATCGACAATATGACCCGTAAAATGTTGAATGACCACAAAAATACGAGAGGGGTTGGCTTTTCTTTCTCCTTCGGGCATTCTGTGGTCGTGGTATTGCTCACCTTACTGACGGTGCTTTTTGTCGAGTGGGCTGACCATTCCTTGCCAATTTTAGAGTCTGTTGGTGGGATGTTTGGGACCATGATTGCAGCTGCGATGCTGTTACTGCTGGCCTGCTTCAATACTTTTATCCTTCGTGGTATTTGGCAAAATTTCCGGCAAATGAAAAAGGTCGCTTTGGACTCTGATAATGAACAGTTGGTTTCCCAGTCCCGAATCTACCGCCTGTTTATGAAAATGCTGAACTTAGTTAACCATAACTGGCAGGTAGCCGTTGTTGGTTTCTTGTTCGGCTTGGGCTTTGATACGGCAACGCAGGTGGCGGTCTTAGCCACATCGGCAACGGCAACGACTGCCGGTGTTCCTTGGTATGCTATCTTATCTGTGCCTCTATTCTTTACCGCAGGAATGTGCTTGATGGATACTCTGGATGGCTTCTTTATGTCAACGACCTATAACTGGATTATTTCAACTTCTTATCGCAAGGTTTACTTTAACCTGATTTTAACGAGTATCTCGATTATTGCTGCCGGCTTTATTGGTGTTGTCGACTTGATCCAATCGATGTCAGCGATGTTCCACTGGGATAACTTCTTAACCCAGTGGGCGGGGGCGCTTGATTTCAACGAATTGGGCATTATTTTGGTAGCGATTTTCGTTGTTGCCTGGGTAGTAGCTTTGCTGATTTGGAAGGTGATGAACCTGTCAAAATATGACCAGGTCGAATCATAATATTTTAAAAAATCAGCGTACCAATGGCTGCCGCTCGATTGTCTTCGATAAAAGTACTTGCAATTTTTTTCAGATGCGCTTACAATTATCACATTCATGAGGACGAGTAATCGGTACCAGTCTGCTAGAGACGTCATGGTTGGTGAAAGTGACGGGCGAAGCCGGTGAAAACTCCCTCAGTAGTGGCCTTTGAGTAATGCGTGAAATGAAGCCCGGTTGTCAGCCGTTATCTTGGCAAAAGAGTGTTGTCTAGGTCTTTTTACTTAGGCAAAACACGGGTGGTACCACGCAACAAGCGTCCCTAGAGATTTCTAGGGGCGCTTTTTTTGTTTGACCAGCCGCGTGAAGGAGAGACAGATGGAAAATGGAAAAGAATTAAAGCGGTCATTGTCATCATTCCAGATGGAGATGATTGCCCTTGGTGGAACAATTGGTGTTGGGCTCTTTTTGGGGTCATCATCGACCATCAAGTGGACGGGAACGTCCGTCTTGCTGGCCTACCTATTGGCCGGCTTGGTCTTATATATTGTCATGCGGGCATTGGGTGAAATGCTTTACGTGAAGCCAATTGTTGGATCATTTGCTAATTATGCAACGAAGTATATTCATCCGGTTGCCGGTTACCTAACCGTGTGGGCGAATGTCTTCCAGTGGCTAACGGTTGGAATTTCGGAAACAATCGCCGTTGGTGATTATATGCACTACTGGTGGCCGGGCGTGCCAACTTGGGTAACGGGTGTGATTGTCTTAATCCTGTTGACCTTAACGAACTTGGTGACGGTTAAGGCCTATGGTCGATTGGAAGCCTGGTTCTCAATCATTAAGGTTTTGACGATTGTCTTTATGATTATCTTGGGACTGTTGATGATTGTCTTTGGCTTTGGTAATCACGGTCATGCCATTGGCTTTTCAAATCTTTGGTCACACGGACCATTCTTTGCTCACGGCTTGAAGGGCTTCATGTTTGCCTTGTCAATCGTGGTCACTTCTTACCAAGCTATCGAAATTATTGGGATTACGGCCGGTGAAGCGGCCCACCCTCAAGAAGCCATTGTGAAGTCGATTAAGTCGATTGTTGCGCGAATCCTGATTTTCTACGTTGGGGCAATCTTTGTGATTGTGACGATTTATCCTTGGGATAAATTAGACACGGTCGGCTCACCATTCGTTGAAACGTTTGCCAAGGTTGGCATTACGGCTGCTGCCGGAATCATCAATTTCGTGATGTTGACAGCTGCCGCATCGGCTTTGAATTCCGGTCTGTTCTCATCATCACGGATGTTGTACACATTGGCACAGCAAAAGGAATTGCCGCCAGTCTTCTTGAAGTTGTCAAAGAACCGCGTGCCAGATGTTTCTGTGATGGCTATGTCATTGGGGATTTTGTTGGGTATCGTCTTAAATGCCGTCTTACCGCTTTTCTGGAAGGGGTCTGCGAACATCTTCGTCTTGGTTTACTCGGCTTCAACCTTACCGGGAATGGTGCCATGGTTTGTGATCTTGATTTCCCAAATTAAGTTCCGCAAGGAAAACCCAGATTTGATGAAGGGCCACCCCTTCATGTTGGCCTTGTCACCATGGTCGAACTACTTTGCAATTTTCTTCCTATTAATTACTTTGGTCTTCATGGTGATTAACCCAACGACTCGGGTACCATTAGCCATTGGCTTTGGCTTCTTGCTCTTCATGGGACTCTTGTACTTCTGGACGCACCGTAACCAGCAAGAAGTGAAGTAAAAATCAGCTTTGCTGACAAGGGTGCTTCGATTACTTGATTGTCAATATTGTTGTCGAAGAAATCTTTGCTAATGTTTGGTTAACACTGGTCCCTAAGACTGAAAGTGTTTGGTCTAGATAATTATTTTAGTAAGTGTTGACATTCAGGGGGGCAGTCTGTAATATATATTAGGGCTCACATTTAATGTGAAAATCTTTTATGGCTCCCAAGCTACTGCTTGGGAGCCTTTCTATTTTATTTAATGAATTTTGGCTAAAACCATAGCAAAATTCAGAGCAAAATTCAGTTTGTCAGGCAAAACATAGGAGGCATTATGGCAAAGAAGCAAACCAAGTATATTTTCGTTACCGGTGGGGTCGTTTCATCCCTTGGAAAGGGAATCGTAGCAGCTTCTTTGGGTCGTTTGTTGAAAAACCGCGGCTTGAAGATGGCAATTCAAAAGTTGGATCCTTACATCAACGTTGACCCAGGTACCATGTCTCCATACCAACACGGGGAAACGTATGTGACAGGCGATGGTCTTGAAACTGATTTGGACATGGGCCACTACGAGCGTTTCATGGACATCAACACCAACATGTACTCAAACGTGACGACTGGTCGAATTTATTCAGAAGTTTTGGCCAAGGAACGTAAGGGTGATTACCATGGTGCCACTGTCCAGGTAATTCCACATATCACGAACGCCATCAAGGACAAGATTGTGAAGGCTGGTGAATCAACTGATGCCGATGTTGTTATCGTCGAAGTTGGTGGAACGGTTGGTGATATCGAATCATTGCCATTTATCGAAGCCTTGCGTCAGATGAAATCAGACTTTGGTAACGAAAACGTCTTCTACCTGCACACATCATTGATTGTTTACTTACAAGCTGCCGGTGAGGCAAAAACAAAGCCAACGCAACACTCTGTTTCACAGCTGCGTTCATTGGGTATCCAACCAGACATGTTGGTCTTGCGAACACAACATCCATTGACAGATGAAATGAAGGAAAAGTTGGCAACCTTTACGGATGTTAACCCACAAGCCGTGATTGAATCACGCGATGTGGACACTTTGTACGAAATTCCTTTGAATTTGCAAGCACAAAAGATGGACCAAGTGGTTGTTGATAAGTTGAAGTTGGACGTGCCAGAAGCCGACATGACGGAATGGAAGGCCATGGTTGATGCCATCGAGCACCCAAAGAAGACTATCCATGTTGCCGTTGTTGGTAAGTATACTGATTTGCAGGATGCTTATATCTCAGTGAATGAAGCCTTGAAGCATGGTGGTTACTCACAAGACACTGATGTTGAAATTGCTCACATTAATTCTGAAACAGTGACGGAAGAAAACGTTGCTTCCTTGTTGAAGGATATGGATGGCATCATGGTTCCCGGTGGCTTCGGTCCTCGTGGAACAGAAGGTAAGATTCAGGCAATCCGTTATGCCCGTGAAAACAACATTCCATTCTTGGGTGTCTGCTTGGGGATGCAATTGGCCTCTGTTGAATTTGCCCGTGATGTCTTGGGTTATGAGGATGCCAACTCAATTGAGTTGAACCCTGAAACAACGCACCCAATCATCGCCTTGATGGATGACCAGAACCAAGTGACTGACTTGGGTGGTACACAACGTCTTGGCTTCTACCCAACTTGCCTGTTGGAGGGCACAAAGACTGCTGCCGCTTATGGTAACAAGCCCGAAGTTGACGAACGTCACCGTCACCGCTACGAATTTAACATTAAGTTCCGGGACGAATTTGAAAAGGCTGGTATGGTCTTCTCAGCAACATCACCTGATAACAAGTTGATGGAAGTCATCGAATATCCAAAGAACGACTTCTTTATTGCTGCTCAATACCACCCAGAATTTATTTCACGGCCAAACAAGCCAGAAGGTTTGTACAACAGCTTTATTACTGCTGCTGTGGCCTATAACGGAAAGTAAGCACCAAGCTGATTTTTTAATGAATGCTTTGTTTTGAAGACAAAAAGGTCGCCATATTATTTGGCGGCCTTTTCGTACATAGAAGTCGTGGGGGTATAATAAAGTTATGTTAGCCAATATCTCAAAACACCTTGAACAAAAACTGCTCCTCTTACCAGATGAACCAGGTTCTTACCAAATGAAGGACCGTTTGGGCAAAATTATTTATGTCGGTAAAGCCAAAAACTTGAAGAACCGGGTGCGGTCATATTTTAAGCAGGACCATACTGGCAAGACGGCCGAACTGGTTGCCAACATTGTTGACTTTGACTTTATCGTGACTAATTCTGATAAAGAAGCTTTCTTGTTGGAAAATGAATTAATTAAGAAGTATAAGCCTTATTACAACATTCGCTTGAAGTATGGAACGGGCTATCCATACATCAAGATTACTCGCGAAACCGATCCGCGAATGGCCTTGGTTTCAGAAGTTAAGAAGGATGGCGCTTTTTACTTTGGGCCTTATCCCAACGTTTATGCTGCCCAGGAAACGCTCCATTTCTTGGAAAAAAATTACCCACTAAGACGGTGCAAGGGCCGCCAAGGTCGTCCTTGCCTCTATTATTCGATGGGGCAGTGCCTCGGTGCCTGTTTTCGGGATGTGCCTAAGTCGGAATACACGGCTCAGGTTGACCGAATTAAGCGCTTTTTGTCCGGTGATACCAAGGTCGTTAAGCGGCAAATCGAAAAACAAATGGGCCAAGCTGCTGAAAATTTGGAGTTTGAGCGGGCAGCTGATTTACGTGACCAACTGAAGTATATTGATGAAACGGTTGAAAGCCAACGAATCTTGTCGAATGATTCAACGCCACGTGATATCTTTAATTTTTACCTAGATAAGGGATGGATTACGGTTTCCGTGATGTTTGTTCGGCAGGCTCGCTTGATTCGGCAAAGTAAGCAGACCTTTGCCGTTGTTGGTGACGGGATTGATGAATTTACGACCTTTATCCAGCAATTCTACCTACAAAAGAACATCCAAAAGCCTAAGGAAATTTTAGTGCCAAAGGGCGTTGACCATGACCTGCTAGCCGCTGCCTTGGATATTCCGGTGCGCACGCCCGTCCGCGGTGAAAAGAAGGACTTGCTGGACTTGGCAGAAAAGAACGCCAGGATTGCCCTGGAAGAAAAGTTCCGCCTGATGGAATTGAATGAGCAAAAGACTTCTGGAGCCATGAAGGAAGTTACTGATGCTCTTGGAATTTCAATGGGCCATCGCATAGAAGCCTTTGATCATTCCCATACCCAAGGGGAAGAAATTGTGTCGGCGATGGTGGTCTTTGAAGATGGACGACCAAACAAGGATATGTACCGGAAATACAAGATTAAGTCGACAGACCATGCCGATGAGTGGCTAGAAACGCAGGAAGTCATTCGGCGCCGCTATTCCCGCCTTCTGAAGGAAGGCGCTGAGATGCCGGACCTGATTTTAATGGATGGGGGCATCATCCAGCTTCATGCGGCCAAGGAAGTTTTGGAAGATGAGCTGGGCCTTGATGTACCGATTGCGGCCATGGTTAAAAACGATAAGCACAAGACTGCCGATTTGATTAACGGTAAGACCGAGCAGGTTGTGCGCTTAGACCACCAGTCCCAGGGCTTTTTCTTGGTTCAACGAATCCAAGATGAGGTTCACCGCTTTGCTATTACTTTCCACCGCCAGTCGCGGTCGAAGAAATCCTTGTCTTCGCGTCTGGATGCGATTGCGGGTGTTGGTCCAAAAACCAGGCAAAAGCTGTTGACGAACTTTGGTTCCATCACCAAGATTGAGGCAGCCAGCATAGAAGAGCTTGAAGCCTTGGGATTGTCGTCCAAGGTTGCTCAGCTAGTCCATTGGTCACTGTCGGAGCAAAAGTCTTAAGGAAAAGCAGCTTAATTAGCTATTCATATTAGAATGGTTTTATATGATGCAGGCAACCATTGGCGTTTTACCCTTGGTTTGCAGTATATTGGTAGTGTTCACACAATTGATGGGGGGATGTCAAAATTTTTGCTATGGTAAAAAATCAGGTCATTTTTGTCCTGATTTGGCGTCTTCAGGGCAGAAGTGTAGGCAAAGAGAACTTTCTGTGATAGACTTAACTGTCTAGATTCATTGGATTAAAAAAGGAGTAGCGCATTGCGCGCGAATACGAATGGCATTTGTTGATCAAGCACAAGTTGAGCTAAAAGCAGGTAAGGGTGGCGATGGAATCGTTTCCTTCCGTCATGAAAAGTTTGTGGCCATGGGTGGTCCCTTCGGTGGGGACGGTGGCCATGGTGGTTCCATCATCTTAAAGGTGGATGAAGGACTACGAACTTTGATGGATTTCCGTTATAATCGTCACTTTAAGGCCCAGTCTGGTGGTAATGGTGGGACCAAGGGGATGACCGGTGCGTCTGCAGACGACCGCGTGATTAAAGTTCCCCAAGGGACCATCGTGACCGATGCTGATACCGGTGAGGTATTGGGTGATTTAGTGCGCCCTGATCAGACATTATTGGTTGCTCGTGGTGGTCGTGGTGGTCGCGGTAACATTCGTTTTGCCACGCCAGCTAACCCAGCTCCTGAATTATCTGAAAACGGTGAGCCAGGTCAAACACGACAAATTAAGTTGGAATTGCGAGTTTTGGCTGATGTTGGTTTGGTTGGTTTCCCCTCTGCTGGAAAATCAACTTTGTTGTCGGTGGTGTCAAATGCGAAGCCAAAGATTGCGGCTTACCACTTTACAACGATTGACCCGAACATCGGGATGGTCCGCTTGGGCGATAACCGTGACTTTGTCATGGCTGATTTGCCAGGGTTGATTGAAGGGGCTTCACAAGGTGTTGGATTAGGATTCCAATTCTTGCGTCACGTTGAGCGGACCCGCGTTATCTTGCACTTGGTGGATATGTCTGGCATTGAAGGACAGGACCCCTATGTTCAGTATAAGAAAATTTTGACTGAATTGAAGGAATATGATCCAACGATTTTGGAGCGGCCACAAATCGTGGTTGCTACTAAGATGGACATGCCAGATTCAGAGGAATTGTTTGCGAAGTTCCAAGAACAGGTGCAAGCAGATTCTGGTTTGGCTAAAACACCTGAAATTGTTTCAATTTCAGCTGTGACCCATGATGGCGTTGATGCGCTTTTGCGCAAGACGGCCGACTTGTTGGATCAAGCGCCAGTACCAACGGCTTACCAACAGGAAGAAGAAACAACGGAAGAGAAGATTTACCAATACAAGAAGCAAGCTCCTGTCGTTTCCGTTGATTGGGATGATGAACTTTCTTGCTGGTTGATTTCTGGACCAGAAGTCGAAAAGCTGGCTGCCATGACGAACATGCAACGTGAAGCAACCATTATGCGCTTTGCCCGTCAACTCCGCCATATGGGTGTTGATGATAAGTTGCGCGAAGCTGGTGCCGAAGACGGCGACGATGTTCGAATTAATAATACAAACTTTGTCTTTGAATATTCTGAATAAGCCAAAAACCATTGGCTACCTTTCAGTCGAAAAAGCCCACCTACAAAAATCGTAAGGCGGGCTTTTGTTATAATAGAAGTGAATTTTAAAAACGGGCCGATTGCCGTCAAAAAGACAGTCGCCAAAAATAAGGAAAATAAAGAATGATTTTACCGGAACTTGCCAATTTATTTCATGAACAATTTCAAGAAGAAACGCCGATTCAAAATGCCCTTTTTGACCGAATGACCGCCGGTGAATCAGTCTTCGGCCTGGCACCGACTGGTTCTGGGAAGACGTTAGCCTTTGCTTTGCCGGTGTTGTCACGGATTGATTTGACGGCCAAGCAGAGTCAGGTTCTGATTTTAGCACCCTCACAGGAACTAGGGGCACAGTTGGCTCAGGTTATTCGCCCGTATGCGAGCGAGGTTGGTGTCAAGGTTGCCGCCTTAATTGGTGGGGCGAACGGGAAACGCCAGGCTGATAAGTTGAAGAAGGAGAAGCCGGCTATCGTGGTCGGGACTCTTGGCCGGATTTTAACGATGATTGATGGTGGGGCGTTGAAAACCAAACACCTGAAGACGTTAATTGTCGATGAGGCCGATGCCACCTTGAACGAAGAACACCAGGAAGACTTAAACGCCTTAGCGGATGCGCTTCCACCACTTGACCAGGTTGCTCTTTTTTCGGCAACCTCAGGTGTCGATTTGGCCTGGGTCAAGGAACTTTTTGGCCACTCTGTGAAGCCGGTTTCCGTGGAAAATCAGGCACCAAAAACCATTGGCCATACCTACTTGCACGTTGATGCCAAGGCAAAGCACAAGGTCTTGATTGAATTAGCTCGCCGACACCAGCAAGCCTTGGTTTTCTTTAACACCATTGGGGCCTTGGTTGCCGCACAAGCAGCCTTGCGCCACGAACATGCTTCCGTCATGTCCGTTGGGAACAACGAAAAGTCGCACTTAAAGCGGGCCGATGCCCTCCAATCGTTTAAGAAGGGCAAACTTGACTTGTTGCTGGCAACGGATGTGGCTGCCCGTGGTCTTGATATTCAGGGCTTGCCATTAGTGGTCAATGCGCAAATTCCGCATAACTTGACGACCTACCTTCACCGAACAGGTCGAACAGGGCGTGCTGGTCTTTCCGGTCAAGTGTTGAACCTGGGTAACGACCACGATATCCGCAAGTTGAAGCAGTACTTGTCAGAAGAAATCAACCTGGAAAAGTTCAACTGGGCCGCAGCCGATGAAAAGCAACAGGAAGCCAAGAAGTTGCAAAAGGCGATGGCGACAGTGACAGAAGATGGCGCTGATTTGGCCGAAGAAAAACAGCCACGTGCTGAAAAGAAGCGGGCTGCCAATCCTCAGGACGGCAAAAACCGCAAAGCCGATAAGAAGAACCGTCAAAAGCAGTCCGAAGAGAAACGCGAACTGACTTCCAAGGAAGCTGCCAAGGCGAAGAAAAAGCACCAAGCACGGAAGAAGAAGGATAAAGGTAAGCCAAAGTGGGCTAGCCGACCTCAGGATTCGAAGTGATTTAATCGAGTTGCCATTTTTTCAAGTGTGGCCAACTGGTAGTTGGTTGACGACAGCAAGCCGAAATATTGGCCATTATCCCTGTGCTATAATGAAAACAATATGAACTTATTGACAGATTATCCAAAAGATAGTCGGGCAATCGTGCCTGGCTATTTTTTGTTATAATATTTCTTGAAAATATTAATGAAATTTGTTGATTTAACCAGTAATCGTCAAGGTTAGGCCAAAAGTTAACCAAAAACTAAGCCACAAATATTTAAAACGTTGATATGAAGGGGGTTATCGACCCAAATGCCAGAATTACCTGAAGTTGAAACTGTCCGCCGCGGGCTGACTGCCCTGGTACAGGGGGCAAAAATTAACAGCGTGGCTGTTCCTTATCCAAAAGCAATCGTTTCTGATTTAACGAATTTTCAGACGGACTTAGCCGGGGCAACTATCGATAAAATTGACCGGCGGGGCAAGTTTTTGCTTTTCCGGCTCTCAAATCAAAAGACCCTGGTTTCCCACCTACGGATGGAGGGCCAGTACTCGGTTGAGCCTGTGGGAGCGACCCCACATAAGCACACGGAAGTGATCTTTACCCTAGATGACGACCGCGATTTAATGTACAACGACACCCGCCGCTTCGGCCGGATGCAACTGGTACCGACCGGTAAAGAATACCAAGAGGTTTCCGGTTTAGCGAAAATGGGGCCGGAACCCACCGAAGCTGATTTAGATATCACCTATTTAATATCAATTTTAGCCAAGTCCCACCGAAAGATTAAGCCGTTTTTGCTTGACCAGTCTAATGTGGCTGGCCTTGGTAATATCTATACGGATGAGGTACTTTGGCAGACCAAGGTCCATCCGGAGACCTTAACGGACCATTTATCGGCGGAAGAGGTGTCCAACCTGCGCCAAAATATTATTCAAGAAATTAACCGGGCGACCGTTCATCATGGGACGACCGTCCATTCCTTTTCCAATGTTTTTGGTGAGGTTGGTCAATTTCAAAACGAACTTGATGTCTATGGCCGTGCTGGTGAACCCTGCCGGCGCTGTGGTACGACACTTGTCAAGATTAAAGTCGCCCAACGCGGAACCACCTACTGTCCAAACTGCCAGGTACAAAAGTAAGTGAGACCTCGGCTTGTCTGGTAGCTGTAATTAGACCATGAAAAATCAGTGCTATTAACCGCTATTTCATTTTATTTATCTTTAAAAACCCAGCAGAAGGTAATTGCGCCTTTTCGCGAAAGGAACTCATGACAGAAATCACACCAATCTCGCGCAATCGTGTTAAGCTGACCGCCAGAAAACATCTACAAAAAAGTTTTGTTGCTGCCATCAAGGCTAACTGGATTGTTATTTTATTTAATCTTTTTCAAACCGCTTTGGTACTGACAACAACCTATCTGGTGTTATTGAACTATCACCAAACGGGTCAGCTGGTGTACTTCAACCAACAAAGTGCTTACTTTAGCCAAACGGTTGCCAGTACCATTGCTCTGGTCTTCTCTTGGTCTGCTAAATGGGCCATTGTGGATCAGTTTCAGGAACCAAAGGCTAAGGTCACATGGCGCCAAAGCATTCAGGCTTTTCGCTTTGGGCGGTTCTTTGCGACCTTTATGCTGGCTTTCGTACAAAACATCCTGCTCTTCTTATGGTCGGCACTGGTGATTCCGGGCTTCGTTAAGGCCTTCTCCTACTCACAGACTTACTATGCCTTTAAGATGGATAGCCTGTTTGGTCGCCAGCAGAAATCCTTGACCGACTATATTTCGATTTCTCGGCGGGTAATGTCTGGACGAAAAATGGAACTTTTCCAACTTGAACTTTCCTTTTTGGGCTGGCACCTACTAGGGTTTTTGACCTTTGGCTTAGCCTATATCTACGTGACGCCATACTTGAATACGGCGCGAGTTGTCTACTCAAGCCAAGTCTTTGCACAAGCTTTGCAGAAGGGGGCAGCATGAAAATCATCGGTTTAACAGGGAGTATTGCTACTGGAAAATCAGCGGTCACCAAGATTGTCGCAGCTGCCGGTTACCGGGTAATTGATGCCGACCTGGTTGCCCGCGAGGTAGTGGAACCGGGGACCTTTACTCTTGAAAAAATCAAGGATATTTTTGGTTTAGATATTGTTGAAAACGGAGTCTTGAACCGAAAAAAGCTTGGGCAAATGGTCTTTCAAGACCCAGCTAAATTAAAGGAACTCACAGCGATTACGAGTCCAGCAATTTACTCAGCGATTGAGGACAAGCTCAACTTTTTTAAAAATCGTGGTGAAAAGGTGATTTTTATCGCCATTCCACTCCTTTTTGAACAAAAGTACGATGAATCTGGCTGGCTCGACCAAATTTTGGTGGTCGCTACGAACCCGCGGATCGAACTTGACCGATTAATGGCCCGCGATCACTTAGACGAATATGCGGCTCAAAGCCGAATTAAGGCCCAAATTTCAATCGAAAAGAAGGTCGAGATGGCTGACGTCGTCTTTGACAATAATGGCAGTGAAGAAGAACTAAAGCAGCAAGTTGAAAAGTATCTAGTTGATTTAAAGAAGGAAGAATAATGGCTGTTTCCAAGCAGACAATTGAATTTCAGGCGAAAGAGCCGGCCTATTTGAGCTTGCAGGCGCCAATTAGCCTTGCTGATTTGGACCGTGTTTTTAGCTTGTACTTGCCTTTTCTGGGTGCCAAAGCTTATGCCCTCTACCATTTCATGGTTCAAGAGAGCCAGGCCGGTACGACAAAATGGTCCGATCACTATTTGCTGCTTGATACGTTAACCTTGTCATTGCCCGACCTTGTCCATGCCCGCAAGGCGCTGGAGGCGGTGGGGTTGTTGAAAACCTTCTACCAGGAAGCCGGTGGCTTTGCTGGCTATACATATCAAATTCAGCCTCCAATGACGGCACAAGACTTCTTTAACGAAGACTTGCTGTCTGGCTTACTCTTTTACTTTGCCGGTGAGGACCGCTTTCAGGTTTTGGCTGACCGCTTTGCGGGTCAACCGGCCGGTCAAGTCACTGGTGCCAACGTTGTCAACCTCTCGGCTAGCTTCTTGGAATTCTTTGATAATCCGGTTGCCGGCCGCCAGCCAAGTGTCGAATTGGCAGGGCCAGGGTCGCTGGACGATTTGGACTTTAGTACGCAGAGCTTTGACTACGATGCGATGGTCGCCCTTATCCATGGCACAACGGCTGCTAATTTAGCGTCCGACCGGCAATTGATTATGACCCAGCAGGTCCTTTACGGGCTGAACGAGGCCGAGTTAGCAACGGCCATTACGCGCAACATTAACCTTGATGATCACCGCTTAAACCGTCCTGCTTTTATGGCCTACTTGCAAAATCAGTGGGGAAACAATGCTGAAAAGACCAAGTTAGCCAACCGGGGAAATCAAGTTGAAACATCTTCAGCTGGTCCAGGGCAGAGCTATCAAGCAGTTGGTTCAGTTGGCCAGCAGCTGACTGGCGGCCAGGGTCAACCAACGGCTCAGGCGTCAAACAGTCAGAGTCAGCCTAAACAAGGCACGTCAAAACAATCAAGGGCCCTGCAATCGCTTTATCAGGCAGCTGATTTATTGAGTCCAATTGACTTTCTACGGCAAATTAAAGAAAATAATCATGGTTACGTGACAAAGTCCGAGAGCCAGTTACTAACCAATCTGGTTCAACAAAATATTTTGCCGGTACCAGTGATCAATATCCTGATTTACCAGGTTTTGGTGAATATGGATAATTCTGATTTGAAGCGGAACTTGGTCGATTCGATTGTCAATGATTGGGCGAAAAATCAGGTCGATACCGCACCGAAGGCAGTCGCTGCGATTAAGAACCACCAAAACCAACAGAAGGCCCGCACGAGCACGAATCAAAGTCGCTACCAGGGTCGGTATAATCGATCCGGCCAGAAGGTGGAACCGAAGATGGCTCAAAATGACCAGTTGACTAGCCGGGCCAGTCAGGGTGATGATGCAGCTGCCATGATGGCGTTGTTGAAGGATCGCAAAACTAAGAATTGAGGTTTGTAATGAAAGATTTAGGGTCAGCCTTAAAAGATTTTCAAAAAAAATATCCCCAAGTTTCCAATGCCCGTTTGGCGCAAACCCTGGAAGTGATCAAGAACGATCAAGACGTTCAAGATTTCTGGCAGGCACATCAAAAAGAGTTAAAACCCGATGCCTTCGCGGTGTCGATGATGGACTTGTTCGAGTATGTTAACCAAAAGCATCAGAGTAAAAATCCTGATAGTGGCCTTTTTCCCGGTTACCATCCCATTCTAACGATTGAAAAGGGTTACCCACACGTGACCTACCAGGCCAGCCAGAAAACCCAGGAATCTTTGATGCAAAAAAAGATGCTGAAGATGTTTTCGGTGCCAAAGGACGTTCGCCAGGCTGATTTGAAACAATTAGTTGCAGAAGTCGGCCAACACCCTGGTCGCCAGGCTGCTGTTTCAGCGGCCGTTCGACTTTTTGACGCCTTGGTTTCAAAAGATGAAGGCCGCCAGGACGACTTTGTTCAAGGCCTTTATCTTTACGGCGATTTTGGTGTCGGGAAGACCTACCTAATGGGAGCCTTGGCCAATGCCTTGTCTGCTAATGGGATTTCGGTCATGATGGTCCACTGGACAACGATGATTGAGGACTTGAAGGCCGGTTTCAATAAAAATAGTACTGAACAAAAAACGGATGATATTATCGCGCAGGCTAAACAGGCCGAAGTCCTGATTTTAGACGATATGGGGACGGATAATTTGACTGCTTGGGCGAGAGATTCGATCCTGTCGGTTATCTTGGAATACCGAATGCAAAATCAGTTGACCACTTGCTTTACTTCTAATTTTGATTTAACCTCATTAGAGGAGTATTTGAGTCAAACGAGAGAGGCAAAAGAGCCGGGCAAGGCTGCCCGGTTGATGCAGCGAATCTTATTCTTGGCCCAGCCAGTGGCTGTAGCCGGCGAAAATCTGCGTTTACGTCGTTAAAAAAAATTCTGTTGGGGCTGGACAGTGACTGTGACAGCTCTTTTCTTTTGTAAGTTTTAACTTTGCCCTTTTTAGGAGGGTAAGAGGGGATGTTGATCATGAAAAAACAGCTTGGCCGCTTGGCCATTATTGCCGTTGTGACCATCCTGGCCTTTTTCTTTGCCCGCTTTGATAGTTTTTTGTACTCCGCCCCTGTTGGCCAGGTTACGGCCGTTAAGCAGACCAGTCAAGAATCAACCACGGACGAATTTGGTAACCAGGACGGTCAATATACCCAGAACTTGTCGGTGAAACTACTCAACCGATCTGGCCAAACGGTTAAGATTCAAAATCAGGTGATGGCCTCACAGACGATGACGACTAATTACGAGGTTGGTGACCAAATTCTACTCAAGGAGTATTCTGGTTCCTATCAGATCGACACCATCAAGCGCGATTCGACGCTCTTGGCGTTGGTGGCCTTATTGGTAACGGCGACAATCATTTATGTTCGCTTTAAAAAGACTAGTTTCTTGTTGCTATCGGTTGTCTTGAATGCTGCCGTTTTTGTGGTGGCACTGGTTGTTGATGTCCACGTTAAGAGTTTGCCGGTTGTTCTCTGGTTTTCTTTGGTAGCGGTGGCTTTAGCAGCTCTTTCGCTCTACCTTGTCTTAGGACGCAGTCGGCAGGCCCATATTACGTTAGTGGCGACGGCCATTACGACTGCTTTGGCGGTTTTTGTTATGTGGTTTGTGTTACTAGTGACGGGTGGTATTGGTGTGCACTTTGAAACGATGTCCTTTGTGACCCAGGTTCCAGCCCCAATTTTCTATGCGCAAACTATTATTGGTGTTTTGGGAGCGGTGATGGATGAGTCCGCTGATATTGTTGCTGGTCTCTTTGGCCTTTACCGGGAATCACCGCATCGACCCTTTAAGGATTATTGGCAGGCGGGATTGTCGGTTGGCCGTGAGATTTTGGGTACCTTGACCAACGTCTTGTTTATGATTTTTATTGCCGAGACGATTCCAATGGTGATTTTGATGCTACGCAATGGCAATAATTGGTCCTACATTTTGGACCAAGTCATGAACCTTGGTATCTTGCAGACGGTTGTTTCTGCTCTTGGAATTGTTTGGGCAGTACCAGTCACGGCCGGCCTGACGGCCTGGAAATTACGTCATCAAGAAGAGGAGGCGGCAAAATGAATTCGATTTGTGTGCTGATTATTATCCTTCTTCTTTCATTGATGATTGTTGGTGGTCAGCAAGGGTTGAAGACTTTTTTGGGACTGGTCTTGAACTTTTTCCTGATTTTTACGTTGATTATCCTTGTTAATTGGGGCTTTAACCCTTATATCGTGATGGCCATCATTTCCTTGATGATTCTTTCGGTCGCTATCTACCTTTCGGCCGGTCGAGCTAAGGTCATGGCAATTGCTTGGCAGAGCTCTTTGGTGGTCACCACCGTTGTTGGCTGCTTGTCTTTTTTGACCCAACACTTTGCTCAGGTCCAAGGCTATACTCTGGAAAATTCGGATGAATTAGAGGGCTTGTCGCTCAATATCGGCATCAACTTTAGCCATTTAGTCGTGATTGTGATGGTCATTTCGGCTTTGGGGGCGATTGCTGAAGCTTCGATGGCGATTACTGCTGATTTATTTGAAGTAATTGAACGTTCGCCCGATATTACGAAGGAATCGTTAAGTGAGCATGCGGAAACCATTGGCAGCCAAATTCTGGGGACGGCGGTTAACACACTCTTCTTCGGGATGTTGGGAGCTAATATTCCACTCTTGATTTGGTACCTGCGCCTGCACTACACGTTGGCGGAATTTATCAATGCCAAGCTCTTGGTGATGGAAGTGGCCACGATGCTGTTGGGCATGATTGGTATTTTGCTATCGATTTGGCTGTCGACTTACATTGTCGAGCGCCATTACCAAAAGGAAGGACGGAACTTGTTAGATGAATCAGACGTTTAATTTGATTGAAGAAATCACCCGCAACGATGGCACAATTTACTACGAGCTGGGCAATATTTCCGAAAACTCTCGAGCAGAGTATGCTGCTGAGCATGGGATGATTAAGGAAGTTCGGATTTTGAAGATGAATATTCCGCGGTCTTCTCACGTGGAAAAGGTAGAGGACTTTATTAACCATCACTATGACTTTTTACCACTGGAAGCTGACCACTTTGACGAGTGGGTTAAGCCGGATGATATTCAGGCTGAAATGAAGCAGATTCTCTTAGATAATAAATTGGGTTAAATCAGCTTGTGCAATAACTTTCATAAAGGTATTGTAATTTAGACCAATTTTCTTTATAATTATAAGCGTTGTTCAAACGCTTTTTGGTGGCATAGCCAAGTGGTAAGGCATGGGTCTGCAACACCCTGATCGCCGGTTCGACTCCGGTTGCCACCTTGAAAGTAAAGTCCCTGACGGGTTATCCTGTCGGGGACTTTTTTTATTTATTTTGAACTGCGTTATTTTATCTTGATTTCGTATGATTATTTGTGGCCGATTGGTGCACACAAGTAATTACTTTTCTGATTTTAAAATAGATAGTTGGTGCCAACACCCATATTGGCACATGTTACAATGTTGATTGAAAAAAGAGGCTAGCCCAGCGAATACTGAAAGCATTGGGCTATTAGGCTGATTTTGCACGTTGAGATCGAAAAGGTGAGCAATATGAAATATATGTATTACTCAACTTTATATCTAGATTGCGACTGCATTGGTGTTAACTTCCACGATTTTCCAAATGTGAATACCCTTGGAAAGGATAAAATTGAAGCGACTAAAATGGCCAAGGATGTACTGGAAGGGGATCTGATCGCTGCTGAAGACAATCGGATTCAATTGCCTGAGAGGACAAGCGCCACTGATGTTCAAACAAAAAACGGTGAGTCTTTGCTTGCGGTTGTGGCCGATACTTCCCTTGTACTGGTAAACAAAAAAGAAGGCTGTTAAGCCTTCAAATTGCTGCCTCTTATAGGCACAAAATATATTTTTTCCGTTGATTGGATTGCAGTCAAATTTTGTTTAATAGGCGGGCAGACCACAGCCATCAGTACAACGGTAAATTTCTCACAGTATCGCCCAGGTTAATGGTCTGACGACTAACGTATTCAAACGGGAGAATATTGTCGTCATCAACATTTAAAATCAGCGCTTCTGTGCTAGTTAATGGATAGTTAACATGTGTAGTTGATGGTACAGCGAAGTGACGTTTGTATAAAATCGAGTAGTTTTCGTCGATTTTTAATGGTGTCAGTGTTTCAACTAGTGATTCACAGCGGCCTAAGAATTTGTCATCATTATAGGGAGCGGTGACCTCGCCCAACCGCTTATAGACGCCTAGCTTTTGTCCGTAGTAGATGCCATCTTTTTTACCAACGTTGACGATGACTTCATACTCATTTAAAATACTGATACTTTACCGCTATTTGAATGATTTGACTCTAATAATATGGGCCTTCTCCTAATACCTAAGTTAATCAGCTTTTATCGTGATTCCGGCTCTGCACGTAATGCTTTCATTCAATTGTTCGAACTACCTATTTGTTTTTACTTCAACTAAAATACCTAAGCATGTGTTGGTGTATCGACAAATCTTTTCTACATTTTAAGATACAAAATCTGCAATTAGCCTTCTATACGATTCTATAAAAGGCTATTAATTGTATAGAATGTCATCTTCGATGAACGATATACTTTATTCTATCAAAAATGAGATAAAAACTAACAAAAAGTAATAAAATTTCGTTTAAATTGATGAAGCAAGTTTTAGTTTGTTTAAAGTTCTGGAATGTTGATTAAATTCCAATGATTTGTTTTTGATTTTTCGGCCATTTAGTTATAAAACTGGCTCTGATAGGATTGACGGATAATGGCGCTTTTTAATCAAAAATAAATTATTTTTGATTATCCAACACTTCGCTTCGATTGTCCTTGCATTTTTTCTGATTGTGTTATAATTGACACAATCATTCGAGCGAATGATGGAATAGGAGATACAAAATCATGGGCATGCGTGTTGATAATTATGTTTCACCAGAAGAAAAAAAACAGGTAGATGAGAAGCGGATTAAGATGCTGAAGATCTTTTCTAAGGTCGCAACCGTGATGAATATCTTGATGTACGTTTCATACTTTCCACAGATTATTTCTAACTTTAGTGGGGAGCCGGTTAACTGGCTCCAACCAGCCGTTGCGATGATCAACGCTACGCTATGGACTGGCTATGGTTGGTTGAAGACTTATAAGGATTGGCCAATCATCATTTCCAACGTTCCTGGAATTTTCTTTGGAGCGATTACTTTCATCACAGTATTTATTCATTAAAGAACAAAAGTCGCCGTTGGCGTCTTTTTTTATGGTTAAAAAATGAGAAATCAGTGCTTGAATGACTGGGATGGATGAAAAATCCATGTCAAAAGAATACTGGCTGGTTAACTTCTGATTTTGGTGGCGAACGTGACAAAATTGTTGCAAAGGTGGTGCTGACAGGCTTGCTGGCGTGGCCGATATTTCATTTCGTTCTTGAAAATGGTAAAATATTGCTTATCAAAAAGAGGGGATACACTCATGTCATTGGCTTTAGAAGACCCGGTTTCAGCACTGTCTGGTGTCGGGGAAAAGAGACAAGCTGCGCTACGCGACTTGGGTATTTTTACAATTGAAGACTTGTTGACTTATTATCCCTTCCGCTACGAGGACTTGGGCGCAAGACGGCCATCGGAAACGCTTGATGGGGAAAAGGTGACGTTTAAAGGGATTGTTTCCACACCCACCGTGGTGCGGCGCTTTGGCAAACGGTCGCAGACGGTTTTAGGATTGTTGATTGATCGTGAAAATATCCGGGTAACCTTCTTTAACCAGCCCTGGGTTGCTAAAAACATCGAGGTTGGCCAGGAGGTCGCCGTTTATGGGACCTTTAATGCAGCTAAGGCGGCCCTGTCCGCTATCAAATTAGTTCCAGCCACGGCCGATGCCCTCGATCCAATTTATCCGGCCTCCAAGAGCGTTAAGGCCAAGACGATTGCTGATTTGGTTGAGCAAGCATGGGGACAACTGCGTGGGCAGATGCCAAACTTGGTGCCACAACACTTGCGTGATAAGTACCGCCTCCTCGATAAAAATCAGCAAATCGAGTGGGCCCATTTTCCTAAGGACTCAGCGGAAGCCAAGGCCGGCCGGCGGTCGGCGGCCTTCGAAGAGTTCTTTATCTTTCAAATGCGCCTACAATTGATCAAACAGGCAGACCAGTCTTTTGGTGGTCAACCACTGGATTATGACAAGGCGGCGGTTGCCAAACTGATTGACCGCCTTCCTTATGACTTAACCGCTGCCCAAAAGCGAGTGGTCGGCGAAATTTTGGCCGACCAACACGATGCACGGCACATGAACCGCCTCCTACAAGGTGATGTTGGTTCCGGAAAAACGGTGGTGGCAGCCATCGCCATGTATGCAACGGTGACTGCCGGCTGTCAGGCAGCCTTAATGGCACCAACCGAAATTCTGGCCCAGCAACACGCCAAGAGCCTGGCAAAGCTCTTTGATCAAGCGGGGATTGACCTGCGGGTGGAACTGTTGACTTCCGGACTGAAGGCTGCGCAGCGTCGCCAAATCTTAGCTGATTTAACCAATGGTGAAATTGACATTGTTGTCGGGACCCATGCTCTGGTGCAAGACGACGTTTACTTCCATCATCTTGGGTTAGCAGTCATTGATGAGCAACACCGTTTTGGTGTGAAACAGCGGTCAAAGTTACGTGAGGGGGGGATGAACCCTGATATCCTGGCCATGACGGCGACACCAATTCCAAGAACCTTGTCCATCACAGCCTATGGTGAGATGGAAGTTTCTGTGATTGACGAGTTACCAGCAGGACGGAAACAGATTATTACGAGTCAGCTTTCTCAAAGACAGTTTGACCAGGCGCTGGCTTTGATGAAGGCAGAGCTGGCCAAGGGGGCGCAGGCGTATGTTGTGACTCCCTTGATTGAAGAATCCGAGACGCTGGATGTCCGGAATGTCACCGAAGTTTACCAGACCTTGCAGGCGGCCTTGCCGGACTATACGGTTGGTCTTTTACATGGCCGGTTGAAAAAGGACGACAAAGATACCTTGATGCAGGGCTTCAAGGACAATCAGGTTCAGGTCTTGGTCGCAACGACCGTCGTTGAAGTTGGGGTCGATGTGCCGAATGCTTCCATTATGTTAATATTAGATGCTGACCGTTTCGGCTTGGCTCAGCTTCATCAATTGCGGGGGCGGGTTGGCCGAGGTGACCGCCAATCCTACACGGTTTTGGTGGCCGACCCTAAGACCGACTATGGTAAGGAACGGCTCAAGGCATTGGTTGATACAACCGATGGCTTTGAATTAGCCCAGCGTGACTTGGAATTACGGGGCGCAGGTGATATCTTAGGGACAAAGCAGTCCGGGATGCCTGAATTTCAGGTGGGTGATCCAGTTAAGGATTTGACGATGCTGACCATTGCCCAGCAAGAAGCCCTAAGTCTTGTGCGTGAGTCAGATTGGGACAACCAGGTGGAAAATCAGCCCCTAGTAACTTACTTATCCAAAACCATGGCGCAGTTCCGCCATTTTGATTAATGAATTTAAAACGAAAACGATAATTTTAGGAGAAAAATTGTGATTAAGATTGCCATTGATGCGATGGGTGGGGACTTTGCCCCAGATGAAATTGTCAAGGGAGTTGAATTGGCCCGTGACCGTTACGCAGGCTTGGAATTCCAATTGTTTGGAACTGAAGCTAGGGTCCGCCCATTGATTCAAAATAATGACCGAATTACATTGATTCCAACGACAGAGGAAATCGAGATGGGCGAAGAACCTGTTAAGGCAATGAAAAATAAGTCAGACTCTTCTTTGGTGCGCGCTGCAACGGCCGTGAAGGAAGGGACAGCGGATGCGTTGTTCTCTGCCGGTAATACTGGTGCCATCCTGTCTTCTGCTATCTTTATCGTTGGTCGGATTAAGGGTGTTGACCGCCCTGCTTTGGCATCTGCTATTCCATCATTTGGTGGCCCTCACGATTCATTTGTTTTCATGGACTTGGGAGCTAATGCCGAAAATAAGCCAGCGCATCTTTACCAATATGGGATTTTGGGTAGCTTCTATGCGCAGTCTGTTATGGGCATTCAAAACCCTCGTGTTCGTCTATTAAATAATGGAGGCGAAGAAGACAAGGGGGATGAGACTCACAAGGCAGCCCACCAATTGATGAAACAGGCAACTGCTTTTAATTTCTTAGGCAATGTTGAGGCCCGTGAAATCTTGGAAGGAACTGCCGACGTCGTCGTTGCTGATGGTTTTTCTGGTAATGCCGCATTGAAGGCTATGGAAGGAACGGCTTTGACGATGATGGATCAGTTGAAGGATTCGATCAAATCAGCTGGATTCCGTGGCATGTTGGGTGCTCTCTTGATGAAGCCAGCCTTGCGCTCTTTGAAGCATAAGATGGACTTTAATGAACAGGGTGGTGCTGTGGTCTTGGGTGTGAAGGCACCTGTCGTTAAGACGCACGGTTCTGCTAAGGCCAATGCTGTTGCCAACACGATGGGCCAGATTCAAACGATGGTTCAGGAAAACTTGGTCGAAAAGACAACGGCCTTTATTAAAGAAAATGCCGACGCTTTGAAGGCAAAGAAAATTGAAAAATAAAAATCAGCCTGACGGTCGTGAATGATATTGCTCACGAGCCGTTAGTCGCTGAAGGAGTAACAAATGGCGTTTACAAAAGAACAGATTTATGACCGGTTAGCAAAGGAAGCCGCACAACGGTTTTCATTAAAGGCTGAGAAGGTTAGCCCCGATCTGAACTTTGCTAAGGATACATCGGCTGATTCAATTGATGTGGTTGAGTTGGTTTTAGAAGTTGAAGATGAGTATAATATGGAAATTCCAGACGAAGAGTTGGATTCCTTAACGACTCTGCAAAAGGTCGTTGATTACGTCTATGTTCACCAGGCGTGATCGTCGGCATGTTAGCCCGAAGGTGAAAACGCCACGGACGACATCCACGCATAAAAAACCAGCAGCGACTACTCATAGTGAAATTGGACGTGGCTTTGAATCGGCTGAACTCAGACAAGCTGATTTGCAGGCATTCGTTGAAAAAGTCTCTTTAGAGTTCTTTGGCCGGCCTTTTACGCACCAAGCGATCTATAATAATCGCTTGCAAACAACGGGTGGCCGCTACCACTTAACTGACCATCATATTGACTTCAATCCGAAGATGGCCCATCGGGCTGATTTTATCGGTATTGTCAAGCACGAACTAACCCATTATCACCTCCATTTGGCGCACCGAGGCTACCAGCATAAGGATGCCGATTTTAAGAAACTCTTGCAACAAATCGGTGGATCGCGCTATGCACCGGCTTTAGAGCCAAGAAAGCAGCAGAGCGTGAAATGGCATTATCGTTGCCAAAACGGGCACGACTTTTATCGAAAAAGACGAGTGGATACGAAAAAATATCGCTGTGGTCAGTGTCGAACACAATTGACCTTGGTTGAGGAAATGCGGTAGTTCCTGAAAAATTTCTTGGCCAAGTAAACCATTATTTTTTATGAATTATTTTTATGAATTAAAGGAAAGGAATCATGACCTTATTTAAAGTTGGCTGGAGTTTTCTAATTTTACTAGCCTACCCAATTGTATTTTTATGGGCAGCCAGCCATGGCTGGCCAACCTGGTTAACCCTTGTTGCCGCTTTCTTCTTAATGCTTGTTGGTAGCTTCGGTTTCATGGGTATTGCTTACTGGCGTTACCGTCAACAAGAATTGCTTGACACGCACCAGGATGAAAATGTCTTGTAATTTAAATAAAAATGAAAAGGCCGTGTAAGCGTTTGCACAAACGGCCTTTTTTTGCTATGATTGAACTTTAGAATAGGCTTTATATAAGGAGTTATGGCGATGGCAGAGCAAAAGAAAAACGCAACAATTTATGATGTCGCCGAAAAGGTCGGAGTTTCACTGGCCACTGTTTCCCGAGTTGTTAATGGCAATGATAATGTGCGCCAGTCAACCAGAGACAAAGTATTGAAGGCAATTGACGAGCTAGGCTATCAGCCCAATGCGGTAGCCCGGGGCTTAGCCTCCAAGAAGACTACCACCATTGGCGTGGTCATGCCGGATGTGACGAATATTTTTTATTCTGAATTGACTCGCGGCGTTGATGACATCGCCCAAATGTATCAATACGATGCTTTGCTAACCAATACCGATGATGAACAGGATCGGGCAGTGACGGCTATCAAAAACCTGCTGACGAAGCAGGTCGACGGTATTATTTATATGGGGACTAAGCTCTCGGAGCCAGTGATGGCCATGATTCAATCTGCCGGCGTTCCGATTGTTTTGGCCGGATCGGTGGCCGAGAATGAAGCTTTGCCATCCGTCAATATCGATTATGTGACTGCCTTTGAAACGGTGACCACTAAGTTGCTCGCCCGCGGTCATCAACGAATCGCTTTGGTTCTTGGTTCAAGAGACCGGGCAATTGATCAGGATTTTCGTTTAGTTGGTTACCAACGTGCTTTGCAAGAAGCGGGCATCGATTACGCTGACCAGCTAGTCTTTGCAAAAGCACGGACCTATGAGGCTGGCCAACTACAGGCTGCTGATTTAATGGCCCAGGATGTGACGGCCGTTGTTGCTTACGATGATGAAATTGCCGTTTCCATCTTGAACTATTATCAGGACCATGGGTACAAGGTACCGGAAGACTTGGAAATTGTGACATCAAACAACACGAATTTTTCGATTGTTTCCCGACCAGAGCTTTCATCAATTAACCAGCCTAAGTACGATATTGGGGCCGTTGCCATGCGGATGTTAACAAAGTTGATGAACGGTGAAAAATTGACGGAAACACAAATTAAGTTACCATACACCTTGATTGCTCGAGGATCGACACGAACTAAATAATTAAACCAGGAAACTCATTCTAGGGTTTCTTTTTAATTTAGAATCATTATAAATAACTTGTCATTTTTGAATTTTTTCTATAGAATAAAGGGATAATCAACAAAGGGGGAAATTTCCTTGAAAAATATGAAGCGCTTATCGCTATTTTCGTTGGTCTTGTTATTGACATCCTTTACGATGTCAATCTCTCAGTCCACGATGACGACAGCCTATCCAATTTTAATGAAGCAGTTTGGAATTAATGCTGCTAACGTGCAGTGGGTGACCTCTGGCTTTATGGTCGCTATGACCTTAGTGATGCCTTTGTCACCCTGGCTGTTAGATAACATTCCATTGAAAAAGTTATTGAATTTGATTGTCGGTGTCTTTCTTGTTGGAACGTTGTATGCGATGGTCACGCCAAACTTTCTTGGTGTTGTGATTGGCCGCTTGTTAGAAGGAGTGGCTGTTGGGGCACTCTTTCCAACTTACCAGGCGGTAATTTTGGAAAATACACCAAAGGATGACCGTGGTGTGGCAATGGGGACCGTTGGTCTGGTAATGGGTTCGGCATTGGCTGTTGGTCCAATCGTTTCCGGGATTGTTCTGCAATGGGGATCATGGCGGATTTTGTTCGGCCTATTCTTTATCGTCTTGCTCGTCTTGATTATCACCATGCAGTCCAAGATTGAAAATACGCACAAATTAGAGCCACGTAACTTTGACTTTATGTCTGCTTTTCTTCTGATTGGCTTTGCCGGTATTCTTTATACGATTTCAGTCTTACCCGCTACTGGTTGGAATTGGCCGCTGGGACTGATTTTGCTGTTTTCCGTCATTTTCTTGTTGACCTTTGTCGTTCGCCAGTTGAGGGAAGAGACACCATTTTTGGATTTGCGGGTTTTCAAGTACCAGGGTTATTTGCCCGCCATGCTATTAACGGGAATGTCTTATTCTGGCTTAATTACCGCGACAGTTTTGATGCCATTGTACTTCCAAAAGGTTTATCATTTGGTACCGGTTATTTCAGGTCTGTTGATGATTCCGGCGGCCGTCTTTTTGTCTTCCATGAACCCACGTGCTGGTCGGCTGCTTGAGAAGATTGGCTTGCGCCCATTGGTTTTGCTCGGTTCAACCATGATGGTTTTGGGTTATGTAGACTTAGCTGTCTTTGGAACAAAGTACCTGTTGCTGGCCATCATTGGCGCCATGCTTCTGGAAGGTGGGAATGCCTTCATCATGATGCCAGCAGTTACGGCTGCCAACAATGCTTTGCCTAAACACTTGGTTTCTCACGGTACAGCCATCATTACGACTATGCGCCAGGTGATTGGGGCGACATCGATTTTGGTTGCCAGTATCTTGATTGGTGTGTTTATCAAGTCGACCTCCTATGGGGCTGCTTTGAACCACACGGCTGCTTGGTTTATCTTGATTCCGTTATCTGGTTACTTATTGGCCAGTCGAATTCGCGTCCAAAAGCAAGATTAAAAATCAGCAAAGGAAATTGCTTTGATTTGAAGCTCGAAATTTGACAGACAAATTTCGGGCTTTTTATGTCGCGATTTTCCTTTTTGAAACAAAATGATACTAGCTTTTAGGGCCGTTATCACGTAAAATAGGTTAGATAAGAAAAATAATTGAGTGGGCTTTTTAGCCCCTTGGAGGCAATTTTGGCAAAGAAACCGTTACTAATTGGTATTACAGGTGGGTCTGGTTCTGGTAAGACCACCGTTTCCAAGGCGTTAATCACTCGTTTAAGTGCAAACCAGCCAGTTTTGTTGCAGCAAGACGTTTACTATAAGGACCAGTCGGGCAAGCCAATGTCTGAGCGGGTTAAGACGAACTATGATCATCCGGATTCGATTGAAACTGATCGATTCGTCGCTGATTTGGAAAAGTTGATTGACTACCAGGCAATTGATATTCCGGTTTATGATTATGCACAACATACACGATCAAGCGAAACGGTTCATATTGAGCCGGCTGATGTGATTATAGTTGATGGGGTTTTGCTTTTCAACGATGCGCGTGTTCGCCACTTGCTTGATTTGAAGGTGTTTGTTGACACTGACGATGATATTCGCTTTATCCGTCGTCTCCAACGCGACACGCATGAGCGTGGCCGGACGGTTGAAGGAGTGATTGAGCAATATTTGGCAACCGTTAAGCCAATGCACAATCAATTCGTTGAACCCACAAAGCGTTATGCAGACATTATCGTACCAGAAGGTGGAGAAAACTTTGTGGCCATCGATATGTTGATGAACCAGGCAATTGCCATGGTTGAAAAAGAAGAACAAGAATAGCACGTAAAAACGCACTGTTGATTAACAGTGCGTTTTTTTGTTGACTAATGCTGATTTTTAAGCAAAGGTCCGAAATAGTGGTTAATGGAGGCGGGTGCTCTCAATCACATCGCGCATGGTATCGACGACGTGTTGCGTTTGTGTTGGGAGCTTTGAGCCTGCAAGGGTGAAGAGCGTGTCGATAATGGTTAACTGGGCGACCAAAGAAGACATCGATTCTGACCGGAAGTTAATTTCTTCAGCTAAGGACAAGAAGACTAAATCAGCCATCTGGGCCAAAGGAGAATCGGCGAAGGAAGTAATCGCGATAAAGGGAACTTGGTTGTCCTTTAACTTTTGGGCAACAAAGAGGGTATCTTCGTTGCGACCGGAGTGGGAAATCACGACGGCGGTGTCTTGCGGCGTTAACTTGACGGCTTGCATCAATTGGATATCGTAATCGGGATGAGAAATGACATCGATTGGGGTACGTAAGAATTTATGGTAGGCATCAAAGGCGGCAATCGAAGAACCACCAATTCCAAAGAATCCAACTCGCTTCGCCGAAGTCAGCCATTTCACCGCTTGGTCTAATTTTTCGGCGGATAGGTTATCGATGGTCATTGAAAGGGCGTTTTGGGCACCGGCAAAAACTTTTTTTGTAATGGCGGCGGTGTCATCAGCATCCTCAATTTCACCAAACAAGTCAACGGGCGGCTTTCGTTGATTATAAGAGGCGAGGGCCACCGAAAAGTCGCGATAGGAGGCGAAACCGATTTTTTTAACAAAGCGTGAGATGGAAGCGGTCGATACGCCAGTTTCTTCAGCCATTTCACGGATGGTGCCGGTTGCGGCTTCGGCGGGTTTGGCCTTAATATAAGTAATCAGTTTACTTTCGGTCTGATTATAACCGGCCGGATTTTGTCCGAGTTTAACAAAAATTGAATTTGACATAGTTGTCTCTCTTTATTATTGAAGAACTTAAGAATATAAATACTATACCGAAATTGAAATTCATTTTCAATTATCGCTTGCATCATGTAAATAATTTTCATATAATAGAATTTGTAGTCTAATAGAAGAATTCAAAAAAGAGGTAATACACATGAAGTTTGCCATGATCGGCCTTGGTAAGATGGGTCTTAACTTGGTTAAGAACGCCGTTGACAATGGTCACGAAGTTGTTGCATTCGACTTGAACAAGGATTTTGTTGCAGAAGCAGATGCCTACTCAGACAAGGTTGAAGGCGCAAGCACAATCGATGACATGTTGGCTAAGTTGCCATCACCAAAGGTTGTTTGGGTAATGGTACCAGCTGGTGTTCCAACAAACTCAACAATCGATACTTTGATTGAAAAGATGGATAAGGGCGACATCATCATTGATGGTGGAAACTCAAACTACAAGGACAACTTGGAACAAAACAAGCGCACCACTGCAGCTGGTTTGAAGTTCTTCGATGCTGGTACTTCTGGTGGAATGTCAGGTGCTCGTAATGGTGGAAACTTCATGATTGGTGGCGATGACGCCGAAGCATGGAAGACAATCGAACCATTGTTTGCTTCAATCGCTTTGGAAGATGGTTACTTGTACACTGGTCGTTTGGGATCAGGTCACTACTTGAAGATGGTTCACAACGGAATCGAATACGGTATGATGCAAGCCATCGCCGAAGGTTTCGAAGTATTGGAAGCTTCACAATTCGATTACGACTACGAAGCAGTCGCAAAGTTGTGGAACCACGGTTCAGTTGTTCGTTCATGGTTGATGGAATTAGCCGAAGAACAATTTGCCAAGGATCCAAAGTTGTCAAAGATTTCTGGACGGATGCACTCATCTGGTGAAGGAAAGTGGACAGTTGAAGAATCACTTGACTTGGAAGTTCCAGCCCCAGTTATCTACTTGTCACTTGCAATGCGTTACCGCTCATTGCAAGAAGACACGTTCACTGGAAAGGTTGTTTCAGCATTGCGTAACGGCTTTGGTGGACACGCAATGGACGCTGCTAAGTAATTTAAGTTTTGTTTTGAAACTTGCTCCCGTTACTTGGGGGCTTTTTCTTTGAAAAGCCTATTCTATCAAGCGTTTTGCTATTCTAGATTAAGCTAATTTATCAGAAAAAAGGCCGTGTGGCCTTTTTTCTGGAATTGTGATGGAGAAATAATCATGGATTATATGATTGGTATCGACTTAGGAACGACCTCGACCAAGGCCGTTTTGTTCGATGATCAAAACCAAGTGGTGGCCCAATCGAACGTTGGTTATCCTTTATACCGGGACCAAACAGATATGGCGGAAGAAGACTTAGATGAAATCTTTGTTGCTTTCACCAATGCTTTAGCTGCCGTCGTTCGTAAGGCCAAATTGAGCGAAGGAAACAAGGTTGCAGCTGTTTCTTTTTCATCAGCAATGCACTCATTGATTGCTTTTGATAAGGATTGGAAGCCACTGACACGTGTGATTACTTGGGCCGACACTCGTGCGGTTAAGTATGCTGATGAATTGAAGGAATCTGGTCAGGGGATGGAAATCTACCAAAAGACCGGAACGCCAATTCATCCAATGGCACCTTTGTCAAAGTTGCTTTGGTTGAAGAATGACCAGCCAGATATTTACAACAACGCTGCTCATTACTTGGGAATTAAGGAATATTTGTTCTTCCGTTTGTTCGGTGCAAACAAGATGGATATTTCAATTGCCTCAGGAACTGGTTTGTTCAACATCTTTAACTTGGATTGGGATGAACAAGCTTTGTCAGTCACTGGTTTGTCAAAGGACCAGTTGCCTGAACCTGTCTCACCATATGAATATGAAACCAAGATGAAGAGCGACTACGCAACGGTTCTTGGTTTGCCTGCTGATACACCATTTGTTTATGGTGCTGGTGACGGCCCATTGTCAAACCTTGGTGTTGATGCCGTTCAACCTGGTGTCGCAGCGATTACGATTGGAACTTCTGGTGCCATCCGTGTCGTTTCTGACAAGCCTGTTATCGATCCAAAGGGCCGGACATTTACTTATGCCTTGGATAAGGATCACTGGGTTGTTGGTGGACCAGTGAACAACGGTGGCGATGTCTTCCGTTGGGCCCGCGACAACCTCTTTGATGCCGAGAAGTCAACGGCTGCATTGCTTGGGCAAGATGCTTATGACTTGATGACTGAAGTGGCATCGAAGATTCCTGCTGGTTCAGATGGCCTGCTCTTCCATCCATATTTGGGTGGTGAACGAGCACCAATTTGGGATGCAAACGCTCGTGGTTCATTTTTCGGTTTGAACCATTCACATACTCGTGCAAACATGATTCGTGCCGTTCTGGAAGGAATTACCTTTAACGTCTATATGGTCTCCTTGGCCTTGGAAGAAGTTGTTGGTTCATTGAAGTCCATCCAAGCAACTGGTGGTTTTGCTCGCTCACCTTTGTGGCGACAAATGTTTGCTGATATCTTTGAACAACCTGTAACAGTGCCACAAGCCTTTGAATCAGGGGCGTTGGCAGCTGTTGTTGTTGCTCAAAAGGCCTTGGGTCAAATTGATGATTTGTATGAAATCTCGAAGTATGTTGGTAAGTCAAACACTTATCAACCAGATCCAGAAAACTTCGAAGCGTACCGGGAATTGGCACCAATCTTTATTCGCTTGTCACGCCAATTGCAAACTGAATATGATAACATTGCCGACTTCCAGCGTAAGCACATGAAGTAAGGCGCAGAGATAATAGGAGTAGAAAGCCAACTGGCTTTCATATGGATAAATGGAATTTGTTATGTTATTCGTGTCCATCTTACTCTTGCTGGTTTTAATCACCAAGTTTAAGTTGAACACCTTTGTATCGTTGGTCATCACGGCCTTCGTTTTGGCCCTTTTGTTGGGCATGAATCCGTCAAAGATTCCGGACGCCGTTTTGGGCGCTCAAGGAATGGGAAACATCTTGGGCTCAAACGCCGTTATCTTCATCTTTGGTGGGATGATTGGTCGTTTGGTTGCTGATGCTGGTGGCTCTTATCGAATTGCTAAGACCTTGATTGCTTGGTTCGGTTTGAAGCGTTTGCAATGGGCCGTTCTGTTAGCTTCCTTTATCATTGGAATTTCAATGATTTTCGGAGTCGGCATGGTTTTGTTGATTCCAATCGTCTTTGCTGTTGCCATTGAAGCGGGTGTCCCATTGCTTTACTTGGGGATTTCAATGACGGCTGCCTTGTCATCTGCACAAGGTTTCTTGCCTCCACAACCAGCTCCAACTGCTGTTGCCTCACAATTGGGCGCAAACGTTGGTTTGATGTTGATTGTTGGTTTGGTTGTTTCAATCATCACGGCCGTTGTTGCCGGTCCTGTTTATACAAAGTTGGCACAGAAGTTTGCTCCTGATGCCTTCCAATTCAAGGAACATATCGAAGCAGTTGGTGAGGTGAAGGAATATGACTTGGATAAGTCACCAAGCTTTGCTTTGTCAGTTTTGACTTCTGTCTTCCCATTGATCTTTATGATTATCGCCACTGTTTATAAGCTGGTGGTTTCAGGTGGAAAGGCCCCAGCTAATCCCGACATGGTTTACCGAGTAATTGATTTCTTGGCTAACCCAGCTGTTGCGATGACGATTTCTTTGATCTTTGCTGTCTTCGCGATGGGACCTGGTCAAAAGCGTTCAATGAAGGATGTTGAAGCTTCATTGACTGAAGGCTTGAACTCTGTGGCCGGCATCTTGTTGATTGTTGGTGGTGGTGGTGCCTTGCGTGGTGTTTTGGTGACATCAGGTATGTCAAACCAAATCGCTCACTTGTTCCAATCATCAGGTTCAATGTCTCCTATCACGATTGTTTTGTTTGCTTGGGCAGTGGCCTCATTGCTTCGAATTGCCGTTGGTTCAGCCACGGTTGCTGGTATCACGGCTGTTGGTGTCGTGAACGGTATCTTAGCTGCTAACCCACACGGTGACTTGTTACTCGTCTTGGTTGCCTTGGCCATTGGTGCAGGTTCATTGATTGCTTCACACGTTAACGATGCTGGATTCTGGATCTTTAAGGAATACTTCGATTTGACGGTTAAGCAAACCTTTCAAATCTGGACGGTTTTGGAAACAGTTATTTCCGTAACTGGTTTGATTGTTATCTTAATTATTACGGCACTTTTTGTTTAAATCAGTGCAAAAAAACTGTTGGTATTAACAACCAACAGTTTTTTTGTATAATAGAGTTGCAATTTGTAATCGTTCTGGTACAATAGTGACCATTGGTGATTCACATGTAAGTGGTCACTTCGATAAATGTGTTGGAAGGATATTATGAAATCTCATAAAATTGGTTTATTACAACTTGTTCTTTTGGGACTAGGATCATTGATTGGTTCTGGTTGGCTGTTTGGTTCTTGGGAGGCAACTCGTGTTGCTGGGCCGGCCGCCATTATCTCATGGGTGATTGGAGCGGCCGTGATTGGCGTGATTGCTTACACCTATATTGAATTGGGAACGATGTTTCCGCAGTCGGGTGGAATGTCAAAATTTGCTCAGTATACCCACGGTTCACTCTTAGGCTTTATTGCTTCATGGGCGAACTGGGTATCACTGATTACTTTGATTCCAATCGAAGCGGTGGCGGCCGTTCAATATATGTCAACTTGGCCTTGGAAGTGGGCAAACTGGACGCACCATTTCTTAAGTAATGGTCAAATCACGACACCAGGTTTGCTCGTTGTCTTTGGTTTCATCGTGATTTTTACGTTGCTAAACTACTGGTCGGTGACCTTGTTGACTCGCTTTACTTCAGCAATCTCATTCTTAAAAATTGGGGTACCATTGTTGACGATTGCCATGTTGACCATTTCAAGTTTCCACCCAGGAAACTACGGCTCAACTGTTCACCAGTTCATGCCATATGGAACAGCACCAATCTTTGCGGCAACAACTGTTTCTGGTATTATCTTCTCTTTTAATGCCTTTCAAACAATTATTAACTTCGGTTCAGAAGTTAAGGACCCAACAAAAGATATTTCTCGCGGAATTGTGATTTCTTTAGGAATCGCGGCGGTCTTGTACATTTTGATTCAATCAACCTTTATTACGGCTATTGAACCATCTGAGATTGCTAAATTTGGTTGGCACGGAATCGATTTCCAGTCACCATTTGCTGATTTGGCCATCTTACTTGGCTTGAACTGGTTGTCAATCTTGCTGTATACGGATGCCTTTGTTTCACCATTTGGAACTGGTGTTTCCTTTGCGGCCTCAACTGGTCGTGTCTTGGCTGCGATGGCCTCCGATAAGCATATCCCACAATACTTGGGTAAGATTAACGAAAAGTACGGTATTCCACGAATGGCCATGGTCACGGATGCTATCTTGTCAATGATTATGGTCACGGTTTTCCGGTCATGGGGAACCTTGGCGGCTGTGATTTCAACTGCTACCTTGATTGCTTATTTGACGGGACCAGTTACGGTTATGTCATTGCGGAAGATGGCGCCTGATTTCAATCGACCATTTAAGTCGAAGAGCATGAAATACATGGCTCCTTTGGCCTTTGTATTGGCTTCATTAGCGACTTATTGGGCAATGTGGCCAACTACAATTGAAGTTATCTTGATTATTGTCTTGGGGCTGCCATTTTACTTCTTCTACGAGTGGAAGCAGGGCTGGTCAATGGACCGCGCTAAGCAGCAAATCAAGGGATCTTCCTGGTTGCTTTGGTACTTGGTTGCCTTGTCAATTGAATCATATATTGGTTCACACGAATTTAATGGAATCGGCCTTGTGAAGTACCCATTGGACTTCGTGATGATTATTGTCGTTGCTTTGGCCTTCTACTTCTGGGGAACGGGATCACGCTTGGTTACCAAGCATTTCCGTCGCGCCAAGAAGATTAATGATACGGTTGAAGTTGAAGAACCTGAACTTTAATATTGATTTAAACAAAAAGAATCGGTTAATCCGGTTCTTTTTTTAATTCAGCAAGGAATTCTTTAGATTACAAGGGGATAAATGAGAGGCCATAAAGTCAACAAAGCTAGTATTAATAAAGTATTTGACATTTAAATTAGAAAATGCTAATATTTTTGATAGTTTATAAATTAAGAAAGTAGGAGATGCTTATGGCAGATAAAAGCGGGATGGGCTCTTGGTTTAGGAGAGCTGATCCATCAGCGTTCGAACAAAGTGATGCCCATCTGAAAAAGACACTGGGTGTGAAGGAAATGTTGGCTTTGGGAGTCGGAACAATTGTTTCAACTGCCATCTTTACCTTGCCAGGAATCGTGGCAGCGAACCACGCGGGGGCAGCCGTTACCTTGTCCTTCGTGGTTGCTGCGGTCGTTTCTGGTTTGACAGCCTTTGCTTATGCGGAGTTTGCTTCTGCTTTGCCATTTGCTGGTTCCGTTTATTCTTGGGCCAACGTTGTCTTTGGTGAAGTTTTCGGTTGGATTGCCGGTTGGGCCTTGTTGGCTGAATACTTTATCGCCGTTGCTTTCGTTGCTTCTGGTTGGTCAGCCAACTTCCACCAATTCCTAGCTAATTTTGGCTTGTCATTGCCAAAGGCCTTGAATGGCTCTTTTGCTGCCGGAAACGGTGGAGTGATTGACCTTTTCTCACTCTTGGCCGTTTTGATTGTGGCCACTTTGCTTTGGAAGGGAACGAACACGACTGCTAAGGTTGAAAATACTTTGGTTGTCTTGAAGGTCTTGGTCATCTTACTCTTTATCGTTGTTGGTGCAACTGCTATCCACCCTTCAAACTATGCTAACTTTATTCCAGCTCATAGGCCGGGAACAACTTTTGGTGGTTGGCAAGGAATTTCAGCGGGAGCTTCACAAATCTTCTTGGCCTATATTGGCTTTGACTCGATTGCTGCCAACTCTGCTGAAGCAAAGAACCCACAGAAGACGATGCCTCGCGGTATCATTGGTTCTTTGATTATCGCCACTGTCTTGTTCGTGACGGTTGCCTTGGTCATGGTTGGAATGTTCCACTATACCCAGTATGCTAACAATGCTGCGCCAGCTGCTTGGGCCTTGGAAAAGGCTGGACACCCACTTGTGTCAAACATTTTGTCTGTTGTTGCCTTGGCTGGTATGTTTACGGCCATTATCGGAATGATGTTGGCTGGTTCTCGTTTGCTCTATGCCTTTGGCCGTGATGGTTTGTTGCCAAAGTTCTTGGGTGACGTTAACGGTAAAGGTTTGCCAAACAACGCTTTGCTGGTCTTGACTGTCATTGCCGTTTTGGTTGGTTCTGTCTTCTCATTCAACGAATTGGCCGGTTTGATCTCAGCCGGAACGTTGATTGCCTTTATCATGGTTTCAGTTGGGGTTTACGCCTTGCGTCCACGTGAAGGAAAGGACTTGCCAGTACCTGGCTTCAAGATGCCACTTTACCCAGTTCTGCCTGCTTTGGGTGCCTTGGGTGCTTTCTATATCTTCTGGTCATTGGATATCCAGGCTCGTGTTTATGCTGGCTTCTGGTTTATCTTAGGCCTGTTGGTTTATATGTTCTATGGTTCACGCCATTCACGTTTGCACAAGTAAATCAGCACAACTTTACTCAATATTTTTTATTGAAAGCCCGGAAATTTCCGGGCTTTTATTGTATAATGATTAAAAAATGAGAAAATGAGGTTGGGTATGAGTAGAAACTTAGATATTTTAGCCGAAGAGGATCAAAACCGAAATGAAGCAGCCCGGATTAAGTATTTTGATTTAGTGGTGCAATCGGGCTCTGGGGCGACGGTGACAGATGCTGATGGGAAGACCTATATTGATTTGTTGGCCTCGGCTTCTGCCATTAACTTTGGGCATTGCCATCCAAAAGTGGTTCAGGCTATTAAGGATCAGGCTGAACAGCTGATTTTGTATACGCCAGCTTATTTCGCGAATACGACCACGGCGAAGCTTTTGGACCGGCTGTCTCAATTAACGCCAGGCGACTTTACCAAGAAAGTTGCTTTAGGAAATTCGGGTTCAGATGCCAACGAGGCGATGATTAAGTTTGCTAGAGCTTATACAGGGCGGCCAAATGTGGTGACCTTTACCGGCGCGATGCACGGGTCGACCTATGCAGCCTCGATTGCTTCAGCGATTTCATTAAATCAGGTCCGCAAAATTGGTCCGTTGATGCCTGGCTTTTATAAGGCACCATTCCCGGACAGCCATGACCGATTGCCAGGAGAAAATGAGCATGGCTTCTCCTTGCGTAAATTTGCTGAATTTAAGCAACTTTTTGAGAGTTATGTGCCGGCGGATGAAACGGCGCTGGTCTTAATTGAACCAATCCAAGGGGACGGCGGCATCGTCAAGGCGCCGCAAGAATACATGGATTTGGTTTATCAATTTACCAGAGAAAACGGCATTATTTTTGCAGTTGATGAAGTCAACCAGGGCTTAGGCCGGTCCGGCACGATGTGGTCGATTGATCATTTCGGGATTGTACCTGATTTGCTAGCCATTGGAAAATCGATTGCCTCTGGTTTGCCATTGTCAGCCGTCGTTGGGAAGGTTGAAATCATGGATGCCTTGCCTGCACCGGGCCACCTCTTTACGACTGGGGGAAATCCGGTGGCAGCCGCAGCTGCCTTGGCTGGTTTGGACGTCTTAGAGGAAGAAGACTTAGTTGGTCGATCAAAGCGGCTGGGCAATCGAGTGCAAGAATACTTTGATCAGGCTAAACAACATTATACCTGCCTCGGCGATGTACGAATCTACGGTCTTGATGGTGGCATTGATATCGTTGACAAGGATGGCCAGCCTGACGCCCAATTGGCGAGCCAAATCATTTTCAGGCTCTTTGATTTAGGGGCCGTTATGATCACGCTTCGGGGCTTTATTTTGCGTTTCCAGCCACCTTTGGTAATTACAGAGGAACAGCTTGACCAGGTCTTTGCAATGTTTGACCAGGTCTTTACGGAAGCTGACAATGGAACTTTGAAGCCATTGCCAAAAGACCGTGCAATTGGCTGGTAAAGAGACTTTCGCCAAGAAAAAATTGTGCTATAATTATCCATAGTAACTGGATATGCGGTCTTATAGCTTCCTTTTAGCAAGGTGTTGGTTGATGGAAAACACTAGGAACATAAGTTCGTGCTCCCAGGATAAATGCCGAAATCGGCCGCATCCTAGCGTTATCAGGACTTAAAGGTAAAGATTGGAAAGATCATTACAAACAGCGGTGGTACCACGGTCACGCGTCCGCTCTTTGTTTTGGTCTTTTTTTATTTAACCGAAAACCAAAGGAGAACTCATGAAAGAATTATCATCAGCTGAAATTCGGCAAATGTTCTTAGATTTTTTTGCCAGTAAGGACCACTTGGTGGTACCGGCCAAGTCATTGGTTCCAGAAAACGATCCATCACTATTGTGGATTAACTCTGGGGTGGCCACTTTAAAGAAGTACTTTGATGGCTCTGTTGTGCCACCAAAGCCTCGATTGACCAATGCGCAAAAGGCCATTCGAACAAATGATATTGAAAACGTTGGTAAGACTGCCCGCCACCATACGCTTTTTGAAATGATGGGGAATTTCTCAATTGGAGACTATTTCAAGGAAGAAGTGATTCCTTGGGCTTGGGAACTCTTAACTTCACCAGAATGGTATGGTTTGGACAAGGAAAAGCTGTACGTCACGGTTTATCCAAAGGACCAAGAGTCACGCAAAATCTGGGAAGAAAAGACTGATTTGCCAGCAGGTCACGTCTACGAAGTCGAAGATAACTTTTGGGATATCGGTGAAGGCCCTTCAGGTCCCGATTCTGAAATTTTCTATGATCGTGGTGATGCCTTTGCTGATTTGCCAGCAGATGATCCCGAAATGTATCCAGGAGGCGAAAACGAACGCTACTTGGAAATCTGGAATATCGTCTTCTCACAGTTTAACCACTTGCCTGGATTAACGGACAACAGTACGTACCCAGAATTGCCACATAAGAACATTGATACGGGAATGGGACTTGAACGATTGGTTTCTGTTTTCCAAAATGGTCGGACAAACTTTGATACGGACTTGTTCTTGCCAATTATTCACGAAACTGAAAAATTAGCTAATGGTGCCAAGTACGACGAAACCAAGGATACGGCCGAAAACGTTTCCTTTAAGGTAATTGCTGACCATATTCGAGCAATTTCATTTGCCATCGCTGACGGTGCTAAGCCAAGTAACGAAGGTCGTGGCTACGTTATCCGCCGCTTGCTTCGTCGAGCTGTTTTGCACGGCCAAAAGTTGGGCATTCAGGGTGAATTCCTGACGAAGTTGGTACCAGCCGTGATTAGTACATTGGATTCTTACTATCCAGAGTTGAAGGACAACCAGACTGAGATTGAGAAGACAATTTTGGCTGAAGAAAAGCGATTTAACAAGACTTTGAAGGCTGGTTTGTCACTCTTGGACGAAGTGATTGCTGAAGCCAAGAAGAATGGTCAAAAGGAAATTTCTGGTGCAGATGCCTTTAAGTTGTCTGATACCTACGGTTTCCCAGTTGAATTAACGGAAGAACAGGCTGAAGATGCCGGTCTGTCAGTTGATCTGGCCGGCTATCAAGAGGCTTTGCAAGAGCAGCGTGATCGTGCGCGCGCCGCTCGTTCAACCGACAATGCCATGGGCGTTCAAAACGCTGCCTTAACAGACTTGAAGGTCCAATCAATTTATGTTGGTTGGACTGATAAGGCGGTTCTTGGTGCCAAGGTTGTTGCTGTTTTGGTTCACGATGAAAACGGCGTGGCCCAAGTAGCAACAGAAGCTCATGCTGGCCAAACAGCTTGGTTGGTCTTTGATAAGACACCATTCTATGCTGAAATGGGTGGCCAAGTTGCTGATTTTGGAACGGTTAAGGATGAAAATGATAATATCTTAGCCCAAGTGACCGACGTTCAAAATGGACCAAATGGCCAACACATCCATACGGCGCAAATTATGGCCGATGTGAAGGTCGACCAGGTGGTTGACTTGGCCATCGATTTGGACCGCAACCGTGCTGTGTCGTTGAATCACACGGCTACTCACATGTTGGATCAGGCATTGCGGAATGTGATTGGTGGGGATGTCCACCAGGCTGGTTCTTTGGTGGAACCTGAGTACTTGCGCTTTGACTTTAATCACGAAGGTCCGGTTGACCAAGCAACATTAAATCAGATTCAAGACCAGGTTAACGAGCAAATTGCCAAAAACTTGCCGGTTACTTGGGAAGAAATGTCTCTTGAGGATGCCAAGAAGGTTGGCGCCGTGGCGGTCTTTGATGACAAGTACGGTGATACGGTTCGAGTGGTTTCCATTGGTGACTATAACCAGGAATTTGATGGCGGAACTCACGCCCAGTCAACGGCTGAGTTGGGACTCTTTACGATTGTTTCTGAATCCGGTATCGGGGCGGGTGTTCGTCGAATTGAAGCGTTGACTTCAATTCCGGCCTTAACTCGCTTTGAAGCAGAGGAACAGACACTTGCTGCCATTGCCAAGAGCTTGAAAGTACCAAACCTTTTGGCCGTGAAGGACAAGATTGAAGAGGTTCAAGCTGATTTGAAGACCGCTAATCAGCAGATCGAGGCGATGCAGGCACAATTAGCTGCCTTGCAGGCTGGCGAACTCTTCAATAGTCCAAAGCAAATTGGTCAATTAACGGCCGTGATTGCTCAGGTCAAGGTCGATAACGCCGGTGGCTTGCGCCAAATGGCAGATGTTTGGCGCGACAAGGGTGCGTCAAATATCTTGGTTTTGGCTGCTGCCATTGGTGACAAGGTTAATTTGTTGGTTGGTGCTGATAAGACGGCCAACGCGACTGGCATTAAGGCAGGGGATCTGGTCAAGGCCATTGCTCCAACTGTCGGTGGTGGTGGCGGTGGCCGGCCTGATTTGGCCCAAGCCGGTGGAAAGGACCAAAGCAAGATTGCTGAAGCCCTCGACCAAGCCGAAAAAATCATTGGTCAAGCTTAATACATTCTTTGATAGAAGGTCGACGGAGGACAACTGGCAAATTGGTCAGCTTGGAATTTAGTCGGCTTTTTGCTTGGAAACGTGTTAAACTAAAGACACGTAAAAGTGAAAATTGTGAAGAAAGGAGTGTGTACGATGAGTGTGAACGATAAGACTGCGATTTTTGACTTCGGTAACCAGGCACCAAAGGATATCCATGAAACGATGGTATTGGTTTATGCCGCTTTGGAAGAAAAGGGTTACAAACCAATCAATCAGATCGTTGGGTATTTAATGTCTGGCGACCCAGCTTATATTCCCCGACTCCATGACGCGCGTAATTTAATTAAGCGTCACGAGCGCGATGAAATCATCGAGGAGCTCGTACACGCCTATTTAAATAAGTAATGCGGATACTAGGACTTGATGTAGGCTCAAAAACAGTTGGTGTAGCCGTTTCCGACCCAATGGGGTGGACGGCACAAGGGGTGGAAATCATCCGCATCAACGAGGACGAAAAAGTCTTTGGCTTAGACCGCTTGGGTGAAATTATCCAAGAAACAGGCGCAAAAGGCGTCGTTTTAGGTCTGCCTAAGAACATGAACAATACCGAGGGTCCTCGTGCCGAAGCGGCGCGAGCGTACGCTAAAATGGTTGAAGACCGTTTTAGCTTGCCTACTGATTTTCAAGATGAACGGCTAACAACGGTTCAGGCGGAACGGATGCTAATCGAAGAGGCGGATGTTTCTCGGAAGAAGCGTAAGAAGGTTATCGACAAGATTGCCGCAGAATTCATTTTGCAAAATTATTTGGACGCTAACGGTAAGTTGACTAAGTAAATCTGTTTTTTACTTTAGCGCAATCGTAACAATAACAAAGGATTTTTTTATGGCTAAGCAAAACCCAGAAATTGACAAGATTACCCTGATTGACGACAATGGCGACGAAACTTTATACGAAGTTTTGTTTACTTTCCATTCAGAGGAATTTGACCGTTCATATATCTTGCTCGTCCCAGATGGTGTCGAAGAAGATGAAGAGGTTGATGTGCAAGCATACATTTTCAATCCAGCCGAAGATGGCGAAGCAACGGAAGAAGATTTGTTGCCGATTGAAGATGATGCAGAATGGAACATGGTCGAAGAAGTGTTGAACACTTTCTTGGATGATGATTCAAACTTTAACTAAGCATGATGGTTAGTCACCACACTATTGTATTGTGGTGACTTTTTTTGACTCAAATTGGTGATGAAAGAGGATTGTTTGGAGCAAAAATCAGCAGTGGTCACTGTTAGCTTTCTTGACAAGAGACAATAGTTGGCCATCACACTTTTTTATGTCAGAAAAGCTTGCCAAAGGCATTTACAGGTGCTAAAATACTAACAAGCAAACAAAAGTTGCAATCCTTTAAAGCCGACCGGAGAGTCGCTAAGGTGGACAAGCAGCAAGGTAATGGTTGGAAGAAATTCCAGACCCCTGGGCGAGACCCTGGCTAACCTTGACAAAAGGCTGACAAGAATGGACAAAGTGCAAGCTAAACGATTCCAGTCAACCGCCACTGACGCTCTGATCTTAGGATTAGGGCGTTTTTTATTGGAAAATTGCAGCGGGAAAATCAAGGGGCATTGAGATGACGAATTGGAACAACTGCCTAGACCTAGCAGATTTATCAACAACACAATTACAAGAAGTTTTGGACTTAGCCCAAGACTATCAAGCCGGGAAACAAGCACCAGCTTTGAAACGTCCGGTATACGGTGTGAACCTCTTCTTTGAGAATTCAACAAGAACCAAGTCATCCTTTCAGATGGCGGAGAAGAAATTAGGGATTGACTTAATTGAGGTTAATCCGGCGACTTCTTCCGTTCAAAAAGGCGAAACGCTGTCGGACACGCTGCGAACGCTAGAAGCAATCGGTGTTGACTTTGCCGTTATTCGCCACGGCCAAACTGGTTGGTACCAAGAACTAGTTGAAAACCCCTATGTCACAATGGGTCTGTTCAACGCAGGTGACGGCGCTGGTGTTCACCCATCACAAACTCTTTTAGATTTATTAACGATTGAAAATGAATTTGGCCGAATTGACGGCCTCAAGGTTGGTATTATTGGTGATTTGGCTCACTCACGAGTGGCAAAATCAGATGCTAAAATTTTAAAGTCATTGGGCGCAACGCTTTACTTTGGCGGACCTGATTCCTGGTACAGTCATGACTTTGATGATTTGGGAACGTTTGGCACGCTGGAAGAAATTTTACCGGAATTAGATGTTGTCATGATGCTCCGGGTGCAATTGGAGCGCTTCGACGAAGCGAACCGCGACGCCTTTACGGCCGTTGATTATTATCAACAGTTTGGCTTGACACAAGAGAGAGCCAAGTTGTTACCAGAACACAGCACTATCATGCATCCAGCCCCAGTTAACCGCAATGTCGAAATTGCAAGCGAATTGGTGGATGGCGACAAATCACGGATTTTCACCCAGATGGGTAACGGGGTTTTTGCCCGGATGGCGATGATTACCAAGGTCCTACAGGCACGCGGCTTAATGGAGGCTGACAAATGAGAGTATTAATCAAGCATGCAGTAATTAACAAGCGCTGCCAGGACATCTTAATTGTGGATGGCAAGATTGAAAAGATTGCCCGGGGAATTGAAGTCCCAGCCGACGAAGAAATTAATGCTCATGGTGCCGCAGCCATTCCCGGTTTGATTGATGTCCACGTACATTTCCGTGAGCCAGGCTTAACTTATAAGGAAACCATCGAGACAGGCTCTCACGCAGCCGCTCACGGGGGCTTCACAACGGTGATGACTATGCCAAACGTCAAACCAGTTGTTGATACTGCCGAGAAGGTTCGTCAACAGGTTTTGTTAAATCAGGAAAATAGTCTGGTGAAGATTGCCCAATTTGGTGCGCTATCTGCCGACCTGGTTGGCGTGGGCGCAGCTGATTTACAGGCAATGGCTGATGCTGGTGCCATGGCCTTCTCAAACGATGGCCACGGTGTCCAAGATGCGCAAACGATGTTGGAAGCCATGAAGGCGGCTAAGCAGGCTGACCGCGTGATTTCAGCTCACTTGGAAGATGATTCCTTAATCCAAGGTGGGGTAATGAATGCCGGATTGGAGGCTGAACGCTTAGGCTTGCCCGGGATGACAGGGTTGTCCGAATCAACCCAGTTAGCTCGCGACCTGGTGATGGCGCAGGCAACCGGCGTCAAGTACCACATCGCCCATATCTCAACCAAGGAATCTGTTGCCCAGGTTCGCTTGGCCAAGCAAATGGGCCTGTCAGTGACAGCGGAAGTTTCACCACACCACTTGTTCTTGGATGACAGCATGATTGAAACCGATGACCCAATGTTCAAAATGAACCCACCATTGCGGTCAAAGGAAGATCGATTAGCCCTAATCGCTGGGCTTTTGGATGGGACGATTGATATGATTGCCACCGACCATGCGCCACACAGCGAAGAGGAAAAATCAGGTTCCATGCACGATTGCTCATTTGGCATTGTGGGACTGGAAACGGCCTTGCCACTGGTTTATACCCACTTTGTTAAAAGCGGCTTAGTCGACTTAGATACTGTCCTTGATTGGATGGTTCGCCGACCAAAGCAGGTCTTTAATCTCGCATCTGCAGGTGAACTACGAGTTGGGGATGCCGCCGACATCGCTCTGGTGGATTTCATCCATCCGTACAAGATTAACCCAGAAGAATTTGAATCAAAGGGGAAGAATACCCCCTTTACCGGTCAAGAGGTTTACGGCAAGGTCTTAAAGACCTTGGTCGACGGCCACTTGGTCTATCAAGCAAAGAAGGAGTAAGGCAATGCAAGGATACTTAGTATTGAAAAATGGATCAGTTTACGCCGGTGAGCGTTTCGGCTCCGAAAAAGATTTGTTAACGGAAGTTGTCTTTTCAACCGGGATGACTGGTTACCAAGAAACGATGACCGATCCCTCATATTTTGGCCAAACAATGGTCTTCACTTATCCTTTGATTGGTAATTACGGCATTAACTTAGACGATAACGAAGGGGCTGGTAGTAAACCCGCCGTTGATGCCATTATCGTCAAGGACCTGGCCCGCCGCCCTGCCAACTTCCGTTCTGTGATGACCCTTGCTGATTTTGCCAAGGAAGAAGACTTGCCAGGATTGACTGGTGTTGACACACGGAAATTAGCCAAGGAAATTCGCGACCATGGTTCAATGCCTGCCGTTTTGGTCTCTGAATTAAATCACGAAAAGATTGATGCCCTCTTTGCTCAGGACTACCCATCATTGTTGTTGGCCCGGGCCAAGAAGGAAGAAGAAATCGAAACCTTCGTTGGTGAAGCGGGCGGACCAAAGATTGCTTTGTTGGACTTTGGTTTAAAGGGCTCAATCGTGAAGGCCTTGCAAAAGCGTGGCGCAACGGTAACGGTTTTCCCTGGCACGACGCCAGCTTCTGTAATTGAAGCCAGCAACCCCGACGGTGTCTTGCTATCAAACGGCCCTGGTGATCCAACTCAGTACGGTTATGCAACGAAGACCATCCTCGAATTGCAAAATAAGTATCCAATCATGGGGATTTGCTTGGGACACCAGCTCTTTGCCATTGCCAACGGTGCCAAGACTTACAAGATGAAGTTTGGCTACCGTGGCTTTAACCACGCCGTGACGGATGTGGACCACAAGCGGAAGTACTTCACCTCACAAAATCATGGTTATGCCGTTGACCGGGCTTCATTGGCCGGTACGAATTTGGAAGTAACCCACGAAGAAATTAATGCTGAAACTGTTGAAGGCGTTCGGTTGAAGGATAAGGAAGCATTTTCAGTCCAATTCCATCCGGATGCTTCGCCAGGACCACACGACGCCGAATATATCTTTGACAACTTCATTAACAAGTTGACGGAAAAGAAGGGAGCCTAAGATGCCCAAGCGAAATGACATTCATAAAATTTTGGTAATTGGTTCGGGACCAATTATTATCGGTCAAGCGGCCGAATTTGACTATTCTGGTTCACAGGCCTGCCTCTCACTAAAAGAAGAGGGCTACCAGGTGGTGTTGATTAACTCCAACCCCGCTACGATCATGACGGACCAAGAAATTGCCGATAAGGTGTACTTGGAACCAATTACTTTGGACTTCGTCAAGGAGGTCTTGTACCGAGAAAAGCCGGATGCCATTTTGCCAACCTTAGGAGGCCAAACTGGCCTAAACATGGCCAAAGATTTAGCCGATTCCGGTATTTTGCAGGAACTAAACATTGAATTGCTTGGGACGAAGTTGCCAGCCATCGAACAGGCTGAAGACCGCGAATTGTTCAAGGATTTGATGGAAGAATTGAACGAACCAGTACCGGAATCGCAAATTGCCACAACAGTCGAAGAAGCAGCTGATTTTGCCGAGAAAATTGGCTATCCAGTTGTTGTCCGTCCCGCCTATACGCTTGGTGGAACTGGTGGTGGTTTTGCCAATAATTTGGTTGAATTAGAGGAAATTACGGCTCACGGTTTGGAACTGTCACCAGTGACTCAGGTGTTGATTGAAAAGTCGATTGCCGGCTACAAGGAAATCGAGTTTGAAGTTATGCGTGACGCTGCCGATAACGCCTTGATTGTGGCTGGGATGGAAAACATCGATCCAGTTGGGGTGCACACAGGTGATTCCATTGTTGTTTCGCCAACGCAGACTCTTTCAGACCGGGACTATCAAATGATGCGGGATTCCGCTTTGAAGATTATCCGGGCCTTGAAAATTGAGGGTGGTGTCAACATCCAAATGGCTTTGGACCCAGAGTCCTTCCAGTATTACATTATCGAAGTGAACCCCCGTGTTTCTCGTTCATCAGCCTTGGCCTCAAAGGCAACTGGTTATCCAATTGCTAAGATGGCGGCCAAGATTGCCGTTGGTTTGCACTTGAACGAAATTAAGAATCCCGTGACACAGACGACTTGGGCCGCCTTTGAACCAGCCCTTGACTATGTTGTAACCAAGATTCCACGTTTCCCATTTGATAAGTTTGAACATGCTAAACGCACGTTGGGGACACAAATGAAAGCGACTGGTGAAGTCATGGCCATCGGTCGGACACTTGAAGAATCATTGTTGAAGGCTGTTCGATCACTTGAAATTGATGAAAAGGACCTGAGTGCTGGTTACTTTGAAGGCGTTTCAACAGAAGACTTGAAGGCACAATTGATGCCAGCTAAGGATGACCGACTCTTCGTCATCGCTGAATTGATTCACCGCGGGGTGACGATTGAAGAAATTCATGATATTACTCAGATGGACTTGTTCTTCTTGGACAAGATTCTGCACATTATTGAAATCGAAAGAACGGTTCAAGCTGGACCCGACAACTTCGAGGAAATTAAAACAGCCAAGGAATACGGCTTCTCTGATGCTTGGTTAGCAAAGTTGACTGGCAAGACGGAAGCTGATTTCCGTGCTTGGCGCAAGGCACAGGGCTTGTTACCAACCTTCAAGATGGTTGATACGGTTGCCGGTGAATTTGAGTCGAAGACACCTTACTACTATGGCACGTACGAAGACGAAAATGAGTCAATTGTCACGGACCGACCTTCTGTTTTGGTTCTTGGCTCTGGCCCAATCCGGATTGGACAGGGAGTTGAATTTGACTACGCGACTGTTCACGCCGTGAAGGCCATCCAACAGGCGGGTTATGAAGCCATTATTCAAAACTCAAACCCCGAAACAGTTTCCACTGATTTTGCCATTTCCGACAAGCTTTATTTTGAACCATTAACCCTAGAAGATGTCTTGAACGTGATTGACCTCGAGCAACCTTTAGGTGTCGTTGTGCAGTTCGGTGGCCAAACGGCCATTAACTTGGCTGCTGGTTTGGAACAGGCTGGTGTTAAGGTCTTGGGAACAACGGTGGCTGATTTGGACCGCGGAGAAGACCGAGACGAATTTGCCAAGGTGATTGACAAGCTTGGCTTGCCAAAGCCAAAAGGTGAAACGGCTACGACCAAAGAGGGTGCCTTGAAGGCAGCCAATGACCTTGGTTACCCCGTTTTGATTCGACCATCTTATGTGATTGGTGGTCGGTCAATGGCCATCATCGATTCTGATGACGACCTGAAGACCTATATGGAACAGGCGGTAAAGGTTTCAAACGATCACCCAGTTTTGATTGATGATTACCTTACTGGTCAAGAAGCTGAAGTTGACCTGATTTCAGACGGCACAGATGTGTTGATTCCAGGAGTGATGGAGCACATTGAACGTTCTGGGATTCACTCAGGTGATTCCTTTGCGGTTTATCCAACGCAGCAGATGTCTGAAAACGTGAAGGCTCAAATCGTTGAATCTGCTCAAAAGTTGGCCAAGGAATTGAACGTAATTGGTTTGATGAATATCCAGTATGTGATTCATGATAAAATTGCCTATGTGATTGAAGTCAACCCACGGGCTTCGCGGACGTTGCCATTCTTGTCAAAGGTCACAGAGATTCCAATGGCTCAGGTCGCTACACAAATCATGTTGGGCAAGTCTTTGAAGGACTTGGGTTACCAATCTGGTTTGGTTCCTGAACCAGCAGAAGTTCACGTGAAGGCACCGGTCTTCTCGTTTGCCAAATTAGCTGGCTTGAATTCAACGGTTGGACCAGAAATGAAGTCAACTGGTGAAGTCATGGGAACCGCTGACAACTATGATCAAGCACTCGCTAAGGCGATGGTTGGCGCTGGCTTGCCAATTTTGCAAAAGGGTCGGATTCTTTGGGATTTGGCCGAAGCAGACCAGCAAGAGGGGGTGGTGGCCTTGGCTAAGCGTTTTGCAGCCCTTGGCTTTGAATTGGCTGCTACTGACAGCAATGTGGCCTTCTTGCAGGAAAACGGTGTTGCAGCAAAAGCAGCGCCAGCTGATTTGCCGATGGCGATGGCTAAGCAAGAATTCCAAATCATGGTCAATACACTCGACCAGGCTGATCAGGCTTTGGCGGGGGAGAGCTCTGTTCGAGCGGCAGCAATTGTTAACGAGGTGGCCTTGTTTACGGCCTTGGATACCGTCGCTGCTTACTTGACGGTTTTGGAATTACCAGAAGAAACACACTTTGTAAAAGCATTGGGAGAATGATTCATGACGGAAATTGATTTAAGCGCTGACCTCTTTGGTCAAACTTTAACGAGCCCATTGCTCAACGCCTCTGGGGTCCACTGTCAGACCAAAGAAGAACTGAATGACTTGGCAAACACGAGTAACTTGGGCGCGATGGTGACAAAATCAGCAACGCTTCAAGCTCGTGAAGGAAACCCAAACCCACGCTACTATGACCTCGAAAATGGTTCGATTAACTCGATGGGGTTGCCAAACTTGGGTTATGATTTTTATCTTGATTACGTTTTGCAAGAGCAGACAAAGCCAACCATTTTGTCAGTTGCTGCTTTGTCAGCGGCCGATGCGATTACTTTGTTAAAGGACTTGCAGGCTTCCGATTACCAGGGACCAACTGAATTGAACTTGTCTTGCCCAAACATTGTTGGGGAACCTCAATTGGCCTACGACTTCGAGGCAACCGACCGGGTTTTAAGTGAAGTCTTCAGCTTTTACACGAAGCCTTTGGGCGTGAAGTTGCCACCATACTTTGATTTAGTGCACTTCGATAAGATTGCTGCAGTCTTGAACAAGTACCCATTGACTCACGTGAACACGATTAATTCGATTGGTAACGGCCTTTGGGTTGATGTTGATCAGGAACAGGTTGTTACCAAGGCCAAGGGCGGCTTTGGTGGCCTTGGGGGAACAATGGTCTTGCCAACTGCTTTGGCCAATGTTCGGGCCCTCCGTCAACGCTTGAATGACAGCATTAAGGTCTTGGGAACTGGTGGTGTGACTTCCGGGGCAAATGTTTTTGCACATATTCTCTGTGGGGCTGATTTGGTATCCGTCGGTACTCAGGTGATGAAGGAAGGTTTGGGCATCTATGACCGTCTAGCCGAAGAATTAAAAGCCATTATGGCTGAAAAGGGTTACCAAAGCTTGGCCGACTTCCGCGGGAAGTTAAAGGAACTGTAAGACGGTTTTGGCTAAAAAATCAGTCAGCGTTTTGACTGGTAAAATGATTAAACCAACAGTGATGTTGGTTTTTTCTTTTTTTGGCAAATAAATTAGAAAGGCGTATACTGGCTATATTCAATTTCAGACAACAATGATTCTAATAAAATGGAGGTGCCCTGGTGGCTAAAAAGCGGAAAAAGAAAAAATGGTTTTTCCTGCCAAAGGCGAAAAAAAAGCGGCGAATTTACTTTATGCTCTTGCTCGTTTTTCTAACTTTGATTGCTTTGACCGTGGCGATGAACCAATCGATGACAACCAAAAAAGATCAAATTATCTATCAAGACGAAGCCAAGCAAAAACAGCTCCAAATTTGGGCGCCATTTGCACAAAAGATGCAATATAAGTATCGAATTTTTGCTTCCATTTCACTGGCACAGGCGATTTTGGAATCTGATTGGAACCAGTCTATTTTGTCAAAGGACTATAACAACTTGTATGGCATTAAAGCATCGGCTAGCCAGGCTGGTGTAGTCGTTCCTACCAAAGAGTATGAGGACGGTCATTGGATGACAGTCGATCAAAAGTTTGCTTCCTACAATACCTGGCAAGAATCAATGGAGGCGCATGCTCAGCTGATTTCAAAGGGGACCCACTGGAATCCTAACCAATATGAGCATGTGCTGGCAGCCAAAAATTACCAAGCAGCAGCGCAGGCCCTTGTGCAAGATGGGTATGCGACCGATCCGACTTATGCGGCCAAATTAGTGGCAGTCATTGAAACCTGGAATTTAAAGCGCTTTGATTTGGCGGTGACGATGGGGGATGCTACTTCCTAAATGGCTTGATTGGGTAAATGTATTAGAATCGTTTCAATTAAAAAGAGGACCGTATACGCCATGGACGCGAGTATAGTTCTCTTTTTGTTTGGTTTATTGGTTGGTCTTCGATGCGAAAATCGTGACAGTTCGACTCGGTTTCTGGCCAATTTTGACAATTGCTTGGCCGGTTTGTAGCTGACCTAACTTCTTGCCAGTTTTAGCCGAGTTGGCTAAGAGGGGCAGGGCCTGCCATTCGTTTTGGTTTGTGAGTCGATGGGCGATTGTGGCTGAAAATTGCCCTAGTAGAGCGGTCGGCAAGTCGAGTGGCGACTGAGAAGCAAAGGCCACCAGGAGGCCCTCCTTGCGCCCTTCACGAAGAATTTGTGCTAAGCCACTGCCCTTGTCTTGGTCAGCTTGGTTGTTTTTCATGAGGAAACGGTGACCCTCGTCGATTAAGAGGTAAACCGTCGTTTTGTGCGTGCTCTGAGCCTGGAAACTGAGAAGTTGGCGCCAAACGGTGGACATGATGGTGGCTTGGAGGGCACCGAGGTCTTTCAGTTGGGCGAGATTGATACTGATTTTTGCACCGAAGTCGGCCTTGGCCGTTGCTAATTTGAGTAGGTAAAGCAAGTCGTACTTGGTCGTTTTCACCTGGGTGTTTGGAGCAATTGCCTTTAGGCGCGGATCTGCCAGTCGGTCGGCTAGTTGGTCGATGGCCGTCATCAAATCAGGATCGGTGTCGTCAAGGCTTTCTTCATGATCTGCAAATCCTTGACGAGCCAGCAACCGCAATTGGGGCGCGAGGAGGCTTAATGAAAAGGTCCATTGGCTTTTATATAGCTGCCTTTTTTGCTCATAAAAGGTATCGGTGGTTAAGGACTGAGTATTTAAAATGTCCTTTTGTTGCTGGCTAAGGTAGTAGTTGATGCGCAGGGCTGCTTGAGCTTGCCCCAGTAGAAGTTGCCACTTGGTTGGCCAGGCCAAATCAAGGGCAGTTAGCAAGTCTTCTGCTGCTAGCTGGCTGAGATCAAAGTAGACGTTTTTGCCAACAACATAAGACGCCTGCTGGTCGTTTGCCTGGCTAAATTCACCGGTTGGGTCGAAAATAATTTGTCCAAGTCGATTTTCCTGTAGTTGCCGGCTAATTTGTTTGAGGGTTGTTGATTTGCCGGACCCAGTTTGCCCAACCAAAAGCAGGTGTGGGGCGAAAAGCGTCGTGGCCGCTGGTTGGTACTTAGCTTTGAACCAGCCAGTCTGGCCTAAAGTGAGTAAGTGTTCGCTAGTTTGCATGATTTTTCCACCTTTAATTATAGTTACCTTACCAAAAAATCAGACAGGCTGTAAATGGTTAATTACTGGTGGCTAAGGCGTGGTTACTGGGTATTTTTCAGGCGAGCAAGCGAAACCAGGACTGTTTTTTGTCTTGGCCTGATTTTTCTTGAATTATGATAAAATAAAAGCAGTGAACAAAAACGATTTAGGATGGCAAAATGACTGTTGAAGAACTAACCAAGGGTATGAATAGCAAGCAAGCAGAGGCGGTCAGAACGACAGAGGGACCGCTTTTAATTATGGCTGGTGCCGGATCTGGGAAGACCAGAGTTTTGACGCATCGCGTTGCGCATTTGATTGAAGATTTAGATGTGGCACCCTGGCGGATTTTGGCCATCACCTTTACGAATAAGGCTGCCCGTGAAATGCGGGAACGAATTGGTAAATTAGTGGATGAACAGTTGGCCCAATCCGTTTGGGTTTCAACATTCCACGCCCTGGCTGTCCGGATTTTACGTCGAGACGGTGAACGTATCGGCTTGGGAAAGAACTTTACGATTTTGGATAGTTCTGCCCAGAAGACGCTGGTGAAGCGGGTGATTAACGATTTGAACCTGGATTCAAATCAGTATGATCCGCGGACCATTTTGGGAACTATTTCCAATGCCAAAAACGATTTATTAACGGCCAAGGATTACCAAGAGCAGGCCGCTAATTTTTATGAAGAGCGGGTAGCAGAAGTTTATTCTTCTTACCAGAAGGCTTTGCGTCAGGCGCAGTCGGTCGACTTTGATGACTTAATTATGTTGACGATTGAACTCTTTGAAAAGGCTCCTGATGTTTTGCAACGCTACCAGGACCAGTTCCGGTACCTCCACGTCGATGAGTACCAGGACACCAACGACGCCCAGTATAAGATTGTCAACATGTTGGCGCAGGGTTCAAAAAACTTGGCCGTTGTTGGAGATGCCGACCAGTCAATCTATGGTTGGCGTGGTGCCAATATGCAAAATATTTTGAACTTTGAAAAGGATTGGCCCGAGGCAAAATCAGTCTTCTTGGAACAAAATTATCGGTCAACCCAATCGATTTTGGATGCTGCCAATGGTGTGATTAATCACAATAATGAGCGAGTGCCAAAGAAGCTTTGGACCGAAAACGGCGTTGGGGACAAGATTACCTATTACCGGGCCCAGTCGGCTCAAGACGAGGCCTATTATGTGTTAGGCCAAATTCAAAAGGGTCAACGTGAGGACCATAAGTCCTTGTCCGACTTTGCCATTCTTTACCGGACCAATGCCCAGTCCCGTGCTATGGAAGAGTCCTTGGTCAAGGCCAATATTCCTTACACGATTGTCGGTGGGCATAAGTTCTACGACCGTAAGGAAATTTTGGACATTATGGCCTATCTCTCGTTGGTTGCTAACCCAGCTGATAACGCGGCCCTAGAGCGGATTATCAACGTTCCCAAACGTGCCATCGGCCAGTCAACGGTTGACCGGCTTTTTACTTTTGCCAACCAAGTCAACTTGCCAATGTTGGCGGCTATTGACCAAGTCGAAATGGCCCAAGACATCCGTCCAGCCGCAGTGACAAAGTTGCTTTCCTTTGCTGAAATGGTGCATAACTTCCGCCAACAGGCTGAGTTCTTAACCGTTTCTGAGCTAACGGATTTGATTTTGGAACAGTCCGGCTATCGTCAGGAATTACAGGCAAAATCAGACCCCGAGTCGCAATCACGATTAGAAAACCTAGATGAATTTTTGTCTGTAACGAAGGAATTTGACGACAAGTACGATGCCCAGGCGGAAGATGCGGTCAACCCGTTGACTGATTTCTTAGGGTCAACGGCCTTAATGGCTGACCTGGATAACGTCGAGGAAGATAGCGGGGTGGTCACGTTAATGACCCTGCATGCCGCCAAGGGACTGGAATTCCCAACGGTCTTCTTGATTGGCCTTGAAGAGGGCTTGTTCCCATTGGGACGGGCCGCACAAGACGAGGATCAACTAGAGGAAGAACGGCGCCTGGCCTATGTCGGGATTACGCGAGCTGAGCAGAAACTCTATTTGACCAACGCTTTCTCCCGCTTATTATACGGTCGGACACAAGCGAACCAACCTTCCCGCTTTATTGATGAGATTTCGCCTGAATTGCTTGAGCAGGCTTATCCAGCAGGTGGATCTGGCGTTTCTGCTGGTTTGTCTTCGAAGTTACTTCGAGCAACGAGCACCACTTATCAAGGGGCCGCTAAGGCTAGTCCAGTTCAAAAGAAATCAGCCGGAACCACTGGTGCTGAAGGCGTGACATGGCAAGCTGGTGATAAGGTTTCTCACAAGAAGTGGGGTATTGGAACGGTTGTTTCGGTCACCGGTGATCAGGCTGACCAAGAACTCAAAGTCGCTTTCCCAGAAGATGGCATTAAGCAACTCTTGGCTGCCTTTGCACCAATCACACGGATTGATTAAGCGGGCAGGAAGGCACGGAGGCTTCCCCCTTGGTGCAATCACAGCTATGGCGGTCGCTGGCTAAACGGCCGTGTAGAAAGGATTTTTTATGGCAAGTAATCCACAACCAATAAATATGTCGACAAAGGATGCACAAGTCGAAATCAGTCAGCTGCAAGATGAACTGACCGATTACGGGATTGCCTATTATGAGCAAGATGCGCCTAAGGTGGAAGACCACGTTTATGACGAAAAGTATGCCAGGTTAGTGGCCTTGGAACAGGCCTTTCCACAATTTGTGACACCAGATTCGCCAACGCAAAATGTTGGTGGTGCTCAGACCAAGTCTGGTTTGGAAAAGGTCCAACATCCGGTGCCAATGCTTTCTTTGGGGGATGTCTTTTCCTTGGAAGAACTCCAAGAGTGGGAAAATCGTACCGTCAAGGCGTTGGGCCAACAACCATCTTACAACTTGGAATTGAAGATTGATGGTTTGGCCGTTTCTTTAAAGTATGAAAATGGTCGCTTAATTCAAGCTTCCACTCGAGGTAACGGTTTGATTGGTGAAGATGTGACGGCTAACGTCAAAACCATCGCCGATGTTCCCCAAACGTTAAAAGAGCCCCTAACAATCGAGGTTCGTGGTGAAATTTATATGCCCAAGGCCTCCTTTGCGCATTTGAATGAAGAGCGGGAAAATCAGGGCCAAGAACCCTTTGCTAACCCACGGAATGCAGCGGCGGGTTCGCTGCGCCAACTAGATGCACGAGAAACCAAGAAGCGCAAGCTGTCTGCCTTTATTTACTATACGGCTGAGGCTGATACTTTAGGTGTGACCAAGCAATCAGAAGTTTTGCGCCGCTTTGCCGAACTTGGTTTGCCAACCAACAAGGACAACCGCGTGATTGGCCAAATGAAAGATATTGCACCCTACATTGCCGAATATACTGAAAAACGTGACGGTTTGCCTTACGGGATTGATGGCGTTGTTGTCAAAGTTGATGATATCGATTCAGAAATTGACTTGGGTAACACGGTTAAGGTGCCACGGTGGTCCATCGCCTATAAGTTTCCACCGGAAGAGGAGCAAACAATTGTCCGTGATATCGAGTGGACAGTCGGTCGAACGGGTGCAGTGACACCAACGGCAGCCATGGATCCGGTTTTCTTGGCTGGGACAACGGTGCAGCGGGCTTCCTTGCATAATCCGGACTACCTCGAGGAAAAGGATGTCCGCGTCGGGGATACGGTGACCTTGCACAAAGCCGGTGATATTATCCCGGAAATTGGGCAAGTAATCCTGGATAAACGCCCAGCCGATGCTAAAAAGTATCAAATTCCAACGACTTGTCCTTCCTGTGGTGCTGATTTGGTCCATGTTGAGGGTGAAGTGGTGTTGCGCTGCATTAACCCAGCCTGTCCGGCACAGTTGCAGGAAGGGCTGACCCACTTTGCTTCTCGGAATGCGATGAATATTGATGGCCTTGGCCCACAGATTGTTAGCCAACTTTTAGATAAGAAATTGGTGACCGATGTGGCTTCCATTTATTCTCTCACGGTTGAACAATTGCTATCCTTGGATAAGTTCCAGGAAAAATCAGCCAATAACTTGGTAGCAGCCATCCGGTCTTCCAAAGCAAATTCTGCCGACCGCTTGCTCTTCGGTTTGGGCATCCGTTTGGTTGGGGCGAAAGCGGCGAAGACCATCATGGCGAATTTCCAAGACTTACCAAGCCTAGGGCAGGCCAGTGCCGATCAAATTGTGGCCATCGATGGCATTGGCCAAGCGATTGCGGATTCTGTTGTGAAATATTTCGATGAACCCCAGTCCCAAGCTCTTTTGGCCGAATTGGCTAATGCTGGCGTGAATCTAGAATACTTGTTCGAAACGGGTCCAATTGATGAAAATTCATTTTTCTATGGTAAAAAGATCGTTTTGACTGGTAAACTAGAGCAGAGTTCACGGAGTGAAATTGCTGCCTGGTTAGAAGCCCATGGTGCCAGCGTTACGGGATCAGTTTCAAAGAAGACTGATTTAGTGATTGCCGGCATCGATGCAGGCTCAAAACTGACAAAAGCAAATGATCTCGGAATCACTGTCTGGAATGAGCAAGAATTCTTGTCAGCCCAGCAAAATGAGGCCGGCTAAAGCAGTTGGTTGCGGCAAGAAAAACTTGCCGGTGGTTGTACTTGGCGTATTTAGCCAAGCTGTCAAAGAGGAAAAACAATGTTAAAACGGATTTCAAAGCGGGGCTATATCCTAATCGGCCTCGTGCTTCTGATTATTTTAGGAGCCTTTTTTTACTTTATTAATATCGCTTCGGTTACACCAAGTGTTTCCAAAACAAAGGGTGTTCAATTAACGCAAAGTTCTGCGGGAGATTACCAAACGGTCATTAAGGATGGTCATTATTTGACTTCAGCCGCTCGAGGCATTACCGCAACGTCCTTGAACAATTCTTTGGATGTTCAAGATTTCGAAACTTCGCTGTTAAATTTGTCGAAGTCACACTTTAAGACTGGTCGCTATATCTTCCAGGAAGGCCAGTACCTTGATTCTGATACGGTTAATGGTCTCTTGGCCCGTCAGACGGACAGCAATTCGACTGGTTTGAATCCAAAAGACAATGGTAAGACGGATAGTTCAAGAAATCCGATTTACGTTCAGACGTTAACGGAACAAGATTTCATGACTAAGAGTGGCAATAACCTACAATTAGCTGGGATGGTTGTTGGTGTGGCGATGAATAGTCAGGATGCCTACCAAAAGGAACAGTATGGTGCGACCTATTACCAGACGATTTCGGATAAGGACCGGATTGCCTACGGCCGAAAGATTGCTCCGAAGTTAATCAAGACGATTCGTGAGCAACAAGGTGTTGGCAAGAACATTCCAATCGTGTTGGCTATGTATGATACTGCTTCTCAGGATTCATTGGCTCCTGGTTCTTTCTATGCTGAAGCGACCTCAAAATCAGGTACTGATATCGGTGATTGGTCAGATATCAACGAAAAGTCGATTGTTCTGCCAAAGGAATCCGATGATACTTCGAGCCTTGGGTCTGATGAAAATACCGGATTCAATAACTTCAAGACGGATATTTCAAATTTCTTCCCAAACATTGCTGGGGCAACAGCTTCTGCTAAGTTTACGAATAATAAGTTGTCTTCCATGAATGTTACGGTGACAACGCAATTCTATTCACCAACCGAGATTGAAGCCTTCTCCAACTATGTGGCCACATCTGCTATGAAGTTCTTACCTTCATCAGCTCCTGTACAAATCAAAATTCAAACGGCCAACGAGATTCAAGCTTTGCTTGTTCGTAAGGCCGACGACAAGTCCTATACGATTACAAAATTGGATCAATAAGATTACAAATTAAAAAAGCTTAGAAGCGATTCTAAGCGTTTTTTGTTTCTCAATGATAGTAGACCATCACGGTGACAACCAGCCCGAAAATGACTACTAAGGGCTGAATTTGATAGGTTAATGGCCGGATAAAGGTTAAACAGTAGGCGGCCAAGGCGACAGCGATGGTGAGAAAGGCAATCGGTGAGAAGCCTTCTAAGATGAGAGTAGCCAGGATAAAAAGTGGCCCGGTTATGAGTCCTAATTTTCGACCCTTAGCTGTTGGCAGGAAGAGGGGTGTGAAGTAAAAGGCGGTGGCAAAGACTAACAGCCATGATTGCTTCAAAAAATCAGGTTCGACATAGTTGTTAGCCAGGTAGTTGATGCAAATTGGTACCGAAAAGGTCAGCAAGATACTTAAGCCGGCTAAGCCAAGTGGGTTCTTCAACTGAAAGGCCTGGAAGGGTAAAATCAGCAAAAAACAGATGAAGAGCAAGAGGAGAGCTAAGACTTCAAAACGTGACCGTAGTTGTGAGTTAAAAATCACGATTAGAGAAGCAGCTAAGGAAGCCCAAACACGCCAGTCGGCCCTGGCAAAGCGGGTTTTAACGAGGAAACCCAAGGCAATCGCAGAAAAGATTGAATAGGCGACTAAAGACCAAATCTGCCAGTTACCGGCGTTTTGCCAAACCTGGTGGTAGATGAGAGGTTGCTGCCACCAGATAACGTTCAGACCAACTGCAATCGCTGGAACCGTATAGCGATGGGGTGTTGGCAGAGCAGCGACTTGAGCCTGGCTGGCTTGTTGCTGCTGGTGCTGTTGCTCTTGTCGTCGTTGTGACCGAGAGAAGAAGTCGGCTGTTTTTTCCTGGATTGGTTCGTCAGTTGCGCCATCGAGTGGCGTACTGGTTTGTTGATCAGGATTGGTTGTTTCATTTTCTTTTGTCATCAGAACCTCGAAAGTCAATTGCTATTTCTTATTCTATCATGTAGAATATAAATTATAAATTACATAACTATCAAGAGCAGGGAAGTGATACAGCACGGTGAACCTGCACCAACCGGCATTCGCACGGTGGTAATTCTGTAAGATAGGCAACTTGCAAAGCGCTTTGGGTTGTCCACGGCGCTTTTCTTTTGTCTCTTAATTGTTAGTTAATTTAAAGGAGAAAAAGAAAATGACAAAATTTTTTACTGCTGAATCAGTAGCCAACGGCCACCCTGATAAGGTGGCAGACCAAATCGCCGATGCCATCTTGGATGCCGTGTTGACAGAAGACCCAAAGGCTCGGGCCGCCATCGAAGTGACGACATCAACGGGGGATGTTTCCATCTTTGGTGAGTTGTCAACGACTGCCTATGTGAACGTCCGTCAAATTGCTGTTGATACGATTAAGGCAATCGGCTATGACAAGCCTGAATTTGGCTTCTCAGCTGATTCCATCAATGTTTCCAACAAAATTGTGGAACAATCACCCGATATCGCGCAAGCCGTTGATGCTGCCGAAGATGATCCTGACCAGTTAGGTGCTGGTGACCAAGGAATGGTCTTTGGTTATGCAACCAACGAAACGGCTGATTACTTGCCACTGGCCTTAGACTTGTCCCACCAGTTAATGCGCAAGATTCGTCAAGTACGAAATGACCAAAAATTGTCATATCTCCGTCCAGATGCCAAGGGGGAAGTAACGCTGGAATTGACGGATGATGGTCAGGTAAAGCGTATTGCCGCCGTTGTTTTGTCAACTCAGCACGATTCAGAAGTAACATTGGAACAATTGCGTGCTGATATTAAAAAGTTCGTGATTGATCCTGTTTTGCCTGCTGATTTAGTCGATGACCAAACGAAGTATTACATCAACCCATCTGGCCGCTTTGTCTTGGGTGGGCCTCAAGCCGATTCTGGTTTGACTGGTCGTAAGATCATCGTTGATACTTATGGTGGGGCAGCCCACCACGGTGGAGGTGCTTTCTCAGGTAAGGATGCAACCAAGGTTGATCGTTCTGCTGCTTACTATGCTCGCTACGTGGCGAAGAATTTGGTGGCGGCTGGCTTGGCTGATAAGGTGGAACTCCAAGTTGCCTATGCCATCGGGGTCGCAAAGCCGGTTTCGCTGAATATCGAAACATTTGGGACTGCCAAGGTAGCAGAAGACAAGATTGAAGCGATTGTTGAGAAGATCTTTGATTTCCGTCCTTTGTCAATCATTAACAGCCTAGACCTTCGTCGCCCAATCTACAAGCAAACAGCTGCTTACGGCCACTTTGGTCGTCCTGATTTGGACTTGCCATGGGAAAAGTTGGACCAGGTTGAGAAAATCAAGGCGGAATTGTAAGCCAATTTTCTTTAGGAAAAATCAGAGCTATCATCTAAACTAAAAAAGACCTGAATGCCGTCGAAGGACGGATCCAGGTCTTTTTCATTTGTATTGATTAGTTTTCGGTGACTGCCATGATGGGGTAGGTCCCTGCAATCGTCATGGTGAAAGAATAGGCACCGGATTGAAGGAGGCGGCCATCGATTTTGACCGACTGAATATCTTGGATATGAAAATCGGCAGGAATCGTGAGTGGGATAGTGGTAAAGCCCTTTCGACTAGGGTTTTCCACGCCTTTTTTACCACGCAGATAGGTCAGCATGATTTGTGGCCAGGGAAGTTGGTTCACCAGACGGATTTCGGCCGCGACACCATCTTGGCCCAGAATAATTTGTAAACCGAGCGTCTTGGAATGGTTTTGGTAGGTATGGCCAAAACGAAGGGTCCAGGAGAAGCTGATTTTATTTTGATTGCGTGAGGCCTGGCCCCAAAAAGAAAACATTTGATGAAAGGCATGCTTCCAAGCAAATTTTTGATTGAATTTAGGTAAAATAGCTGAAAAATCAGGACCGACCTGGAAGCTATCCAAGAAGTATTGCTTGCCCTGCTTTGGAACAGAACCCGTTACCAGTCCAAGAGGAGCCTGCTGGATGGCTTGGTTGTTTAAGGAAGTTAAAATTTGGTTCACAAGATGATTTGTTGAGTGGTTTTTATCGCCCCAATTGATGAGTAAGAGTGGCCAGCGCAGGCTTTCGTCAAAGTCTAGAATTGCGGCCAAAGTTGCATTCAAGGAAGCTGGATTACCAATGACGACGATTGGCAGGACTTCTTCTGTTTGTAAGGTCTTAGCGACCTTACGGGCAAGGTTATAGACTGGGTTTTGCGTTGATGCCTTTTGAAAGCTTGTCACCACCTGGGCGGCTGTTAATTGCCCTTGAATTTGATCCAAGGAACCCAGATCTTTTTGGCGAATCAGGGTTGTATCGATGATAAAGTGTGCTGATGTCATAATTTTAAGTCTTTGCTATGTCGTTAAAAAAGGCATGCCAGTGCATGCCGGATACCCAAACGGCGGGTATCATTTCAAATTTATCAGAATACGTCGATTATAGCAGAAAATCAGGGATAGTGACGATTTTTTCTTGACATTTGTTTGGCACCACGATTTCTGGTACGACAAAATAATGAGCAAATAAAAAAGACGAACTTAGGTTCGTCTTTTTGTTGATTAATTTTTAAGTGCCTGGATTAACCCAAGAAATGACGCAATTGGGCCATGCGGTTGATTAAAGCAGTGATGGCAACGGAAGCGCCTTCCTTGAATTCAACGACTTGGAGAGCGATTTCAGCGTGTTGTTGTTCAGCCATTGTTTCTGGGCCAATGTGGAGGTCAAAGGCATCCTTTAGGATGACGATATCTTCTTCGACTTCTTGCCAGGCCGGACTTTGCGTCTTCAAAACCTGGAGGGCATCCCAGTTGACATAGTGGGCTAATTCCGCAAAATCAGCGCGCATGCTTGGGTAATAGCGGTTCAAGACAGCCAACTGCTCCTCGTTGAGGCTCGCGTATGCACGACCAAAGCCAATAAATTCAGGTGGCACACCAATTGAGTAGAAGGCACCAGTAAAGTTGATAGCCCGAGGCAATTCGATGTTATCAACTGAACGGGAGTAACCTAAGACACCAACGTGCTGACGGCGATCACGACGTTTTGGGAAGGCCTTGAAGATTGGTTGAACATCAGGAACCAATTGCTCAAGTGTTTCCTGGTAGAAGGTTGCTGATTTTTGGGCGATATCGGAAAGAATGGTTTCGTCTTCATCGCTAATCACCAATGGTTTGGCCTTTGGCAATTCTTCCTTCAAGTACTTGATACCAGCCTTTGCTTCGTCAATCGAAAAGTCATAACGGAATGCTGACTGGACCGTTGCCGTGCGCACACCAGGGAACTCACGGACATAGCGCTTAACACGACGAGGTGAGAGGCCACCACGGAAGATGGCAGACCCAGTTCCAGAAATTGGGTAGATGGTGATGCCTTCTTCCTCGGCAAATTGGTGCAAGCGAGCTAAGGCTAACTTGTTTCCAATAATGGAGGACATAAAGCCGGCTGAGAGGGCAGAATCAGACCCAGCCAAGAAGACACGCAAGTACTTTGGTCGGAAACCAAAGTGTTCCTCGTGAAGGTTCAAGTATTCCTTCAAAATTTCTGGTGCATGGTATTGTGTTTCAAAGTCTTCAAAGAGTGGAATCATCTCGATGTAGGCCTTGTTATCTTCCGTTGGTGTGAAGGTCGCATCCTTGAACTGGGCGAGCTTTTCAAACAAAAGCTGCATTTCAATGATTTGATCGGCACGCTGGGCCATTGGCAAAATGGCTTCAAATAAAGGCCGTTGGTCAAAGCCAAGATCGTTGGCAAAGTCTTCTGAACTCAAAAAGGCGGTCATGGCTTGCATTAAGTTGTAGCCCTTTTCTTCCCAGATGTTTGGGAAACGGAAGGTCAAAAACTTGTCACGACCAAGTTGATGTTCCTTAAAGTATTCATAGTGGGTTGAAAAAAGGCGGTCAATGACGGCCGCATCGGCGTGCTTTCCTTCCCAGTCCCACATGTATTCATCAACATCGAGGGCCTGGTAGTTTTGAAAGGCTTCATCAGTTTCACGATAAGCACTGATGAAAGGTTGTTGCGCGGTGTCCCAGAAGGGGGCGTTGGCGTTATCAGGGTGTTGTGTGCCCATAATCGCCGGAATCTTGCGTTCTGTCATCTCTTAAAGCTCCTTATATTGGATAGAAACGGATAATCAATCGTTAAACAAGTAAAAGCATAAATAAAATGTTAACGATACCCTTTAATAATAGCAGATTTTAGTATGAAAAAACGTCTAAACGATAAAATCATTTAGACGTTTTCTATTTTCTTAAATCATAATCAGCATTGGCAAAATCATTGGCTTACGAGCCGTTTCTTTATGCAAATACTTAGCCAAATCATCAATGATGGCCTGACGAATATCAGATTCACTGGCATTCTTTGCAGACATTGCCTTACGAATCGTATTGAAAATGACATGACGACCATCATTAATGAGGTCACCAGATTCACGCATGTAAACAAAACCACGGGACAAGATATCAGGTCCAGAAAGGATTTCCTTTTTCTTTAAGTCGATCGTAGCGGTGACGATAACCAAACCATCTTGTGATAGCTTCAGGCGGTCGTGCAATACAATCGAACCGATATCGCCAATTCCTGAACCATCGATATAAGTATCTTCGGCAGGGAAGTGTCCAGCAATTCGTGGTGGGTTAACACCATCAAGAGCGAGAACATCACCGTTTTCCAGGATAAAGGTATGGTCTTTTGGAATATCAAGTTCTTCGGCTAGGCCGGCATGAACTTTGAGCATCCGGTATTCACCGTGGACAGGCATAAAGTATTCAGGCTTCATTAATGACAACATCAACTTTTGTTCTTCTTGGCCACCGTGACCAGAAGTGTGAATATTGTTTAACTTACCATGAATGACGTTCGCGCCACCTTCTTCTAATTTGTTAATCACAGCGTTAACAGAGGCTGTGTTCCCAGGAATTGGGGAAGAAGAGAAGATAACATTATCGTTTGGCTTCAAGCGAACCTGCTTGTGAGTGCCATTAGCAATCCGCGCCAAAGCGGCCATTGACTCTCCCTGTGATCCGGTTGAGAGAATCAAAAGTTCGTCATCTGGGATATTTTTAATCTGTGACTGCTCAATCAGGGCGTCATCTGGGATGTTTAAGTATCCAAGGGCCCGTCCGTTCGTCATGGCTGATTCCATTGACCGACCGAAGACGGCAATCTTACGGCCGTGGGCAATGGCAGCATCCGTGGCCATTTTGATTCGATTCATGTTCGAAGCGAAAGTAGCAAAGATAATTCGACCATGCTTTAGTTGTTCAAAAAGCTTTTGAACAGTCTTTTCGACCCAGGCTTCTGATTTTGTCCACTCGGGACGCTCAGCGTTGGTTGAATCCGACATCAACAATAAGACGCCTTCTTCACCCGTTCGAGCCATTGACCAAAGGTTTGGCTTTTGCTTGGTGGTTGGTGTCAAATCAAATTTGAAGTCACCGGTTTCCACAATCGTTCCAACGGGTGTTTTGACTGAAACGGCAAAAACGTCTGGGATTGAGTGAGTGGTACGAATGAATTCAACTGACATTTGGTCGAATTCAATGACTGACCCATCCGTAATTTCGTGAAGTTCAGCGCGATTTAACAGCTGCTTTTCCTCCAACTTGTTCCGAATTAAGGCCATTGCCAATGGTCCGGCATAAACTGGTACATTGACAGCTTGTAAAAAGTAAGCAATCGCCCCGATGTGGTCTTCGTGTCCGTGGGTGATCACCAGAGCTTTTACTTTGTCAATGTTTTCGACTAAGTACGAATAGTCTGGAATGACATAGTCAATTCCTAAAAGGGAATCCTCTGGAAACTTAATTCCGGCATCCACGACGATAATTTCATCTTGGTATTGGATTCCATACGTGTTTTTTCCAATTTCGCCAAGTCCACCAAGGGCGTAAACGCCAACTTCGTTTTCCTTAATATCAACTGCTGACATTAGGCGAAGGTTGTTAACTTAAATTCCGGATTAGCCTGTTCGTACACCAGTGCTGCATCGGATAATTCTTCAACATCTTCGATGTTAAATTCTGTATTTGCTTGCGCAGCTGCTAATGCGGCTGGCTTTGATTCGGCCTCGATGTAAAAGGCCTGAGTGTTTTCCCGCTTTGGATTGCGGTCGAAATGACTTTGATAGTAAACTTTGTAAACCATGTTTGTTCCTCCAAGTTTAATTTTTAATTGATCACGAACGAAAACCTTAAATTCTATTTTACCACAGCTGGCAGGGGATTGGGGGGTTTCTTAAGAAGGCATAACCTTTGTTAAAAAATTAGTTGCTGGTACGAATCATTTTGTAAATAAGTATGATAGTTTTTTGTATTTAAAGCTCAGTAAATACCAAATCAGTGCTCTAAAAAGTGTTCATATATAATGAAAACTACCGTTAGTTCACCCTTTTGCTAATAAAGCGAGTTAGTATAAAATCATCATTTTGAAAGAACAGTGCGTATTGGCCAAAAATTTGTTATAATAAAATACAATTACTTAACGAACGAGGGATAGACTCATGGCAATTGGCATGAATGATTTGAAGACAGGTTTGACGATTGAATACTCAAACTCAATCTGGCGTGTATTGGAATTCCAACACGTGAAGCCTGGAAAGGGAGCTGCCTTTGTGCGCTCTAAGTTGAAGAATTTGCGGACGGGTGCGGTTAACGAAGTAACCTTCCGTCCTGGTGATAAGTTTGAACAGGCCGAAATTACAACGCGCCCAATGTCATACTTGTACGCCGAAAACGATGGTCGTGTCTTCATGGACACTGAAACTTACGAACAAATCAACATCTCAGATGATAACTTGCAAGAAGCCTTGAAGTTCATGCTTGAAGGAATGGAAGTTAAGATTACGATGTATGGTTCAGAAGTCTTGGGAGCAGAATTGCCATCAACTGTTACTTTGAAGGTAACGGAGACGCAACCTGGTATCAAGGGGGCAACGGCTACTGGTTCAGGTAAGCCTGCTACTGTTGAAACTGGTGCTACAATTACAGTGCCAGATTTTGTTAACGAAGGTGAAACCATCATTGTTAATACTGAAGATGGGTCCTACAAGGGTCGGGCCTAAGGTTGCTTAGGCTGCTTTCTTGATGAAGCAGTCTTTTGTATTTATTGGTACCGATTTTATCGGTTGATTGGAGGAAACAATGGTCAAGCAAGCCAGCTTAGCGAATAAGAACTTTTTACTGTCCGCTGACAAAATGGAAGACGGGCAAACAATGGTTGCCCGGCATGCCTTAGAATTGATCGCCCAGGCAGCAACCCTAGAGGTTGATGGTGTAGCAGCCATGCAAACAAACGTTTACGACCATTTTCCAAAATCTTTGACCAATATCGCCAAAACGAAGGGTGTTTTATTGGAAAACGACGAAGATGGCTTGAATTTTGACGTCTCTGTTGTTTTGCATTACGGTGTTGTCGTACCAAAGGTGGCTTTTGCTATCCAACAATCAATCAAGAAAAACTTGGCTGATTTGACTGGTTTGACGGTTACGGAAGTGAACGTCAACATTGCCGGTTTGGTCCCTGATGATACAAACGATACCCTGGACCCTGACCATTTGTTTGATCATGACCTGGCAAAGGAGCCCAGCTAATGACTCAATTATCACGACATGAAGAACGGCAAGCGGCCGTCCAGATTCTCTTTGCTTGCGCCAACAAGACGCCAGATGAAGCTGAAATGGATTTGGTCTATGACCTAGTTGTCGGTGATCAAGACTACCATGCCTTTTTGCCCCAACTGGTTAACGGTGTTTTAGCACGAAAAGCGCAATTGGATGCTGATATCGCAAAGCACTTGGCCTTAGGCTGGAAGGTTGACCGAATCGCACGAGTTAACCTCGTGATTTTGCGCATTGCAGTTTATGAATTGCAGATGCCAGAACCCGCACCCTACAAGGTTGTAGTGGATGAAGCGGTAGAACTTGCCAAAGAATTTGCTAGTCAACAAGATGCGCAATTTGTTAACGGTGTCTTGAAGAACTACGCATCAGTCGATGCTCAATAAAGAGAAGACTGCTCAGCTTAAAAACCCACTTTTGGGGATAAGTTGCTGAGTAGTCTTTTTTTATCAACAGGTACACCGTTATGATTGACGCACGGGTATCGTTCTTTTGCAATAATGTTTGTCTACTTTCTCACGAATTCAAAAGAAAATGCCGTCCTGTGCTAGAATAGAGGAAGTAAAAAAGGAGGCCATCATGGCGATTTACCATCCAAATGAACAACCAGCACCATCATACGACAGTCATACACATTTGAATGACGATGAACTTTACTTTGACGTGCCGGCATACTTAGCAAGAGCACATGAATTTCAAGTAGTTGAAATGAATATTGTCGGCTATAATGCCGTTGGCAACCAGCGAGCCTTAGAAATTGCCCAAGAAAATGACGGGGTTTACGCCATCTTAGGCTACCAGCCAGAAGATACACCTGATTTTGATGAAGCGGCTCTGACAACGCTTACCAAGCAATTGGACCATGATCAGGTGGTTGCCGTTGGTGAAACTGGCTTGGATTATCACTATGACACCGATAAAAATGTTCAAATGCAGGCCTTTTTGGCGCAAATCAGTTTGGCCAAGGAAAAGAATTTGCCGGTTGTGATTCATAACCGCGAAGCCTTTGATGATGTTTATCGGGTTTTGAAGGAACAGAGTGTCACCAAGGCGGTGATTCATTCTTTCTCAGGAACCCCAGAACAGGCGAAGGCCTTCGCTGATTTAGGTTATTATATTTCCTTCTCTGGCGTCGTGACCTTCAAAAAAGCAGAAGAAGTTCGAGAAGCAGCCAAGGTTGTGCCATTGGACCAAATTTTGGTAGAAACGGATGCCCCATACTTGGCGCCAAGTCCAAATCGTGGTAAGCGCAACGAACCTGGTTGGACGAAGTTTGTTATTGATGATTTGGCCAAGACGCTTTCAATGTCAGCCGATGATCTCGCAACACAAACCAAGCAAAACGCTGAACGGGCTTTTTTGAATCATGACTGACCGACCAAGAGTTAAGGCGATGGTTGTCGTGGAAGGTTGGTCGGATACAAAACGTCTGAGCCAAGCGGTTGACTGTGACACGATTGAAACCAGGGGGTCAGCCCTGGGCGAAGAAGTGATTTTGCGCATTCAAAAAGCAGCCGCAGAGCGCGGGGCCATCGTTTTAACGGATCCTGATTTTAACGGGAACCGGCTCCGGCGGCTAATCACAGAAGCAGTTCCAGCAGTGGCCCAGGCGACAATTAGCCAGGACCAGGGCCGGGCGCAAAAGGACAATCCGCACAAATCCTTGGGAGTGGAACATGCACCCCTGGATGTTTTGGCTACCTGTCTTGTGGAGGCTGATCAGCAAGTTGGCCAGTCTCGACCGGCTTCTGATATCGATCGGGACTTTCTGGTCGATTTGGGCCTAGTTGGTGGACCAACCGCCAAGGAGAAACGGATTTTGCTCGGTCAGAGCCTGCAAATTGGTTATGCCAATGGGAAACAACTGTATCACCGTCTTTTAGCCTACGGCATCATGCAAGAGCAGGTTGTGGCGGCCTTGAAAGGAAACATTAATGGAAAAGTCAATTAAAATTGCCAATCCAATGCGGACTCAAGCAATTTTAAATCAGTATGGCCTGCGGGCCAAAAAAAAGTTTGGTCAAAATTTTCTCACTGACCAAAACATTCTGACTGGGATTGTGGATGCGGCAGAGTTGAGTAAGGAAGATGCCGTGGTCGAGATTGGGCCTGGCATTGGTGGTTTAACCGAATATTTGGCCTTGGCTGCCGACAAAGTCTTAGCCTTTGAAATTGATCGGGACATGGTGAAAGTCTTAAGTGAAACCTTGGCGCCGTATGATAATGTTACGGTTCAAACCGATGATGTCTTAGAGGTTAACCTAAAGCAAACGTTAGCTGAACATTTTGGGTCGGAGCGTTCGGTCAAGGTTGTCGCTAATTTGCCATACTACATCACGACACCAATTCTTTTAGGCTTATTGCAGGCACAGATTAACTGGTCCCGCCTAGTGGTGATGATGCAAAAGGAAGTGGCTGACCGGCTAACGGCTGAACCAGGGACGAAGGAATATGGTGTTTTGTCCATTACCCTGTCTTACTACGCTAATGTTCAGACTGCGTTGAAAGTGCCACGAACTGCCTTTAATCCGGCACCAAATGTGGATTCGGCTGTGGTTTCACTCACACCAAGAGAGCCTGACCAACCGGTTGATCACCCTGATCAGCTGTTCTCACTGGTTAAGACAACCTTTGCCCATCGACGGAAGTCACTTTGGAATAACCTCTTGCAACGTTTCGGCAAAGAGGAAGAAATTAAGGAGCGGTTAACAAAAGCTCTAGACCAATCGAATATTCAACCGGGGGTTCGAGCTGAAAAACTAACCCTCAATCAATTAACGGACTTGTATTTAGCCCTGATGGAACAGGGATTCTACGCAGGTTAACTGTTAACGCTGAAAACCGCATTTTTTGCTAATATTGAACTTTTGTTACTAATGTGTTATAATAGTTCTTGTTTAATGAGAAAGGCGGTCGAAAATGTCAACTTTGGAAGATATTAAGTCGCGCTTGGACGCGCACATAGGCGAAACAGTCACTGTAGTTTCTCAGGCAGGTCGTAAGAAGTTTACGGAGCGTTCCGGAATCTTGCGTTCTACTTTCCCATCGCTGTTTGTGGTTGAATTGGATGAAGAAGCTGATTTTGAGCGTGCTTCATACAGTTACACAGACGTCTTAACGAATAACGTGGACATCACGTTTGCCGATTAAGGAAATACATAAAAAGCCCGTCAGGGCTTTTTTTGTTGGCCTGGTTTTAAAATGAAAGAGGAGAATGCCATGAGTGCGCAGATTGTTGTTAAAAACTTTACCGCTGCCTTTGGTGATCGCGTGATTTTAAGGGACGTTTCCTTTAAAATTGAGGAACACCGTTTTACTGTCATTGTTGGTGAAAATGGGACCGGCAAGACAACTTTAATTAAGGCCTTAATCCAAGAGGTCATTGGTCAAAAACATCCTGGCCATGAAAACAAGAAACAGAAGGGGACGATTGAGGTCAACAGTAAGAGCTTAGCCTACGTACCACAGTTTCGTGACCTGGGAGACGATTACCCGCTGACGATTCGGTCCTTTATTGCTTTAGGGTTGAAGTCGGGCTTGCGTCCCTGGCTGAATACCCATGAAAAATCAGCTATCGACCAGGCCTTGAAGCAAGTTGACTTAGCTGATTTAGCCGATTTACGGCTATCGGATGCCTCTGGTGGGCAGAAGCAACGGGCTTATATTGCCCAGGCGCTAGTCCAAGAACCAGATTTGCTGATTTTAGATGAACCAACGGCTGCTTTGGATGCTAATCACGCTTTGGCACTCGTTAAGAGCGTCCGCGCTCTACAACAAAGTCGGCAAATTGGTGTTTTGTGGATTTCGCATGATACTTCTTGGGTTAAAGAGTATGCTGATGGTTACCTTTGGCTACATGATGGGCAGATTCAGGGCGGCCAGGCAGCTGATTTGCCAGACGCGGCTGCTTCACAACACCGCCAGGAGGTAAATCATGTTTGATCAAGTTTTTATGCAAAATGCTTTTATTGCCGGCACAGTGATTTCAATTGTTGCTGGAATAGTGGGAACTTTCGTGGTGGCTCGGTCGTATAACTTCTTGAGCCATTCTTTAAGTGAAATTGCTTTTGCTGGGGCGGCCTTTGGTTTCTTTATTGGCTGGCCACCACTTTTGGGGATGGTTATTTTTACAATCCTTGCTGCGCTATCAATCGGGGGATTGGAGAATGCCAAGGTTCGCCAGGATAACGTGACTTCTGCCGTATCAGCCTTTGCCATTGCCTTAGGAATTCTTTTCTTGGCGCTGGGGCACACTGCCAATTCGGCAGCAACCGGCATTTTATTCGGTTCCGTTCTTGGTATTTCACATACTGATTTGTTAATCTTGGCGGGGATGGCCCTGGGTGTCTTCATCGTGATTTTCTTGTTTTACAAGCCATTACGCTTACTGGCTTTTGATGAGGCGGGACTATTACTTTCACGAGGGAAAAAGACCTGGTTGAAAATCCTTTTCTTGGTGGTGATGGCATTGTCTGTGGCCATTTCATCACAACTAGTTGGCTCCTTGTTAATCTTTGTCTTGGTCACTTTGCCGGCAGCATCTGCCCGCTATTATCAGGGTTCTGTGGGCCGTTTGATGACTCTATCGGTCTTCTTCGCTTTGTTCGGAACTTGGACAGGACTGGTTTTGGCTTATGTCACAAATCTGCCAACCTCTGCCTTTATTGCTGGGATTGAAGTGCTGATTTATCTGCTGTCAATATGGTTATCTAAGGAATAAAGTGCATTAGGTCAGCCATTTTGTAACAAATATTAAAAAACGCCGGAGTTAAAAACGAATGTTCGTTTTTAACTCCGGTTTTATGCTATAATAATCGGGATGGAAATTATTACTTTGAGGAGGAAAGGGCAGTATTTTTGCCCACAAAAATACCTATGAAAACACGTCGAGCTGACCGTTTGGTCGATATGTCGCACTATCTATTGGACCACCCGCGCCAACTGATTTCACTGAACTTTTTTGCTGATCGTTATGAAGCGGCAAAATCGTCAATTTCCGAAGATTTGTCAATTATTCGTCGGACCTATAAAGCCCGTGGTACGGGTGAGGTGAAAACCTATCCAGGTGCAGCCGGTGGGGTTTATTACACGCCATTGATGGCGGCTGGTGAGGCTAAAGACTTTGTGGATGGCATTTGCCAAATTGTGAACGATGAATCCCGCGTTTTGCCTGGCGGCTATGTTTACTTATCTGATTTGTTAGGACAGCCAAATGTCCTACGCCAAACCGGACGGTTGATTACGACTCAGTACGTTGGAGAAGAAATCGATGCCGTGATGACCGCTGCAACCAAGGGGATTCCCTTGGCCCAAGCAGTTGCTGATCAATTAAATGTGCCTTTTGTGATCGTTCGTGATGACGCAAAGGTGACGGAAGGTTCAATGATTTCGGTTAATTACTTAACTGGATCATCAAAGCGCGTTGAAAAGATGGCCTTGTCAAAGCGGTCTTTGAAGGCCGGCGCCCGCGTCTTGATTGTCGATGACTTTATGAAGGCTGGCGGAACCATCCAGGGAATGCAAACGCTGGTTCGTGAATTCGGTGGTACTGTTGTTGGGACTGCCGTCTTTGCTGAAGGTCGGTCAAATGTCCGTTTGTTAGAGGACTATACTTCCTTGTTGCACGTTGAAACAAACTTGGACTCTGGCCAGTCTATTAATGTGCAACCAGGAAACTATTTTGAAGAAATTTATCAAGGTAAGGAATAAGAAACGATGCAAGCCACAAACGTTGTCATTTTGGCGGCCGGGAACGGTTCGCGGATGAAATCAGACCTACCAAAGGTCTTACACCAAGTTGCCGGTCGGGCAATGGTTGATTGGGTGGTTGCCGCCGTGGCACCATTAAAGCCAAATAAAATTTTAACGGTTACCGGTGTTGGAGCTAAGCAGGTTCAAGACCACTTAGCTGGGAAGTCCGACTTCGTTGTTCAGGAACAACAATTAGGAACAGGTCACGCTGTCTTGCAGACCAAGCAGGCATTAGCTGATAGTGAAGGTGCGACGCTGATTTTATCAGGGGATACGCCCCTCTTTACAACGGAAACACTTCAGGCGCTCTTGGATGAGCATGCTCGAACAAAGAATGCTGTCACGGTTTTGACGGCCTTTGCCGAAAACCCAACGGGTTATGGCCGAATTGTCCGTGGTGAGGACGAAATGGTCTTGAAGATTGTTGAGGAAAAGGATGCGTCCGTTACGGAACGCCGGATCCAAGAAATCAATACTGGTGTGTATATTTTTGATAACCAGTTTTTGTTTGAGGCTCTTTCACAGGTCGGTAATGATAACGTGCAAGCTGAATATTACCTGCCTGATACGCTCGATATTTTGCGGGAGATGGGGCAACAGATTGGTGCCTACCAGACGATGGACTTTTCCGAGTCAATGGGGGTTAACGATCGTGTTGCTCTGGCTGCGGCCAACAAGATTATGCGGACGCGGATTAACCGTGGGCACATGCAAAATGGTGTTGAATTAATCGATCCTGATAATACCTATATCGATGCTGGTGTTCAAATTGGCAAAGATACGGTGATTGAAGGCAACGTGACGTTGAAGGGAAAGACGGTGATTGGTCAAGACAACGTTTTGACGGCCGGTACTCGAATTGAGGATTCAACCATTGGGGATGAAAACGTGATCACTTCTTCACACCTTGAAGAAGCGCTGGTTGAGAACCAAACAACAATTGGTCCCTATGCCCATCTGCGGCCACTGGCTGAAATCAAAGATCGAGCACATTTGGGAAACTTTGTGGAAGTCAAAAAGGCAACGGTTGGCCTTGGCTCTAAGGTTGGTCACCTTTCTTATGTTGGTAATGCCACATTAGGAGCAGATGTGAACGTTGGGGCTGGAACGATCTTCGTCAACTATGATGGCGTGAACAAGTTTGATACGACGGTTGGTGACCGGGTCTTTATCGGTTCGAATACGAAGATTGTCGCCCCCGTAACTTTGGCCGATGAAAGCATCACGGCAGCGGGGTCAACGATTACGGATGATGTTGACTTTCATCAAATGGGCATCGCTCGTAGCCGTCAAACAAATAAAGATGATTTTTGGGACAGAATGCCCCATAAAAAAGGATAGGGAAACCTATTCTTTTTTATTTTGACCAAAAAGAGATGGCTTGCCTATCTAATCGACTTTGTTTATAATAAAAATATGGTTATTTAAACTATACCAATATAAAAATAAGAGAAGGAGAAGAAAATGAAGAAGAAAACAATCGGTTGGTTACTGGCCCTTTTACTAGTATTCATCTTGGGTGTGGTACTGGTTTTGGGATTAAAGGATCAGGATAAACACCATTCTAAGAAGATGACCATGTCCAGTAGTCAAATGCAGATGTCTTCGTCCTCATCATCGATGACCATGTCGTCTTCGATGTCTGGCATGGATATGGATGAAAGCTTGCCAACTGATTTACCAAATGCTACTCAACCAAAGTATCCGGTTGGCTCAAAGATTACCTTAGAGGCTGATCATATGACCGGAATGAAGGGCGCCAAGGGAACGGTTGCGGCCGCTTACGACGTCAAACTATATGAGGTCGATTACCAGCCAACTAATGGCGGTAAAAAAGTCAGTGGTCACAAGTGGTTAACCAAAGAAGATTTTTCTGACATGATGGATCACAACGAAGGTGATACAGTTACGCTAACAAGTACTCATATGGCCGGCATGAAAGGCGCAAACGCAATCATTACGAAGGTGGTTAATGGTCCTGCTTATGCGGTTAGCTATCAGCCAACCAATGGTGGTAAGATGGTCATGAATCACAAGTACTTGGTTGAAAGTGAAATCAAGTCTCGATAATGGAGAGAAATGAAAGGATGGAACGCGATGGATTTTTCAGTACTATACATTGGTAGCGGCCAGGCAAGTTGGAACGGGGCGGTCCCACTGGCTAAGTCTGGCGTTAAGGTGGCCGTGATTGAAGAAAGCCAATACGGTGGTGTTTGTTCGAATAAAGGTTGCAATGCCAAAATTATCTTGGATAAGCCTTTGGAATTGATTAACCGAGTCAAAGATCTTCAGGGACGTGGCATTGATGGTGTCCCAACTGTTAACTGGGAAGATTTGATGGCCCACAAGCACGAATTGATTGTTCCACAGGATGCCCACGGTAAGGAACGCTTGGATAATGTTGGCATCACAACAATCACTGGCCATGCTGAGTTCGTCGATACCCATACGGTTGCCGTTGATGGCAAAACCTACACAGCCGATAAGATTGTAATTGCGACCGGCTTACGTCCCCATGTTTTGGACGTTCCAGGTCACGAACTTTTTGAGAATTCGACTGACTTTCTTTCATTGCCACACATGCCCAAGCATGTAACGATTTTGGGTGGTGGCTTCGTGGCTATTGAATTTGCAACGATTGCCAATGCCGTTGGAGCCCAAGTTGATGTGGTTACCCGGTCAAACCGCCTGTTGCGTCAGTTCCCAGCTAAGTATGTGGCAGAGGTCCAGGCTGATTTGAAGGCCCGTGGTGTTCGTTTTATTCCCGATATGAACATCAAGAGTGCTGAAAAGACTGCGGCTGGTCAGATTGCCTTGACCGGCGACCATGAATTCCACTTGACGACAGATTATGTTTTGGATGCGACTGGCCGTGTCCCAAACCATGATCAGTTGAACCTGGAGGCCATCGGGGTCGAAGCCAACCAGCGTGGGATTGTGGTTAATGAATACTTGCAGACGTCCGTTGAAAACATTTATGCAGCCGGTGACGCCATTGACAAACAGGTGCCAAAGTTGACGCCAACCGCAGCCTTTGAATCGCGTTATTTGACAGCCCGTTTTAAAGGTGATAATGATGGACCAATCGTCTATCCAGCCATTTCGGAAGTTGTTTTTACTTCGCCACGGATTGCCCAGGTTGGGGTACACCTTGACCAGGCCTTGGCAGAACCTGACCGTTATGAGGTCACGGAAGCCTCTTATGATGGTGACTGGTATCGTCAGGTTGAAAATGAGCAGGGGGCTAAGCTCTCACTGATTTTTGATAAGAATAGCAAGGCTTTGGTTGGTGCAGCGGAAAAGTCGAATAACGCTGACAATACCATTAATACAATTGTGCCTTACATCCAAATGAAGATGACCAAGGAACAATTGAACGACTTAGTCTATGTTTTCCCATCAATCGAGTACACTTTGCAGCGACGGTTGCCACTCGTCTGATTTTGATAAAAGTGTTTAATGAGTATAGCGGATTATGCTATACTTTTTTTATTAGAAACAAGGGGAGTGACAGACTATGTCAATCAATGGCCAAGCCATTATCGATCAAATTGAAGAGCAAAATTATGCTCAAGAAACCTTAGCGGTCAAGGATGGCCAGAGCATTGATCTTGATGCCCTTTTTTCGGCCTTTTTGCCTTTAGCCCACAAGGAAAACCTAGCATTGACCAAGGCGGATATTGACGGTGGCATCGAAGAAGGGGGCACAACTTTCTCTTTGGAAGTTAACGTGATTAACTTACCGTTGCGCTATGCCAATCAGGAGAAAAAGTTGGTTTATGCCGACCAAGATTATGACCTGCAGGTTTATACAATTGTTGATAACCCAAATGTCTCCAAGTCTTGTTTAAAGATTGCCAAATTGTCTTCGTTAGCAGCGCTGCTAGATGACAGTGATGGGGTCTTTGCTAAGGCTGCCGCTTGGTTCGATGACCAGCTGCAGGTTATCTTGGAAAATCAGCAGCAAGCCGAACAGGAAGCTGCGGAGGCTGACCAAAAAGCTGATGAAGAATCAGCTGAAGGGAAGAAAAAATGACCTTACCAAAACCAGCTAAAGCGGCCATTAATGGTTTAATTTGGGTGATAATTGTGTTGACATTTCAAGTACTGCATTGGACGTCTTTACCAATGCAGATAGTATTGATTGTGATATTGATTGTGGAAATGCAAGCCTTACAGGCACTCTTTACGCATCTGGAAAAGGGTAAAAATCGTCAGTAAAAAAAGCAGCCGAGTATGGCTGCTTTTTTTAGTCGAACCTGATTTTAGCTGACAAGTGATAGGAAGTATGATCCTTTTCTACGGTAGCCCTTAAGACCTTTGGGGTGGCGGTATGGGCTTGAGCGATGAGCTCGCCGAGGTCATAAGCCTCAATGACAGCCTTGACTAGTTCTTTTGTACTTTGCCCCATGTCGGGTAGGGCCAGGTCCTCCCAGTCACGGTCTTTTGCTGGGCCCATTTGGACCAGTTCTTTTGTTTTAATCTGTTCAATGATAATCATGTGCCTATTATACGGTCTGCCACTTTGGCTGTAAAGGTTGGTTTCGTGAGGCATGCTTGCTTTTTACAGGAAAATCTGGCATAATAAAGGTATGCGATGAGTCGAATGCGTTTTTAGAACGCACACGCGGCCTACTGTATTAAATTACCAGCCACGGATTTGGCGTAGGTGGTAATGGTATTGTGGAATTCCATTACCTCACCATGACTATCAGTCTTTGACTGAGGTGACGTAGACTTACTTGAACTTTGTTCAAGTCGCCCGTCAGAGCGTATCTGGCATGCCAAACTAAGCAGCTAACTTCGGTTAGCTGTTTTTTTATTGGCTGATTTCTCTGGTATAATATGTACTAAGAATGCGTTCTAGGAGGCCTTAATGGCAGATTCGTCACAGTACCTGACAGTCGGTGCGTTAACCGGCTATTTGAAAGCAAAATTTGACCGCGATCCATACTTGGCAAAGGTCTATCTAACGGGGGAAATTTCGAACTTAGGTAATCGAAAGGGCCGTCACTTATATTTTTCTTTGAAGGATCCAGATGGTAAATCAGTCATTCGCGCCACGATGTTTTCCTATGCATCACGGCTGAAATTTGAACCCAAGGAAGGAATGAAAGTCCTCGCCATTGGTCGCGTGCAGGTTTATGAACCCTCTGGTTCGTACTCGATTATTTTAGACCAAATGACACCCGATGGTATCGGGGACCTCTTCTTAGCCTTAAATCAGTTAAAGGAAAAGCTGAGCCAAGAGGGACTCTTTGCCCAAGAAAAGAAGGCTCTGCCACTCCTTCCCAAAAAGATTGCCGTGATTACTTCACCAACGGGGGCTGTCGTGGAAGACGTTGCCAAAACGGTTGAGCGGCGCTTGCCAGATGCTCAGGTAATCTTGTTACCGGCCGTTGTTCAGGGTGAGGGCGCAGTACCGTCGTTACTAAAACAGCTGAACCGAATTGATAACCTTGACTTTGATACAGTCATTATTGGCCGAGGTGGTGGGTCGATTGAGGACCTCTGGGCCTTTAACGATGAAGCCCTCGTGCGCAAGGTGGCAGCTTTAAAGACGCCAGTAATTGCTTCCGTTGGTCATGAAACGGACAATACCTTGGTCGACTTGGTGGCTGACCGCCGAGCAGCGACACCAACGGCTGCCGCTGAACTCGCGACGCCAGTTACTCGGCAAAACATCCTTGACCGATTGTTCGAATTGAAGACACGCTTGGTAGTTGCTGGCCGACAAACCGTTGCCCAACGCCAGCAGGTCTTAGATCAAATTATCAATCGACCAATTATGCAACAGCCAGACCGACTATACGCTGCCTACCAGCAGGAAGTTGACCAATTGGCAAGTCGGCTTGGCCGCGGTTTTAGCCGTCAGCTCGAGCAAAAACAATACCGCTTTCAACAGGCCCAAGATAGTCTAGTCAAGGAACAGCAGCAGCTGCTACGACCGTACCAAGAAGCCCTCGCTTTGGCCAGTACGAAGCTGGATTTAGTGTCACCGCTGAAAATCTTATCGGCTGGCTACACGATTGTGAAGGGACCAAGAAATCAGGTCATCAAGCAAAAAGCTGATTTACAAGTTGGGGACCAGGTCCACTTAACCTTTGCGGACGGCGAAGTGCCCGCTCAAATTACAGGAGAATAAAATGGCTGAAAAAGTATCATTTGAAGACAAGTTAAAACAACTCGAAGTCATCGTGTCGGCTTTGGAAAAGGGCGACCGTCCCTTGGAAACGGCCTTAACGGACTTTCAGACGGGGGTCGCATTGGCTAAGGATTTGCAGAAGACCTTGCAGGATACCGAAAAAACCTTGGCTAAGGTCATGGATGACGATGGCAATTTGACGGATTTGGAATTAACCAACAATGACTAAATTTAACGATTTTTCAGAAAAATATCAGCCACAAGTTAACGCGGCTTTAAAAGCTGAGGTGGCTCAGCAAGTCCCTAATCAGTCCTCTAGTGACTGGGGACAGATGCTGACCTATGCACTCTTAACGCCCGGCAAGCGTCTGCGGCCACTGTTAGCCTTGGCCGTTATCGACTCCTTTGGTCAAGAAATCACGGCTGATGCTATTCAAGCAGCGACGGCCCTCGAGTGGGTCCATGCCTATTCTTTGGTCCACGATGACTTGCCAGAAATGGATAACGATGCTTACCGTCGGGGACAGCTTTCCGTTCATGCGCTTTATGGACAAGCGAGTGCCGTTTTGGTTGGGGATGCGTTGCAGGCGGGTGCCTTTTCTCTCTTGGCTGCATTGACGGATGTTAATGCCGAGCAAAAGGTCGCTATGGTCGCGACGCTGGCCGAAAAGGCGGGTGCCAATGGCATGGTTTTAGGTCAGGTCTTAGACATGCAAAATCATGACATCAATGAGGACCAGGTAGCCTTGGCTGCCGTTTTGGACCAGGTTTATCAAAAGAAGACGGCTGATTTGTTGCAAGCGGCCGCTTTGATTGGTGGCCATTACGCCAACCTTGCAAATAAAGATTTAGACCGTTTGGCTGATTTTGCTGGTGCTTTTGGCCTACTCTTCCAAATCCAAGATGACTTGGACGACTATGACCAAGATCAAGAAGAAGGCGTTGTCTCATTGGTTCACTTGGTTGGGCTCGATCAGGCACATGACTTGGTCGTGCAGCTGACAAAGCGGGCAAATCAGGCCCTTGATGATTTGACCCAGGAAAATGAAAACTTTGATTCAGAATTATTAACGAGCCTTTTGGCTAAAATTGGAGCGTAAATCGTGGCAGTAGCAAAAGAACGTGTGGACGTCTTACTCGTCCAACAGGGACTCTTTACCTCTCGAGAACAGGCAAAGCGAGCCATTATGGCCGGGCAAATTCTTGGCGAAAATGAGCAACGCCTGGACAAGGCGGGTGAAAAAATTCCGGTCACAACTGAATTACACTTTAAGGGCGAACCATTGCCCTTTGTTTCGCGTGGTGGCTATAAACTGGTAAAGGCCATCGAGACTTTTGGTTTGGCCCTGGCCGACCAGATTGTCTTGGATATTGGTTCTTCCACGGGTGGCTTTACCGACGTGTCATTACAAAATGGTGCTGCCCATGTCTATGCCTTGGATGTGGGGACCAACCAGTTAGCCTGGAAACTGCGGATTGATGACCGCGTGACGGTGATGGAAAACACTAATTTCCGTTATGCCAAGTTAGCCGACTTTATGGAAGGCCAGCCCACGCGAGCAACCATTGACGTTTCCTTTATTTCGCTATCGTTGATTTTACCAACCTTAAAGGACATTATTGCCCAGGATGGTGAAGTGGCAGCATTGATCAAGCCTCAATTTGAGGCGGGGCGGGAAGCTGTTGGTAAGCACGGCATCATCAAAGACCCGGCTATTCACCGCCAGGTCTTGGCTGCAACTTTGCCAATGATGGTGGAAAATGGCTTTACCGTGGCTGGCTTAACCTACTCACCAATTAAGGGTGGCCAGGGAAATATTGAATTTTTGGCCTGGCTTAAGCGGTCTGATGAGGCCCAAATTGATCCAAGTGTCGCAATTGACGAAGTGGTTGATGCGGCACACGGTCAGTTAGACCAGGCTGGCAACTAAAACTGACTGGTAGAAAGGATGCAGGATGCTTGAACAATTAACCATACAAAATTTTGCGATTATTGACCAAGTGGACTTGTCATTTGACGACCAATTAACTGTTTTAACGGGTGAGACTGGTGCCGGAAAATCAATCATTATTGATGCTTTGGCCATGGTCACCGGTGGACGGGCCAGTACGGAAATGATTCGTAAGGGGGCTGACAAGGCTGTCTTGCAGGCTGTTTTTTCCCTTGTGGGCGACCGAGCTGCCGGCTTGCGGGAACAATTGAGTGCTGCCGGAATTGAGCTTAGTGACGATCAGGTGGTTATTTACCGCGAGTTTAATCATAAAGGTCGGTCAATCGTCCGCATCAATGGGGTGATTGTCCCCCTTAAGGTGCTGTCTGAATTCGGGTCGCAGCTGGTTGAAATTCAGGGCCAGCATGATACCTCCTTGCTGTTAAATCAGGACCATCATTTAGACCTGTTGGACCAGTTTGCTGAGGCTGATTTAAGTCAGGCTAAGGACGAGTATCAGCAGCTTTTTTACCGCTACCGTGATATTACCCGCCAAATTGATCAATTGAAAAATCGGCGACAGGATATTAACCAGCGGTTGGACTTGCTTTCCTTCCAGCAAGAGGAGCTGAAGGAGGCCAGCCTGCAACCAGGAGAAGAAGACCAGCTTTTGGCTGATCGGAGCAAGCTAGCGAACCACAAAAAGATTGCGGATGCTTTGGACCAGGCGCAGCAGGCCTTGAATCCAGGTCTGGATGGTGGTGCGATTGATCTTTTGGCTGCCGCTCATCAGGCGATGACTCAGGCTGCTGCTTATGACTCAGACTTTGAAAACTTGGCTCAATCGTTGTCGGAGGCTTACTACGCCGCCCAGGACGCGGGTCGTGATTTGGATGAAGCGGTTTCTGATTTGACCTTTGATGAGGGGGCCTTAGTTGAAATCGACGACCGCTTGCAGGTAATCCATAATCTGAAGCGGAAGTACGGTGACTCCGTTGATGAAATTTTAGCCTTCCAGCAAAAGGTTGACCGCGAGTTGGCCGACTTGGACGGCGGTTCTTTCGATTTGGAATCACTGACGAAAGAAAAAGAAACCATTAAGGGGAAGATTGTGACTGCTGCCCAAGCGCTGACACAAAGTCGACAAACAGTGGCTAAGAAGTTGGAGAAGGCGGTTAACCGCGAATTGGCGGACTTGTTGATGGAACAGGCCTACTTTGAAGTTCAATTTACGCCCGTGACGGGCTTTTTGCCTAGTGGGGCGGATAAGGTTGCCTTCTTTGTTCAAACCAACCAGGGTGAGGGCACTAAGCCCCTAGAAAAGGCCGCATCTGGTGGGGAGGCCTCCCGATTGATGTTGGCCTTGAAAACAATTTTTATTGCCCAACATGGTCTACCAACGGTTGTCTTTGACGAAATCGATACCGGTGTTTCCGGTCGGGTTGGTTCCGCTATTGCCAAGAAGATGCAAACAATTGCTGAGAAGACGCAGGTCATGGCCATTACCCATTTGCCTCAAGTGGCCGCTGCGGCCACTCACTATTTCTTGATTGAGAAGTTTAATCAAAATGATCGAACGGTGACGCAGGTTAAGGACCTGCCAGAAAATCAGCGTGATGAAGCGATTGCGATGATGCTGTCCGGCAATCAGGTAACCGATGCCGCTTTGGCAAACGCCAAGGATTTGCGGGCAAAGGCACAGGGATAAAAATAAACACTAAAAAAGCGTTGGAATTAATTTCCAACGCTTTTTGTGTAGTAATCATCAAGCTGATTTAGCTATGGGTTGAGTACAAGAACAAGATGAAGATAACGGCTAAGAGGTACATCAACCAGTTCACTTCCTTTGCACGCTTTGTAGCAATCATCGTGATTGGGTAAACGATAAAGCCAAGGGCGATACCGTCAGAAATTGAATAAGTTAATGGCATACCAACAACAACCAAGAAGGCAGGTGCGGCAACAGCCAAATCGTCCCACTGAATCTTTTGCAAGTTCTTGGCCATCATGATTCCAACGATTACCAAGGCAGGAGCGGTCACGGCATCCGTGACCACTGACAACAATGGTGAGAAGATCAAGGCAGCGAAGAAGAGCAAACCAGTCACAACAGAAGTCAAACCAGAACGGCCACCAACGGCGATTCCTGATGATGATTCAACGTAAGCTGAAGTTGGTGAAGTTCCCAAAACGGCTCCGGCAGTCATTCCAACGGCATCGGCCATCAAGGCCTTACCGGCACGAGGCATCTTGTTGTTTTCCATGAAGCCAGCTTGTTCGGCCAAACCAATCAAAGTACCAGCCGTATCGAAGAAAGTGACAATCAAGAAGGTCAAAACAACAACCCACATTTGGAAGGTATCAATATGACCAAGATAGTTGATTGATTCTCCAAAGGTTGGCTTCAAAGAAGGAACGGAACCGATGAGTGAGCTTGGCATCTTAATCAAGCCGAAGATAAAGCCAACGATTGTTGTGCCAATCATCCCAACGAAGATGGCAGCTGGTGTGTTCACGGCCAACAAAACCAAAGTCAAGACGATACCGAAAATAGCTAAGAGCGTGTTGGCGTTTGTCAATGAGCCCATGGCAACCATTGTATCTTTGTTTGCGACAACCAAACCGGCGTTGTGCAAACCAATAAAGGCGATGAAAAGGCCGATTCCAGCAGCGATAGCAATCTTCAAATCAGAAGGAATCGCATCGATGATTTTTTCACGAATCTTAAACATTGTTAAGAGCAAAAAGATAACGGCGGCAACCAAGATACCAGCCATTGCAGTTTGCCACTTGACGCCCATACCGATAACAACGGAATAGGCGAAGAAGGCGTTGACACCCAAACCTGGGGCAATCGCGATTGGGTAACGAGCAACCAGACCCATGAAGATTGTAGCAATTCCAGAGGCTAAGGCAGTGGCTGTAAAGACAGCCCCCTTGTCCATGCCGGCATCACCAAGGACGGTCGGGTTCAAGAACAAGATGTATGACATGGCTACGAAAGTAGTCAAGCCAGCAACCACTTCTTTTCTAAAAGAAGTGCCCAGTTTTTCAAACTGGAAATATGATGAGAGAAAGGACATAAGTGACTCCTTATAATATTTTTCCTACCTGAATATTTTAGCAAGAAATGTTTGCTTTGTCTGAGTGAAATGCACAAAATGGCTTAATAAAGACGAACATTAAATAAAAGTAAAACAAATTGTTCACTTTTTATAATTTTAAATTTTAATGATAATCATTTAAATCTCAGAAAATGTAGCACATCGCTTATATATGGCACTTTCTTTTTTAAAGCGGAATCAAAGCTGATTTTTCATTGCACCTCGTGATGCAGTAAAAGATTTAAAAACGGAAAAACATTAAGAGGCGGTAGACACCAAGAACGATAAGACTAACTCCTAACCACATCCAAAGTAAGGCCCCACCAAAGAGGGGACTAGCCATCAACAAAATGCCGGCAACAATATGCAGGACGGCTGAAAAGGTTAGCCAAGCTTGGTGATCAGTGAGACGGCTAACGACCGAAAGTTGGATAACTCCCTCAAACAACCAGACAATTCCCACCATTAGACCAACAACCATAAAGAGCGAAACTGAGGCAATGTGCATATTAATAAAGATGATTAAACCAGCCAAAATATAAATAAAGCCCAGCAGGCTAGCACCTGTCCTGTTCCAACCAGTTAGTGCGGTGTTTTTGATGGCATGAACAATCTTAAATAAACCAGAAGCAACCATCATGACACCAATGATAGCCGCGGCAATGGCTGCCGTGTCGATGGGTAGAATCACAACTAAAAGACCAAAGACGATGGCTAGAAGACCATCAATCCCCATAAAATAGCGCAATGAATGACTCGACATAATTTTCTCCTTTTTTTGTTTCTTATATGACTATTATAACGTATTGTGTAGTATTTGAAATCAAAAAAAGTTTGTTAGTAAAAAAGCTGGTTCTAGGATAAAAATGATGACAATAGGTATTTAGCATAAAATAGTAAAGTCAATATTTAATTCCGAAAACAAACTTATTTGGATTAAAAGTATCATATTTTGAGGTTCTAGCGTTACAATATTGTTGGTTGTTGTTGCTTATATGACAAATAAGTCGTGAGATAACTGAAATGAGGAGAGCTATGAAAACGAATGATTTTAAAAATCGCCCGTTGCTAGTCTTTTTTGCCAGTTTCTTTTTAATGCTAGGAATTGGAGCTGGGACAGTAATGTCGAAAGTTTCCGCTGGGGATGTTTCTTCGGCCTACATTACCAGTGCTTCTGTTTATAAAACCAGTAATCATCAAACAGATAATTTTAACCCTTATGATGATTTGACGGTTCGATGGAATTTTGCAATTCCTAAGGGGGCTGGCATTGCCGTCGCTCAACCAATTGCGGTAGTGGTTCCTGATGTTTTTCAGGTACCAAATTCGCTTGATTTTCAAATTCATGAGCAAAATGGTGATGTGATTGCTAATGCTCATCTGGATAAAAATACCCGAGAAATTACGGTCCATTTTACCAGTGATAGTGCTGCCACTGATGTTAACCGCGCCTTATCTGGCTATTTTGAAATTAACTCTAACTGGGATTTGTCTAAGATTTCCTTTAATACGAAAAATATGATTAACTGGCAATTGGACCACAGTATCATTCCCGGAGCTAGCACCGATGTTTATATTAATCAGGGAAATGCGCCTGATAAAACTGAAGTTCTATCAAAATTTGGTTGGTTTGATTTGAAAGATCCAACATTGCTACATTGGAAAGTCCGAATTAACTATCGCAAGCAAAACATTCAAAACGCGGTGGTTGTTGATCAGTTGGATGGCAACTCAACCTTTGTTCCGGATAGCTTTGGTTCGACGATTGACTCATCTGATGGCGAGGCGGTGCCCGTTGACTTGTCTAAGTTAACGATAGATTCTGATTCTAAGTTCCACATTGATTTTGGAGATATCAATCAAACCTATGTATTGACGTACGAGAGCCGTGTGAAATCTGGATCTCAGGCCAGTTCGTATGGCAATGCCGTTAATTTGACTGGTGATAATTTATCAACACAATCTAAGACCATGATGGTTGAAAAGATTGATGGTGGTGGTAATGCTTCTGTTGGACCAAGTGCAACACCAAGCACGCCGTCAAAGCCAAGTACGCCAAATACAACGCCAGGCACTGAAACAGTGGCTCCTACTCCAGTAGTCAACATGGCGCAACCGGTAGCAACTGCTCAACCAAGCGAATCGAAAGCAAATACAACTGTACCTGCTTTTGCACCAGCTGAAATTGCGGCGCAACCGGTTGCCAAGGTTGCATTGCCAAAGGCTGCTCGCTTTGAATCCAGTCGCTGGCAAGTTCTCATTTTGACTGCCATTTCTGTTCTTTTGGCCGGTTTTACGCTGATTTTGAAGAATAAGAAACGTTCATAATTTTGTTAGTTGTATTAATCCTCGATAAGGCTCTTATCGGGGATTTTTGATTGTCCTTGAAAAAGTGATCTGCCGAGTAGATGTCAGCTTTTTCAACGAGCCTGAAGACTTTGCCAGTCCCCCTCAACTAGGCTATAATAAAGTAACTTTTATATTAAAAACCTTGAGGAGGGCGTTATGGATCAACATACTTGGAAACAACTCGTCAAATATACGGAATTGCAGGGGACATCTGGGCAGGAAAATCAGGTGCGTCAAGCATTCAAACAGGACTTAACGCCCTTAGTTGACGAAGTTTACCAAAACAACCTTGGTGGTGTTTTTGGTGTGAAAAATCAGCAGTCAAATGGTCCCCGTGTGATGTTTGCAGCTCACATGGATGAAGTTGGCTTCATGGTTTCTGGTATTTTGCCAACGGGGGCCTTACAAGTGGTTGCCTTGGGAGGTTGGAATCCTATGACCGTTTCTGCTCACCGCTTTACACTCTTTACAAAAGATGGACAATATCCGGTTGTATCATCTTCTGTTTCACCACACCTGTTGCGTGGTAAGACCGGTGGTCAAAGCCAGTTGACCATTGATGATATTCTTTTTGACGCTGGCTTTGAATCTGCTGACCAGGCTCAGACTTTTGGTGTTCGTCCAGGTGACTTTATTGTGCCAGCAACCAAGACAGCCCATCTTGCTAACCCTAATCGAGCTGTTTCCAAGGCCTACGACAACCGCTTTGGGGTGGTGACGATTTTGTCTGCTCTAGAAGAATTGCAAGGAGTAGAAACACCAAACACTTTGATTGCTGGGGCAAACGTTCAAGAAGAAGTCGGTCTCCGGGGATCTAAGCCAGCTGTTAACCAATTGAAGCCAGATGTCTTCTTTGCGGTTGATTCTTCGGCAGCAAATGATGTTGATGGCACAGTTGGTCGTCAGGGAGTCATGGACCAGGGAACGTTGATTCGCGTCTTTGATCCAACGGTTGTGACGTCACCACGCTTGAAGGAATTTATTTTGCAGACAGCAGAGGATAATCACATTCCTTATCAATACTTTGTTTCAAAGGGTGGCACTGATGCTGGTGGCGTTCAAGGCCAAGGATTTGGCCTTCCTGCTGTCGCCTTGGGTGTGGCATCCCGCTACATTCATACCCATGAAACGGTTTGGTCAATTCCTGATTTTGAAGCGGCACAGGCCCTTGTAGTAGCGATTGCAAAGTCTTTGGATGAAAGCGTTTATCAAGATATTTTGGAGCGGTAATGTTTAAGAAGCTGGAACGTTTGGATTACTGGATTGCGGTGCCTTATGCCGTGCTATCGGCCATCGGGATTGTGATGGTCTTTTCGGCGACCCAAAATGCTTATTTATCACCCATTATGTCCTTTTCAAAGCAGGCTATTTTCGTGATGGTTGGTTGGACGGTTGCCTTTGTTGCCTTTCGATTGAATCGCTCCATTTTGCGATCACAAAGTGTGCTCAATTTTTTAATGGTTGGGACCACCGGTTTACTGATTGTCGCTCGCTTAGCGCCGGCCATTAACGGGGCTCACGGGTGGATTAACCTGGGGCCGGTGACTTTACAACCGGTTGAACTATCAAAAATCGTGTTGATTTTGTATTTTGCCCACTGGTTCGATAAAAAGCCCTGGTTACCTCGAGCAGGCCTCAGGCGCCAAATTCGTCAATGGACGGCGCCGGGTATGTTGCAAAAACTCTTTTTACCTGCTGTGATGTTGTCGATGAACCTCTTGATGCCCGATTTGGGAAACTTGTTTATTACCTTGGCCGTTCTGTTAATGATGATGATGGCGGCGGGAATGTCATCTCGAGCTTGCGCCTTTTGGTTGCTTTTGTTCTTTATCGTTTTGGTTTTTTTGCCAGATATTATTGGCTTTTTCCATTTAGGAAACTCGTCTTCTTACGCTATCAGACGATTGACGAACTTTGTCAATCCTTGGCATAATGTTGACCAAAGTCGGCAGCTATTGTACTCTTACTACGCCATTTCCCATGGTGGTTTGTTTGGCGTTGGACTGGGAAATTCGTTGCTGAAACCTTACCTGCCAGAATCAAACACTGATTTTATTATGGCTGTTGCAGCGGAAGAATTAGGCGCCTTGGCCATCTGCCTTGTTTTGCTGATGGTGTTGATGTTAATTGGTCGCTTGGTCTACTTAGGAATCAAGCAAAAGGGACAGTACAACCGCCTCTTTTTGTATGGGCTGGCTAGTCTTTTATTGATGCAGTCCTTTGTTAATTTGGGAGGTGTCTTGGGCTTGCTGCCAATTACTGGGGTTGTTTTCCCCTTTATCTCAGGTGGTGGTTCATCATTTGTCTTTTTCTCGGCAGCCATTGGCCTTGCCTTGAACGTTTCAGCCAAAGACAAGGAATTGATCCAACCAAATCCGCAAGATTATGCGGCACGAAGGGAATTAAAACGCTAAGATGTTTACTATAAAAAAACGCCGAGCCGTGTATGTTTTCTTACGCGGTTTGAAGCATGTTGAACAATTAAAGAAATTCGGTGATATTAGCTATATTTCTAAGAGAATGGGCTATGTCGAACTTTATCTGAATGAAGATGATGTTGAAAAAACAGTTAATAAGCTGAACCAGTACCGGTTTGTGAAGACTGTGAAAATATCGCCACGGCCTGACATTGACCCTGATTTGGATGATGTTCATGATGATGTCTTTTTTGAGGCCTACGATCAGGCACAAGAAGATGCTGAAAAGGACCAATCTGACGAAAAATCAGCGGAGCAAACTGGCCAATCAAAAGGACAATCTGAAGCAAAATTAGCGGAACCAACTAATCAGGGTCAAAATCAGCCGACGAAAAAGAATAATCGTCAGGATGATGGACAACAAGACTTGCAAACTGATGATAAGGTCCACGTGCCGGCTGAAAAGGGAGGAAAGTCCTAATGCGTGTGATTGCAGGAAGATTTGGTGGTCTTCGCTTGGATGCCGTCAAGGGACGAGAAACGCGGCCGACAACAGATAAAATTAAGGAAGCTATTTTTTCAATGTTGATGCCCTATATCAATGGTGGCCAGGTTCTCGACCTGTACGCCGGAACTGGTGGCCTTGGAATTGAGGCAGTTTCGCGGGGGATGGATCAGGCGGTCTTAGTCGACCGACAGAGAGCTGCCATTGCAGTCATCGAGAAAAATATCGAAAAGACCCATGCTGAAGATGCCTTTATGGTCTTGAAGGTCCCAGCTAGTGCTGCGCTAACTCGTTTAGCTAGTCAGGGGAAGTCCTTTGATTTGATTTTGCTTGATCCACCGTATGCCAAGGAAAAGCTAAAGGCTGATTTAACGGCAATGGAAGAGGGCGGACTGCTGGCAACGGACGCCATTATCATGATTGAATCCGACCAGGTCGCTGATTTACCGGAACCAGGTCCTAACCTAAATTTATTGAAGCAAAAGGACTACGGTATTACGCGAGTGAGCCTTTATAGGTACGAACCTCAACAGGAAAAGTGAGTGGGAAAATGAAAAAAGCAGTCTTTCCAGGGTCTTTTGACCCGTTGACCAATGGCCACTTGGATATTATTCAACGCGCTTCTGAAATTTTTGATGAAGTTGTCGTGGCTGTGGGAATTAATACGAATAAAAAAGGATTGTTCACACCGGCCGAACGATTGGAGTTGGTGGAAGAAACCGTAGCTGATTTACCAAATGTTCAGGTTGGACAAGTCGGTGGCTTGACCGTTGACTATATGAACGAAATTGGTGCGAAATACTTGGTCCGTGGTCTACGGAATGCCAAGGATTTCGAGTACGAACGCGATATTGCGGAAGTCAATTCTGTCTTGGCTGATGTTGAAACGGTCTTGCTTTTGGCCAAGCCGGAAAATCAGAATGTTTCATCATCGATGGTCAAAGAAATTGCTAAATTTGGTGCCGACAAGCTCGACGCTTTCGTCCCAGCGGTGGTTGTAACCGCCTTACAAAAACATTTTCAATAAAAAATAGCCGACAGCTCGTTGGTACGTATCCAAAAATTAGGATATTTGTACCAAAAAGTGTGTTGGCTTTTTGTTTGCACTTCGTCTGATTTACCAGGAGGTTGAGCAGATGACGTACAAAAAATTATTGACTTGGATGAAGGAACATTTGATTGAATACTGGCGTTATTGGGTTGTGGCCGGCCTAGGTTTGCTGGCGGCAATCATTGTGTTTTGGCGATTAAACCCCTTGGGTACTGAACAGGGAGCGAAACAAGATGCCCCCGTGCCGAGGCTATCCTCTGCCTTAAATGAAAAGCAGGAAAAGGTAGCGGATAAGGGTGTAAAGAGAAAGCCGGGCGCTAGCGGTCGAGTGGTGATTGATCTCAAGGGGGCGGTTAACCACCAAGGAGTGGTCGACTTGCCTATAGGTAGTCGCCTCCAAGACGCTATCCAACAGGCTGGTGGCCTAACAGATCAAGCCGACCGCAACCGTATTAATCTAGCTCAATTATTAGTGGATGGTCAGGCGCTTTATATTGAAAAAGTTGGCGAAGAGGGGCCTAACCAAACGGTTGGCGTTCCTAGTGGTGCTGGTAATGTTGGTGGTGCTCGAGCAGGCGCAACTTCAGGATCTGGACGAAGTGGCGGGGGAGCGCTCGTTAATTTAAATACGGCTAGCGCCAAGGAGTTGGAGGCACTGGATGGCATTGGCCCCAAAAAAGCGGAGCAAATTGTGGCTTTTCGGGAAGAAAAACACCGATTTCAGTCAGTTGAGGACTTGAAAGAAGTCGGCGGGATTGGTCCCAAACGTTTTGAACAATTAAAAAATCAGGTGACGGTTTAATGGGTCTGCAAGCAACATTGAAGGCAGCTTGGCTGGTGGGCGCCTTATCATTGGCGGTTTATCGGCCGAATTCGGTGACTATCTGTTTGGCACTATTTTTTAGTTTGCTTGCCTTTTTAACGACTCGTGGCAGGGACTTGTTTGTCATACTTGCCTTGTCGCTGGCTTTTTTATTGTATTTTTGGATGGGTCAAAAAGCACTAGTCCGTCAGGCCAACCTGCCTGATAAAAAAGGACAGATCTATACAATGCTGGCCTATCCAGACGAACGGACAATTAACACTGATGGCCTCGTTGCTGGCATTGGTCGCTTAAAAAGTTCAGGTGACCGCGTTTATTACTATTACCAGGCAAAGGCTCCGGAAGATTTGGCTCGGTTTCGCTCGTCACCCGGTCCGACCTTGATTAGCGGTCAGGGTGATTTTACGTCAATTATGCCGGCAACTAACTTTTATCAATTTGATTTTAAAAACTTTGCTAAGACAAAGAAAATTACCCATCAAGTTCGGCTTCAGGAGGTAGGACTGAAGCTGGACCGCCCGTTAACATGGCTAGACCGTTTAAATGCTTATTTTCACCAATTGCATGCGTCCTTATCGGACCGTGCCAAGAAACTACCAAATCCGATCAGTAATTATGCCTTAGCACTCTTACTGGGATCAAAGGATCAGACTTTGTATGACGATAATCCTAAAATTCAGGAATTGGGATTGGTTCATCTTTTTTCATTGTCAGGCTTCCACGTTGCCTTTTTACTTGCTGCCGTCCGTAAGTTAGGAAAGTTGGTTGGCCTGTACCAAGAGCTTACGTTGGCAATAATGGCTCTTTGCTTAGTTGGCTTTTATTGGCTTACGGCTTGTCCACCGATTCTCGTCCGTGCTGTAATTGCCGGTGAAGGTCGGATTTTTGCGCAAGCATTTAATCGGCAGTTTTCTTCGATTCAAATTTGGTCATGGTCGCTATTGTTGACGTTGATTGTTCACCCACAGATTTTATTGACCCTGGGTGGGCAGCTGTCATTTTTCTTAACCTTGGCCTTAGCACTTTTACCCGAAGATTGGTCGACTTGGCAAAAGGGCCTCTTTTTATCAGTTTTGACCTTTCCACTAATCGTGGCGCAGCAGTATACCTGGAATATTTGGCAAAGTTTTGCCAATTTGATTGCTATCCCAGTCTTTTCGCTGGTGATTTTACCCGTTGTGTTGGTTGCATTTTTCGGTCAGGTGGTGCCGGGTTTGGCTCCGGTAGCGAATTGGCTGGTAACGATGTTTGACCAATCTGTCTATTGGTTAGGCAACCTGCCGGGACAAATTGTTATTGGCGCACTGCCTTGGCCAATTTTATTAGTACTGGGGTTTGCGCCCTGGTTTTTATTGGGAGCCGAGAAGGCTGGTCGTCGGTGGGTGGTCGGTACGTGGCTGTTCGCCTTGATAATTGGTTTCTTTTTAGTCCATTTTCCAAGAACGGGCGAGTTTACAACCTTTGATATTGGTCAGGGCGATGCCGCCTTACTTCGTGAGCCATACAATAAGACAATCACCTTAATTGATACAGGTGGCAAGATTTCTTTTCAAAAACCATGTTTCTCTGGCCAGGGGTCAGCTGAAAACAATCCACACGGCAAGCAGGGGTGGCCGAAAAATCAAGAGGGTCAGGCCCGTTCAGTGATTGTGCCTTACTTGCACGCGCGTGGTATTAGTAGAATTAATACGTTGTCACTATCTCACCAGGACCAAGACCATATTGGCGATGCTCGAGTAATTTTAACAACGTTTCAAGTGGACCAGGTTTTGCTGCCTGCTGGGATGACTAAGCAAGCAGCTTTTCGGAAAAGAATTCAGCCTTACCTGGGGCGGACAAAGGTGGTTTCTGTGACTGACCGGGTGCAACCAGCTAACTTGCCATTGCGCGTTTTACACCCGTTTCAACCGGGTATTGGGGAGAAAAAAGTTTTGGCTAGGTACCCAAGTTTTCGCCCGGATTTGATTAAGTTTGGCCATCACGGTTCACGAACATCAACGAATAAAGAGGTGTTGGCTAAGTGGCAGCCGACCTATGGGCTAATTTCTGCTGGCCGCAAAAACCGTTACGGCCATCCAAACCAGGAAGTTTTGGCGATTGCTGCTCAGCAAAAGATGATTGTCTACGATACAAGGCGGCAAGGTATGCTAAGATATGTATATGAGAATCACAATAAAGGACATTTTCAGGTAAAAAGCTTCAATGACCTTACAAACAGTAAAACAACAAATTGATCAGAGAGCGTTGCCAAGCCTGTACCTGGTGACCGGTAACGAGCCCGCTTTAGTTCAAAAAGCTCACCGATTATTTGCGTCGATTATTGACCCGGCCGAGCAAGAAATGAACCAGTCCACATATGATTTCGCCGAGGTTGGCCTGGACCCAATCCTTGACGATTATTTGAGTGCTCCATTTTTCGGCGATCACCGCTTAGTTTTGGTTGAAAATCCAACCTTCTTAACGGCCGGATCGAAGTTAACGGCTAATCAGGAAAAGGCTTTGCAAGAAGCATTGGACCATCCAGTGCCAGGAAACCTCTTGATTTTGTTTGCTAATGAGGCTTCTTTGGACAAACGTAAGAAGGTCACCAAGTCTATTTTGAGTCAAGCAGAGCTTCTCGACTTACCGGCATTGGATGAACGCCAGACACGACAGGCCCTGCACCAGTTCTTAGACCAGCGGCGGGTAGAAATAAGCCAAGAAGCAGAGGCTGAGTTACTTCTGAGAACCCAGGCCTCTTACTCGAAAGTCTTGGCTGAATTACCCAAGCTCTTGGCTTATGCTAGTCAAACGAAAACGATTGATTTGACTGGGGTAACCGGTTTGGTTCCAAAGGAATCAACGGCTCAAGCCTTTGATTTGGCCGATTTGGTTTTGAAACAGAAAAAAGCCGAAGCCTTGCACCTGTACTATGACCTCATTAAAAATGGCGAAGCACCGCTGCGCCTGAATGCTCTTTTGCTCGGCCAATTCCGCTTATTATTACAGGTCGCTGGTTCGGCTGGGAGCGACCAGTCTGTTGGAAGTGCTTTGAAAGTTCACCCTTACCGGGTAAAGCTGGCACGACAATCGTTACGTCACTACCGGTTGGGACAGGTGCGGACCGGATTCTTGCAGATTTTACAAATGGAAATTAAGATGAAGTCCGAAACGGTTGACCCACTCTTCTTGTTTGAAAACTTTATGATTAATTTTCGCTAATAAAAAGGCCCGACACCATTGTGGTGTTGGGCCTGATTTACTATTGCTATATTTAGTCAAAGTCGCCATCGGCAATTTGTGCTAATGTATCGCGGGAAGGGATGAAGAAAAGTTGACCGGACAAAAGTTCTGAGAAGGTCAACAGGAAGTCGGATTTATCAACCATGTTTTGCAGCATGCCCTTGGTCACTTCCCAATGACGGGCGTAACCCATGAAGTAGGTTCCGGTGTTTCCAGTAGCAGGGTCAGAGTAAGGAACGTTCATGCGGATAATCTTCTGCTCAACGCCATTTGGCTCATACTTAGAAGCAACGTTATGGGCATTTTCATACTTCTCGTCGTCTTCCAATTCTAAATCAGAAAACTTTTCGCGGCCAACAGCCTTTTCCTGGTGCTCGGTCTTCATTTTGTTCCAGAAGTCCATGTTGTGGCGCCACTTTTGTGCAAAGGCGTATGAACCATTTTCAAAAGCAGCATCCTCATCACCAATCAGAGCATAGTCGGCTGAATCTTCTGGTGCGGGTGCTTCGGTTCCATCAATAAAGCCGATAATTGCGCGACCTTCGAAGTAGCGGAAGCCCTGGGTTGAATCAACGACTTCAGTAAAGTCCTTCAAAAACTTCATGAATTGGGTTTGAGCTTCGACGACAATGGCTTGATTATTAGCACGAATATGGAAAAAAATGTCTCCTTCGGTGGCGGGCATGCTATATTTTGGCCCTTTCATACCGCCAAAGGTTTCAAGTTCCTTTGGCTTAGCAGACTTTGGGAAAAGGAGTTCCCAGGCATGGTTTGAGAAACCGATAGCAACCTTCAATGTTGAGGGAGAACCATCATTTTGTCCGTCGCGGATCCGTAGCGAGCGGATAATGGCTTGTGACCGGTCTGCAAAATCAACGATTGCATCATGCAGGTCGGCTTGTGGCAGGTCCTTAAATTTTAATACGGTAAACTGGACGCTTTGCCCGATGTCCTTCCAGACATCTTGTGCGATTTTCGGATTAATTGGCACTTCACTAATTCCTCATTTCCTAATTTTACTTTTTTCATTGTACCTCTCTTTTTCTCTAAACGCTATAGATAAGATTGATTATAATTTATTTGGAGATTTTCTAATAAAAAAACAGCTAAAAATACTTGGCATTGTGCTGTTATTATTCATATTAAAGTAGATGGCAGTTGTTTTTACACAACTGGCGTTTTTAGCTGAAAATTCGTAAAATAGGCCTATGAAAACAATTACGAAAATTGCGACACAAAAGCGGGATGGCCGCTATAATATCGAATTGGACGGGCACTTTGCCTTTGGGCTGTCCGAAAACGTTTTGGCAAAGTTTGGTCTTTTGAAGGGCCGCCAACTTGATGACGCCATGATTGAAGAACTAAAGCAGGCGGAGAAGGTTGATCAAGGTCTCAAAATTGCGCTGAACTATTTAAGCCCCGCCTTACGCACCGTTCGTCAGGTCAAAGATCGCCTGAAGCAAAAGAAGGTGGAAGAGGGGGTTATTGACCAGGTTATCAGTCATCTACTTCAGCATGGCCTGTTAGATGATGCTGTCTATGCTAAACACTATGTCGCCACGAAACAAGTATTTAATCCCAAGGGACCTAGGGGGATTGCGCAGGACTTGAAGCAGGCCGGTGTCCAAGAAGAAATCATCGAAAATGCTATTTTAGGCTTTGCAGAAGAGGACCAGGTCTTAGTTGCCACAAAAATGGCGGAAAAATTAGCACGGGCTCATCGACGCGATTCAACGGTGATTCGCCAACAAAAGGTTGCGCAGGCCTTGGTGCAAAAGGGCTTTTCCTATGACCTGGCCAGTCAGGTCATCAATGACCTAGATATCGCAAATGATGAAGACGATGAGCAAGAGAATGCTAACAAGCAGGCAGAAAAACTTGCTCGCCATCATCAGCGTCTGGCTGCCAAAGACCGATTTTATAAGGTGAAACAGGGCCTTTATGCAAAAGGTTATCGTGGTGAAGTCATCGACCAGGCTCTGGCAACAATCGACTTTGAAGAGGAATGAAAGGTTAGCTATGGACTTTGCGATTGATTCTGAGGCAAACAAGCTGGGTGCTCTAGCATTGTTTTATAGAGTAAGGTTAGGTCGGCTGCTCGGCTTCGTGCTTCTTAATTGTTTTTCAGTGCAATAATACGCCAGTAGTCCGTCCAAAAACTCCCCCTTTTCTAGAGAAAATTGACCATATTAGCCAACTGATTTTAAAATTATGGTATAATTGAAAAGGAATTTTTGTCAGAAAAGTGGGACGAGCATGATTGTTGATAAGCCAAGTCGCGGACCGCGCGAAGGGGATGTCATCACGATCAAAAGCTATAAGCATGACGGCTCGCTGCATCGAACCTGGCGTGACACGATGGTGTTGAAAACCAGTGAAAATGCCATTATTGGTCTAAACGACCATACTTTGGTAACAGAAGATAACGGTCGGCGCTGGGTGACTCGCGAACCGGCTATCTTGTACTTCCATAAGAAGTACTGGTTTAACATCGTCGCGATGATTCGCGATAATGGGATATCTTACTACTGTAATTTAGCCTCACCATACACTTTGGATAAAGAAGCGCTCAAGTATATCGATTATGATTTGGACGTTAAGGTTTTCCCGGATGGGGAAAAACATCTCTTAGATGCGGATGAGTATGCGGCCCACAGTAAACAATGGCATTACCCTAAAGAAGTTGATCAAATTTTAAAGGCACACGTTAAAATTTTGGTTGACTGGATTAATAACGAAAAAGGACCTTTTTCGCAGGGGTACGTCGATGTTTGGTATTCTCGTTACCAATATTTGATGCAACAGCGGTTAAAAGATCGTCGTTGACTAAGTTAGAAGGACACGGAAACGTGTTCTTTTTTTGTATAATAAACATAACTAAAAAAGACTAGGGGATGACATGGCGGTTACGATTTTATTAACACCGGGTGAAGTAGACAGCCGGCAACAACTGGTTGAACAAATTCACAACCAGCTGGTCCATGAGGACCGGCGTGATATTTATTACGTGGTTCCTAATCACGTGAAGTTTGATGCGGAAGTCGACGTCTTAAAGCGCTTAGCACGGGCCCAAGGCTATTCGGCAGACCAAGTTTTTGCCCAGTCCCAGGTTCAGGTTTATTCGTTGACCCGGTTAGCCTGGCGGTTCTTACAGGCTGAAGGAAAGGTCCAGCCCCCCGTTATGGGGGAAGCTGGACTCTTTGTGCTGGTTTCTCAAATTTTAAAAGAGAATGCGAGTCTCTTGCCGACTTTTGCACGAATGCAAGCCAAGAAGGGCTTTGTTCAAAACTTAGTAAGTCAGTTAGCTGAATTGCGCGGCGCAGAAATCAGCCCCCAGGACTTGTTGGCTATCTTGGACCAGGTTCAGGAAAGTGGGCAAAAAAATCCCCTGCAGACCAAGACTTTAAGTCAGAAGCTCCGGGATTTGGCAGTCGTAGCGGACGCCTTCAATGAGGCCTTGGCGAAACGCTATTTGTTGGCCCAAGAAGCCCTACCTTATTTTGTTGAGCAAAGCGAGAACTTGGACTTAAGTAATACTGTCATCTACCTTGAAGGGTTTACAGGCTTTACGGCTGGTGAATGGTCGGTCGTGAACTTTTTGATTGAAAAAACTGATTTGACCTTGGCTATCTTGGGTGACAAAGACCAGTTGACCACTTTTGAATCGGGGGATGTTTACGCTAAACCATTGACAACGGCCTTAACCATTATCAAACGGGCCCGATACAAGGAAACTGATGTTACTGTTTTGGACGGCCGACAAGATCACCCGTTCGAGACCATTAGTGCGACGGCTGACAAAAATGAGCTTGCTACTGATTTAAAACAACAAAATAAAACCACAAAGGAAATTCTATTACCGGCTTGGGCCAAGTTAGGTTCCTACCAAGAGCCAAAAGGCCAACAGGTAGAACCTGATTTACAAGCCTTTGTGGCGGATAATACCGTGACGGAATTAGAAGAGGTAGCCCGGCGAATTCGTCAAGACTTACAAGACCAACCTGACCTACACCTACGGGACATCTTGGTCCTAGCGCGTGACCTGGGTCCTTATAGTAAGCACCTACCAGCAGTGATGAATCAGTTCGACTTGGCTTACTTCTTGGATAATGACATTAAGATGGGCAACCATCCCTTGGTGGAATTGGTAACGAAGCTGCTTGGTCCTGCTAATCAGGCCTTTTACCCGGAAAATATCCTGACAATTTTGAAAACTGGTTTCTTACGGCCTAGCCAAGACGGTCAGTTAATTAGTGATGATATTTATTTTGAAACCGTGGCCTACCTTGATAATTACTTGGCTGGCCACCGCCCTTCTGCACGGAAATGGCATGATCGGCAAGCGCAGTTTATCCTGTTTGAGGATAACGGTGAACCAGACCGGCCTGGCTTCGACCAAGATCAGCGGGTTAACCGCCGCCTGAACCTTCTGAAGGGTTTTGTGGTGGAAGCCCTTGATGCCATGAACCAGGGGTTAAAGCAGGCGAAAACGTTAAGCGACGGTGCCCGGTTTTTGATGGCTTACCTGGACCAGTTTCAGGTTAAAAAAGCGATTATCAACCACCGAGATGCCCTGGTGGAAGCTGGTGACCTGGTGAAGGCACAACAGGTCATGGAAGTTTGGCAACTCTTTATTAATATTTTGGACCAGGTGGTCCAAGTGGCCGGTGATCAAGACTTTGACCGCCAGGTCTTTTTGGCGGCCCTGCAATCAGGGTTTGCCGGAGGTAAGTTTACGGGTATTCCTAACCAGTTGGACCAGTTGACCATTTCAGAAGCTGGAATCGTGCAAAGTCAAAAGTACCGAGTTTTGTACTTTATCGGGGGAACCCGGTCGGCCTTGCCAGCGCAGGTTAAGAATAAGACCGTTTTGACGGACCAAGACCGCCTGCTCGTGCAGCCGGCATTGGCCGATCAAGAAACGCCACGCTATTTGCGACAAACCGCAGCGGCCCAGATGGCCGAAGAAAACTTGGTCTTTTACGGGGCTTTGCAGGCTGCTTCATCAAAGGTTGTTTTGTCCTATCCACTGTTAAATCAGGAAGGCAAGCAAAACGAGATGTCGCCTTACTACAGTCGTTTGTTGAATTTCTTCTTGGTACCGGTTCAACCGGTGGCAGGACAGGCCAAAAACTTGGCTGATTTAACGGCGCATTACTTGGGAACACCGGCGGCAACGCTATCGCAATTGGCTAAAATGGCCGACTTAGCTGGTCAGGAAACTGATTTTCAAACGGTCCGAGATGCTTTGACGGATGCCGGCTTAGACGGCCAGGTGGACCGAGTGCTGTCGAGCCGCCATTACCAAAACCAGGCCCGGATTTTGGCTCCTGCTTTGGCCAAGGAGTTGTTCCAGCGGCCATTGCGGGTCTCAATTTCACAAATTGAAGCTTTTTATCGAAATCCCTATGAGTACTTCTTGAAGTATGGTTTACGCCTACAGGAACGGCCAAGCGCCGAGCTGGATGCCGCTTCGACGGGAATTATCTATCATGATCTCTTTGAAAAGGCTGTTGGTAACCTGATTAAAAAGAAGGAAACCCTTCGCGACCTCACGCCAGCAGAGATTAAGACCGTTGTTCAAGATGAATTGGCTCGGTTGGTCCAGGAACCACAATTTGCTGAATTAAATGAGGATGGTCAAGGCAAGACGGTGGCCCAGTATTTGGACCAGGTTGCCCAGGAATTGCTCAAACACCTAAGGCAGGCGGCTCAAACGAACCAGTCTGCCCCAGACCGGGTTGAAACGCTCTTTGGTTTTCCTCAGGGCGACCTGATGCCCTTGAGTTTGGGTGAGGGTGACCGGGAAGTCATCGTCCGTGGAAAGATTGATCGGTTAGACCGGCAGGACCCAGCAGGGGTCTTTGCCACTCTGGTCGATTACAAGACATCCGGGAAAACTTTTAGTTATCGCGATGCGGCCAATGGCCTGCAATTGCAGTTGCTGACTTACTGGCAGGCTGTTCAGGAAAACGCCAAGCAATTGGGCATCCAAGGCGTCGGTGGGGCTTTCTTTGCCCCCATCCAGCAGGAGGTGATTCCACTGGCAAAATTCCGTGGTGACGTGGATGAGCTGTTGGCTGGTAAAGCCACTAGTCAGAGTTTCCAGTACCGAGGCTTGGCCCTAGATAATCCCGATTACCTAGATGAGTTGGAACGACTAGCACCAAAGGAAAAGGCGCGCTACTATCAGTTAACGATGTCAAAGGATGGGCAGCCAACGGCAACGTCGGAAACGATTACCGATGCTGATTTTGCCCTATTGGCCAAGAAAAATCAGGAACTACTGCAGGAAGCGGCCGAAAAGATTCAAGCCGGTCAATTCCCAATTCGACCGGTTGAAAGTGCCCTGCAATATTCCGCCTATAAGGACATCATGCGCTTTGACAAGGTCTTGGGCGACCGTTATCAGGTGCCAAAGTATACCGGCCGAAAGAAAGAAGTCATCAAACAGTTACAAGCAGAAGAGGAAGGTGAAAATGGCTAGACAGTATACCGAAAATCAGGAGAAGGCAATTAGCCATAGCGGTCACAATATCCTAGTGGCGGCTTCGGCCGGTTCCGGGAAGACGACGGTCCTGATTGAGCGCTTGGTCCGCAAAATTTTAGCTGGTGCCAGTGTCGATGAATTTCTAATCGTGACCTTTACCAACGCCGCTGCTGCGGAAATGAAGGAACGGCTGGAAGTGGCGATTACGGAGCAGATTGGCCAGGTGACAGATGACAAGCAAAAGCGCTTCTTGCTGGACCAGTTGGCACTCTTACCCGTTGCGAATGTCTCGACCATCGACTCCTTTGCGTTGAAATTAATTGATACGTACTACTATAAAATTGGTCTCGATCCCAGTTACCGGTTGCTAGCCGACCAGGCGGAATTAAACCTATTAAAGAATCGGGTGATTGGGGCGGTCTTTGCTGACTTTTATGATCAAAATCATCCCGACCATGAGGGTTTTCTTGCCTTAGTCAATAACTTTGCTAATCCAAATCAGGATCAGAATCTGAAGGAAAAAGTCTTAAAACTGGCTGATTTTGCCCTAGCCCGGCCTGATGGTCCGGAGTGGCTGGCTTCTTTGGCGGGTGATTTGGCTGAACAAGTGCCAGCCTCGATGACTGATACAGCTCAGGAAACGGTGGCTGCGCCAGCGACTGACACAGACTCGAAAGCGATGGCCACGTCAGCCCTAGTTGACCAGAATCTTTTTCAAAAGTTTTTAGCACCAAAAATTTTGGCGACCTTCAACCAGGCGGACCAGGTTTTTACTGGCATCCTACAAGATATCGAGGGGATTAGTGAGTTAAACAAGACTGCTAACTTTGTTCAGGAAACTTTGGACAAGGTCCATCAAGTTCAGCAGGCGTTAACCGATCACCAATCCTTTGATACATTGCGGGGGCTGATTACCTCCAACTGGGGCAAAATTCCACAAACAAAGACGGCCAAAGTCTTTAAGGAAGACCCGGATTTGGCGGCGCTCTTAGATGCCGCTCGGGCTAGCTTTAGCACCTTCTTTGCCAAGTCTGGTCGGATTGGAGCGGTCGTCAACTTGAATCAAACCATTTTTGCTTTGGCAGAGAACCAGTGGCAGCAGGTTAATGCGGCCGGTAATCAGTTGGTAGGCACGCTGGTAAGGGTAACGCAGGCTTTCTTGGATGCTTTCGCAGCCAAGAAGCGGGAAGAAAATTTGTTGGACTTTTCAGATGCTGAGCAGTTGTCCTTGCTGATTTTGCAGCAGGAGGACGTGTTAAACTTGATACAGAGCCAATTTCAAGAAATTCTGGTCGATGAATATCAGGATATTAACCGCCTCCAGGAAACTTTTTTGAAAAGCCTATCAAACGGCGAAAATATGTACATGGTGGGAGATGTCAAGCAGAGCATTTATGGGTTCCGTCAGGCGGACCCGTCGCTCTTTACCGGCAAGTACTTTGACTTTGCCAGGGAGGACAGCCCTGATGAACGAATTGAATTGGCTGAAAATTTCCGGTCAGAAAATAACGTGACGACGGTGATTAACCAGATTTTTACCCAATTAATGGATGAAGAACTGGGGGATATTCCATACCAGGATTCCGCCAAGTTGATTGCGGCGGCGTCCTATCCGGAGATGGTGCCAGCGGTCTTTCACCTGGATATTATCGAACAGGCAAATCAGGAAAAGGCAGCTTTTTCTACTGGTGAGGACGGTGAAAATCAGGCGGGGTCAGAGGCCGATAATAGCGAAAAGCGGGCCAGCCAGTACCGCTACTTAGCACAAAAAATTCAAGGGCTGATTCAAAGGGGGGAAGTCTATGACCAAAAAGCGGGTTTGATGCGCCCGGTCAAGTTTTCCGATATTGCCATTCTCACCCGATCCAAGACTGGTTATGTCGAATTGCTCCGCACGCTCAATCAGGCCGGCATCCCAGTCCAATCGGACGGGGTCGGAAACTATTACCAGGTCATGGAAGTGTACTTAGTCCTTGACCTCTTGCGAATTGTCGACAATCCCCATCAGGACATACCACTTGCGGCCGTCTTGCGGTCACCGATTTTTGCCTTTGATGAAAATGATTTGGCGGAAATCCGCTTGGCCGACCGCCGTCATGACTTCTATACCGCTGTGGTAGCGGATGCCAAGGACCATGTCCGTAGCCAAAGATTTTTGGAAATGCTTGGTGCTTGGCAATCGTTGGCCCGTCAAAATGATTTGGTTGGCTTGGTCTTGGCAATTTATCAGGATACCGGTTGGCTGGATTATGTTGGCGGCCTACCTGGCGGCAATCAGCGGCAGGCTAATTTGCACGCCCTGTATGAAAAGGCCGATGTCTTCCAGGAGAATGGCCAATCTGGGTTGTATGCTTTCATCCAATACATTGAAGAAATTCAGAAGAATGGTCAGGAAGTGGGTGAAGTGGCTCAGGAATCGGCCGAGGAAAGCGTGGCCTTGATGACCATCCACGCTTCCAAGGGGCTGGAATTTCCAATCGTCATCTTGCCGGAGTTGGAAAAAGATTTGAATGCCCGTGATATGCAGGGCGATTTCTTAGTGCAAAAGGACGCCGGCGTTGGTGTTGATTACTTGGAGCCGAATGCTAAAGTCAAGGTCGCGACAATGGCAAAGTATGCCGTCAAGGAAGCCTTGCAGCGGCAGGCTTGGTCGGAAGAAATGCGCCTTTACTACGTGGCCTTGACCCGGGCCAAGCAGCAACTCTACCTGGTCGGTACCGTTGCCAAGCAAGAGGATGAAAGTGCTCGGCCACGGGCGCTTTATCTTGAGGCGCGGTCAACAACCGGGCAGTTTTTAGGACGCGATTTACGTCTCCGTTCCAAGTCATACTTGGATTGGACGTTGATTACTCTCGCTCGGTTGAAGGTGCCGGCACTGACCGAGTGGTTGGGCGAGGTTCAAACGCCACGGGTGCCATCGACTCAGACGCCACAGACTGGCGTGATTCAAGTCACAGTTATTCCGGAAGAAGAAGTTGGTCCCTTGACGGTGAAATCAGCTGGATCATCTGCTAATGAACCAGTGGCCGGCGCCGTCACGCCAAAGCAGTCAATTGACACCGACCGACTGCGTGCCCGCTTGAATTATCAATATCCAAACTGGCCAGCGACCCAAACCGCCGCCTATCAATCAGTATCCGAAATCAAGAGCCTCTTTGAGGATCCGGACCAAAGTCAATTGGCGAAGTTAACCCTGGACCAGGCTGGCCATCAAATGTCGTGGTCGGGTCATTCTGTTGAAACTGAGGGTAGAGAAGATTCGCACCAGCCTGCTGCTGATAGTAGGCAACAAGCTCAAGACGGTGCTGGCTCGAACAATAACAGCAGTCAGGGCAAGTCATACTCCTCGGCTCACCCAGCAACCAAGGCTAGCGCCAGCCACCGTCCTGACCAGCGTGTCCTGGACCCGACGGCTCATGTGCTCACGACCGATACCTTGCCGGTACCAGCCTTTCAGGAAGACGGTCAAGCCAAGCCGGCACCAACTGCTGTTGGGACGGCGACTCACCTGATTTTACAGTTGATTGACTTTAATCAGCCGTATACGTTGGCTGACCTGGAAGACCTCTTGGCTAGCTTGGTGGCCGATGGAAAGGTTTTGGACCAAGTGGCGACCCTGGTTGACCTGGACCAGATTTTAGATTTCTTACAAACAGACATGGCGCAAACGATTGCCCACCATTCTAAGACATTGCACCGGGAAAATCCGTTTTCAATGCTGGTGCCTGCCAACCAGGTCTATCCTGATTTAACCGAGACGGAGCCAATTTTGATTCACGGAATTATTGACGGTTACTTTATCGATGACCAGCAAAAAACGATTACGCTCTTTGATTACAAGACGGATTATGTGACGAAGACGCCAGGGCCAAAGCAAAATGAGGGGTTGGCCAAAATTCGTCACCAGTATACCGGGCAAATCCGCCTCTACCAAACGGCTTTGCAGCAGGAATATCCGGGCTACCAGGTAAAAAATGGACTTTTGATTCTTTTGGCTGGTCATAGAACGCTTGAAATTTCGGCTAGTCGGCCGGCGGGACTTTCGTAATCGGCTTTGCCAGCGTATAATGGCAGGCAAGTCAGGTGGGTTTCGCCGACTGTTTGTTAGGGTCAAAAATCAGGTCTGCATGAAACGGGGAATTTTGATGAAAAATTTTTACGATATTTTACAGTACTTAAAAACTTATGACGTCTTTATTCATTTAGGGAAGCGCCTTTGGGACATTGAAATGGCCGCCTTGGAAGTCGATAACCTCTACAAGGCCGATGTGATTTCAAAAGAGGACTATAAAAAAATGAAAGTCATCTTGGCCAAGGAGCATGACCAAGAGGCAAAGTTGACCGGTGATTATTCCGGTCCAGACTTTTTAGCCGCAAGTAGCGTGCAATAAGCTTTGGACCGTCTAATTTTTTTTAGTTGGATTGATTGGACAATCAGAATAATATTGTTTAAGAAATAACTTATGCTGTTTTTTTGTAAACGCTTGCATAAAGTAGACAATCTTTGTTAAAATAACTGAGTAATCTAAGACACAGGAGGAATGTTCTGTCAGGCCACTGCGGCAGAGCTACAGTAAATCATGGCAAAAGATAAATTAATCGGGGTTGACCTCGGTGGAACTACTATTAAGTTTGCGATTTTGACTGATGAAGGTGAAGTTCAACAAAAGTGGTCCATTCAGACCAACATTTTGGAAGACGGTAAGCATATCGTCCCTGATATTATTGAATCAATTAACCATCACTTGGACTTGTACCAATTGGACAAGAGTCGCGTGATTGGGATTGGTATGGGAACTCCTGGAACAGTTAACCGTGAAGAAGGAACTGTTAAGGGTGCCTACAACTTGAACTGGGCACAAGAGCAAGCTGTTAAGGACCCAATCCAAGCTGGAACTGGTTTTGACTTAACAATCGATAATGATGCCAACGTTGCTGCCTTAGGTGAAGCCTGGAAGGGTGCTGGTAACAACGATGCCGATGTTTCCTTCATTACTTTGGGAACTGGTGTTGGTGGTGGCTTGGTTGCTAATCATGAATTGATTCATGGGATTGCCGGTGCTGGTGGTGAAGTTGGCCACATCATCGTTGAACCAAATGGTTACTTGTGTACTTGTGGTAACCATGGTTGCTTGGAGCAATATGCTTCTGCAACCGGTGTTGTTCATTTGGCACAGGACTTTGCTGAACAATATGCTGGTGAATCAAAGTTGAACCGCATGATTGACAACGGTGAAGAAGTTACTTCAAAAATTATCTTTGACTTGGCCAAAGAAGGCGACTATTTGGCTAACGAAACGGTTGATAAGTTGGCTTACTACTTGGGCTACGCAGCCGCTACAATTTCAAACATCTTGAACCCATCAGCCATCGTTATCGGTGGTGGTGTCGCTGCTGCAGGTGAATTCTTGCGCGAACGTGTTGAAAAGAACTGGACAAAGTTTGCTTTCCCAACCGTACGGACTTCAACAGTTGTTAAGTTGGCTGAATTAGGTAATGATGCTGGTGTTATTGGCGCTGCTTCATTGGCTAACAAGAACAGACAAGATGTTTTGCTTTAATTAATGATTAAATATCCAACAGAAAACAAACAACTGACCGGTTGTTTGTTTTTTATTATCTCAAGGGTCCGTGAAACTTATGGTAGAATAGGAAGTGATCTTGGCAAGTAAATTGCCAACGTTTCAAGGAGGACCGAGTAGTGGAGTGGGAAAGTTTTTTTGAACCATACACCCAGGCCGTCGCAGAGCTAAAAGTGAAGTTGAATTATCTCAGCGCACAGTACCAAAAGGCCGGGCAGCCAACGCCGGTTGAATATGTTACGGGCCGGGTAAAGTCCCAGGCGTCAATTGAAGAAAAAATTGTGCGTCGGCACTTGCATGAAGACCGTCTGGCCCTTGATTTGCAAGATATTGCTGGTTTGCGGATTATGACCAAATATATTGAAGATATTTATGCGGTTGTGGAACTCTTACGCAAGCGGACTGATTTTACCATTTTGGAAGAACGTGATTATGTAATGAACGCTAAGCCTTCGGGCTACCGATCGTACCATATGGTGATTGAGTACCCCGTTTCCTTATTGGATGGGGAACACAAGGTCTTAGCAGAAATTCAAATCAGGACCTTGGCCATGAACTTCTGGGCAACAATCGAACACGATTTGCGCTATAAGCATGGTGAAATTTCACCGGAGATGGCTGAAGAATTAACGGAAATTTCCAATCAGACCTTTTCACTGGAACAAGAATTTTCAGAGATTAAGGCAAAGGATTAAGAAGTGCCGGCTTAGGCCGGCCTTTTGATTAGCAAGCAGAAAAAAGATCTTAGAGGAGTAGGCATGAAAGTCGCCTTATACAATAATGATCAGGCCCAGTCGCTTGCCATTGTGGCCGACCTGAAGAAAGAATTGAAAGCCCAGGGAATTGCCTTAGACCGGGAAAATCCCGACCTGGTGATTTCTGTCGGTGGGGATGGTACCCTCTTGGGAGCCTTTCATGAATATATCGATGGTAATGATGATTTGCGTTTCGTTGGTTTACATACCGGCCATTTGGGCTTTTATACCGACTGGCTGGGCAGTGAGGTCAAGGAACTGGTGAACAGTTTAGTTCATGACAAAGGTCAGCGCGTTTCGTACCCTTTGCTGAAGATGACGACTGTCACTTCTGATGGCGCTAGGCAGGAGTACTTGGCCTTGAATGAGGGAACGATTAAGCAGCCGGTTGGCACAATGGTCGCCGATATTTGTTTAAGTGGTCGGCGCTTTGAAGGCTTTCGGGGTGATGGTTTGGCGATTGCAACGCCGACTGGATCGACTGCCTATAATAAGGCCAATGGCGGGGCGATCTTACACCCGTCATTAAAGGCAATCCAAATGTCTGAAATTGCGTCGATTAATAACCGGGTCTTTCGAACGTTGGGCTCGCCATTAATTGTTCCAGCCGGGCAGAAGATTACCATTCGGCCAAAAACCAAGGCCTTTTTGTTGACCTGCGACCAGTTAGAGATATTGGCTGAGGGTATTGAGGCCGTTGAATTTGAAGTGGCCGAAAAGGAAGTTCATTTTGCCTCCTTCCGTCATTTAGACTTTTGGAGTCGGGTGAAGCAGGCCTTTATCGCTGACAGCAGCGAAGAAGACGTTGAATAAGTGGCAGGGCGGTGTCTGGTCGAACAAAGGCACCGCTTTTGCATGGAATTGAAAGGAACCGGTCATTCAGCCGGCACAGATAAATCAATATGAAATTTTCTTGGACGTATCAGGGAACAGAAGAACGGAAGGTCCGTTCTTTCTTACAAGGTCACGGTGTTTCACACCGGATGTTCTCACAAATGAAGCATAATGGGGGCGCCATTTTGGTTAATGACCAACAGGTTTACACCTCCGATTATATTAAGGATGGGGATCTCGTGACAATCGTGATGCCGGTTGAAACGGGGAATGACTTGGTTGTTCCTGATTTCACCCCATTGGACGTGATTTATGAAGACGAACACTTTTTGGCCGTTGATAAGCCATACGGGGTCACCACTGTCCCAGGGCATGCCGATCGACTCCATACGCTGGTCAACCAGGTCAAGGGCCATTTGATCGATGAAGGGGCTGAAGACTTGGTGCCCCACGTTGTGACCCGTCTTGACCGGGACACTTCCGGAATCGTCTTGTTGGCCAAGCATCGCTTTGCCCATGCCGTTTTGGACCAGCAATTGCAGAAACATTCGGTGGAAAAATTCTACACGGCCTATGTCTCTGGGCACTTGCCAGAGGATCATGGCATGATTGAGGAGCCAATTGGCCGCTTGCCGGGTGACTTTATCAAGCGCACGGTGACGCCAGATGGCAAACTGTCAAAGACGGAATATTGGGTGGAACACCGGTACACCAATGATAACAATCGGCCGATGACCCGAGTCAAGGTGCAGTTGCATACCGGCCGGACACATCAAATCCGCGTTCATTTTGCCCACATCGGTTTCCCGTTGGTGGGGGATGACCTGTACGGTGGACCATTGTGGTATGGATTGAAGCGACAGGCCTTGCACGCCTACCAGATGACCTTCTATGATCCTTTTATTGAACAAAACCGTCATCTGCAAACGGATTTACCGGCTGATTTGCAGGCGTTAAAGGACATTCAAGGGTAAAAACGTTTGCGACTGAGGTTGAAGACAATCTGATTTTGTAGTATTTTCAAGAATGATAAACGAAGTGGAAAGGAATCCTTTCATGGAATTAGACAATGAGCAGCAAGTCCGACAAGCTGTCCATGCCTTAACGGACTTGCTCGAAAACGGACAAGACGATGATTTTATGACCAAATTTACCAACCTGCACGATTTTGAAAAGGGGCAGGTTTACGCCAGCTTTTCGAAGAATATTCGAGAGGTTGCCTGGCGGGTCATGGATGATGAAACGCTCGCGACAGTTTTTGATAACTTGGAAATCGATGCCGAAGAGGTCGTTGACCTTTTGCAGGAGATGCCACCACAAAAGGGGGCCAACATCCTGGTTGAAATGTTTGCTGATAACGAAGCTGATTTGTTCCAGGCCATGCCAGCCCGGTTAGCTTCAACTTATTTGGCATTGATGCCTCATCGAGAAGCTCAAGAAATCAGAAATTTGATTAAGTACGAGGACCAGACGGCCGGGGCTTTGATGGCCACGGAATACTTGGCAGTAGCTGCAGGCTCAGTAGTGAAGGACGTTCTAGCCCAAGTGAAGAAACAGGCCGAAGAAGCCGAGTCAATCATCTATGTCTATGTGGTTGATGAAAACCATCGTCTGGTGGGAATTGTTTCCTTGCGGGACTTGCTGACCCATCCGGATGAGATGACGATTGAGTCAATTACCAATACTCGGGTTATTTCGGTGAAGGCGGGGGATGACCAAAAAGAAGTCGCCCAAGTCGTTGCCGATTACAATTTTTTTGCCATTCCGGTTACCGATGATGATCAACATTTGTTGGGAATCATTACAGTTGATGATATTGTTGACGTAATTGATGAAGAAGCGGTCGAGGAGTACTCTGGTTTGGCTGCCGTCGATGTTTCTGATACCGATGACAGTCCCTGGCATTCCGCACTGAAGCGGATGCCTTGGTTCTTGGCTCTGCTAGTGTTGGGACTTGTTTCCGTTGCCCTAGTCGCTAGCTTTGAGCATACTATTCGTCAGGCACCGATTTTGGCTGCCTTTATTACGGTTATTGCCGGCGTTGCCGGAAATGCCGGCACACAATCCTTGGCACTGGCCGTCCGTCACTTTGGATCCAGCACGGACCGGTCTTTTTGGAAAAATCTGATTTCTGAGTTGCTGTCTTCCTTTGTACTAGCCATCTTAGCGGGCGTGGTTCTTTTTGTCGTCGTTTCCCTTTGGCAAGATAATGAAGGGCTTGCTTTGGCAGTTGCTTTGTCTGCAATCGTTGCGATTCTGCTTTCATCATTGCTGGCGTACTTAGTGCCGGCAGTATTGAGTAAAGTGAATTTGGATCCAGCATTGATGAATGGGCCGTTGGTGCAGACAGTGGTTGATTGGGCGGCTATCCTGATTTACTTTGGGATTGCCACGGGCATGTTGAATGAATTTATTGGGAAATAGCGTATAAGCGATGTCATTATTTAATGGCATTGCTTTTTCATTTTGAGTCACTTTTGTCTGATGAAATCAAAAGTAACCTTGACTTGGGGCCTGCAAAAGTAGGTCAGATAGTGTAAAATGAACAATGATAGGCTTGACCGAGTTTTGCAGGTCACCTTTGAGAGAGTGATTAATCAAGGAGAATTTTTGTGAAAAAAATTGGGACAATTATCGGGGTCGTTGTGGTGGCAGCGGTTGTTGCCGGCGGTGGTTATGCTATTGGCACTAATCACACCTCAAAAGAGTCGACGACTTCATCCAGTTCGGTTTCAACCTCTTCGGCGGTGTCGTCAACGACTAAAAGTACTAGTGACAGCACTAGTTCAAGTAGTTCGGTGGCATCATCAGCAACATCGTCTGCAACAAGTGCAACGAGTCAAAAGGGTGCTAATCCACAAACATCAGCTAGCTATGACCCTAATAAAACATTGAACGGTCAAACAGTTGATTCATCAATGATTCAACAGGTGACGGCTCAATTGAAGGCTGCTGGTTTGCCTGCTGATCAGTGGGCACCGAGCGATATTAAGCAAATTATCACGCAAGCATCACAACAGGGGGTATCGCCTGTGACTTATGCCAAGCAGAATTTTCACCAGTAAGGATTAAAAGAAACCATGAATATAAAAAATACTTTTCTAACGTTGGCAGCAGCAACCGCTTTTGGTGCCGTTGTAGATGTTAGCCATCACCTAGTTGCTCAGGCTGATAGTATTGCGTCTGTCACTGCCGGTCAAACGGGGTTACCGCGGATGGATGTCGTTGATGTGTCATCTTATCAAGGCTATTTGACGGCCCAAGATTATGTAACGATGCGCAATAATGGTGTTAAGGGCATTATCGTCAAGTTGACTGAAGGAACTACTTATAAAAATCCGTATGCCCAAGCCCAAGTTAATAATGCACGCGCTGCTGGATTGACTGTTTCTGCCTACCACTATTCTGATTTTAATACCCCAGATGGCGGTCGCACGGAGGCGAATTATTTTGCAGATTTTGCAACGCAACTTGGTTTTAAGAGTACTGATTTGTTAGTTGACGACTTGGAAGATAGTAGTACGGTTGGCGGAAACGTTTCGGATAACGCTCGGGCCTTTAATGATCAATTACATGCTCGTGGTTTTACTAATACAACCTTGTATACCTATGTATCGTATAAGAAGACTAACAATCTTGATACTTCAATTTTTGGTGGCGACAGTAAGGTCTGGATTGCACAGTATCCTTATAATCCATCTGGTAGTGATCTTTGGAACACTGGGTTTGGCATGTGGCAATGGTCATCTAATGCTTCTTTTAATGGCATTAGTGGTAAGTTTGACGTTTCCATGGATTATACGGGAATGGCGACTAATCAAACAAATAATTATGAACAACAATACATTGATGGTAAGTGGTATCTGATTGATCCGTTAACAGGTAAAAAGCTATACGGTCGCCAATACTTAGCTAATCAAAAGAAGTGGGTTTTATATGATCGGAAGACGGGGGAAATGCTCTACGGTCAACAATATGACCAAGGAAACTGGTATTACTTTGATTCTCAAACGGGAGCTATGCAGTATGGTCGCCAATATCTTGCCGATCAAAACAAGTGGGTTTTGTATGACCGTAATGATGGAACTATGAAGTATGGTCAACAGTATGATCAAGGACATTGGTATCTATTTGATTCGCAGACTGGTGCTATGCAATATGGATGGCAGCAATTACCACAAGGTAAAGTTTATTATGATACCAATGATGGCACTATTCAGTACGGGCTTAAGTGGATTAATAGTAAGCAGTATATTTTTAATGCTGACACAGGATCTCTTGGAAATGGTGAGGTTTACTTTAGTGGAAATTGGTATCTCGCGGATGCAATCACAGGCATTTTAAAAACGGGGTACCAACAGTTAGGCACTCGCAGAGTGTTTTATGACCAAAATGGTGTGATGGTTCATGGTGAAAAGTATATCGATGGTAAATGGTATTACTTTGACACGGGCGATGGTTCAATGAAATATGGCCGTCAATATATTGCAGCTGCTTCCAAATGGGTACTATATAATCGTTCTACTGGTGAGATACTTTACGGCCCACAATATGATCAAGGCAATTGGTACCTGTTTGACAGCATGACCGGTGCTATGAAGTATGGATGGCAACTGACTTCACAAGGCTGGACTTATTATGACTTAAATACGGGTATCAAGCAGTCATAGTGAGATTGATATTAAAAAATAAATTGTATTTTAAAAAGGCTGATTGCGATAAAATCAGCCTTTTTATTTAAATTCAGTGTCTAGAATAGAAATTTGTAGTACACTGGTATAATTAGTGGGAAGATAAACATTAATTTTACGGGAAAAAATATGCAAGTTGCAAAAAATTATTTATATAACGCGGCCTATCAACTGCTCAACATCATTGCTCCAATTATTACATTGCCGTATTTAGCACGAGTGTTAGGCAAAAATGGTGTGGGGGTTGCCTCCTGGACTAATTCCTTAGTTACTTACTTCCTACTGATCGCCAGTCTGGGAATTGTGACTTATGGATCGAGAGAAATCGCTTATGTCCATAAAAATGAGGCTGCTCGGCAGAAAAAATTTTGGGAAATTCAAACTATTCATTTTATGGCGGGGATTGTCGCGCTGTTGCTCTATGTGATTTTTATTTATGCGGGTGGTGCTTTTAATCATCGCATTCATCAAAATGAATTATTTCTTTGGTATCAAATTTGGGTAATCTTTTCAGGTATTTTTGATATCTCCTGGTACTTTATCGGCTTGGAAGATTTCAAAAAAACTGTTTTACGCAATATGATGATTAAGTTAGCAATGACTGTTTTGATTTTTGTTTTGGTGAAAAAGCCGACTGATATCGGTGCTTATATTCTGTTGTTGGCATTGTCACAAGTTTTTGGTAATCTTTCGATGTGGTTTTATTTGATTGGAAAGTTCCATTGGCCAAAATTGAAAGAACTTGATTTGAAGTCGCATTGGCACCCGGTCTTTATGATGTTTTTGCCAACAATCGCCACACAGATTTATTTGCAGCTAAATAAAACGATGTTGCCATTTATCACTGGTGCAACTTCTTCATCTGGAATTTATGATAACGCCGATAAAATTATTAAGGTCTGCTTAGCCTTAGTTACTTCTGTTGGAATGGTGATGTTACCCCGAATGTCTGCACACTACGCTGCAGGTGAACATGCCAAAATGAAAAAGGCAATTCATGCTTCAATGGACTTTGTATCAGCGATTGCTGTGCCATTGGCTTTTGGAATCGCTGCTGTTGGGCCAACGGCGATGCTTTGGTTTTTGGGAAAATCCTGGGGTGATGTTGGATCTGCCTTGGTTCTATTAACACCAATCATTGTGTTCATCGGTTGGTCTAATGTTATTGGTAACCAGTTCTTAATTCCTACGAAACGCTTGAGCGAGTATACTTGGTCGGTAACCTTTGGCGCTATTTTAAACATCTTCTTGAACTTCTTTTTGATTTTTATTTGGGGTGTTGAAGGGGCAGCATTGGCGACAGCCATTTCGGAATTTGCTGTTATCGCTTATCAGTTATTTGTGACCAGAAATGATATGAAGGTTCAGGCTCATTTTGTCGGTCTTTGGCGTTATTTGTTGGCCGGATTGGCCATGTATTTTGCGGTGCTATACTTTGTTGATAATCACGGCATTGGTATCAAGAGTACATTGGTTGAAACGGTAATAGGTGGTTTTGTCTACTTATTAGTCCTCGTTATTCTTCGAGCACCCATTTTAAAGCGGTTATTGAATTGGCGTTCCTTCCGCTGATAGGGTGATTCTGGTATAATATGTATTGTTGTGCATTAAATTATAAATATTGGAGGATGAGGTTTTGAAACAGTTCCTGTTTTATCGCCTTCCCAAACGAATTTTAGATATTGTTGTTTCCTTTGTGGCTTTGATTGTTTTTTCACCGATTTTTTTGGTGATTGCAATAATTATTAAGTTTAGCAAAGGAACGAGTCATGTTTTTTATGCCCAAGATCGTGTAGGTCAGGGTGGTAAGCATTTTAAAATTTATAAATTCCAGTCCATGGTTGATAATGCTGACCAGATTCTTAAATCAGATGATCGGCTATATCAAAAATTTGTTGATAACGGCTACAAATTGCCGACCAAAGAGGACCCCCGAATTACAAAAATCGGGGCAATCTTACGCAAAACGTCACTCGATGAATTGCCACAATTCTGGAACACTTTAATTGGGAATATGTCGATCATCGGGCCAAGGCCTGTGGTTGAGAGCGAATTGGTTGAATATGGCGATGCAAAACGAATTCAAAAATTTTTGTCTGTAAAGCCTGGTGTTTTCGGTTTATGGCAGGCTTCGGGACGGTCAAATATTGGTTATCCAGAACGTGCGGAAATCGAACTTGATTATGTTGATCGAGCAAATTTAACTTTAGATTTTAAAATCATGTTTCAAACGGTCATCGCTATTTTAAAAGGCGATGGCGCCTTTTAAAATAGCCCTTTTGAAATGAGGAGAAGAAAAATGGAATTTTCATTAACTGATTTGGCAAAACGTTTTTGGCATTTTGCTTGGTTAATTATATTATTAGTTATTGTGTTTGCCGGTGCTGGTTTTGTATATGCCAAGTCCGGAAAAGTAATTACGAATTATTCCGCTAGTCGGACTGTCTTGATTGCTAAGAATAATACAGACGTACGCGACCCCAATGCTCGATTTTTAGCTGATAAGTCATTAGTACCAACTTATGAAACGGTTGCTCAAGATGATGCAATCGTTTCTGCTGTACAAAAGGCATTACCATTTAAAATGAGTAAGAATGATATCAATGAGGCAGTCAAGGTTCAAAATCCAACAGACACACTTGCTTTGTCATTCCAAGCTTCTGGTTCAACAACGTATCGTGCTAAAACGTTAGCGAATATTTATGCTGATACATTTACAGAAATTGGCCCAACATTGTACCCAGATATGGGAAAGCCTGAACCATTGTCGAAGGCAACAGGTTCTGATGTAACTAAATCTGCTTTAAAGAATGCTAAAAAGTTGACAGTATTTGGTGCGGCATTTGGTTTTGTCATTTCAGCTTTTGGCATTATGATTTCTGGAATACACAAAAATTACAAAACTGCTGCCAGTAATAAGGACTAATTTTTGAACTATGGTTAATTTTTTATTACCGTTAACATTCTTTTCAAAAACATATTCTAATTCAATAGCTGAACCGGTTGCATCAATCTCTTTTTGGATTTTTATTATTATTATTATTATCCAGTTGTTTCGCCACCCAATGTGGTATAAAAGGATTATTCCTAGCTGGAAGAGTATTATTTTGGGTATGCTTTTTTGGATTATTCAGTTAGTGGCCATGTTTTTATCTTACAGAATTACTGGCGATACTAAACAAACCTCAGGTATTATTCATTCGGGAATAATACTATTTGGTTGGACGGCTGCTTTTTATGTTGCTTGGGCAGTGATACAAGTTACTGTTGTGAATAAGGATGCTGAGAAAAAATTTTTTAAAGCAGGCATAATTGGGTTATTACTTTATTTATCTTTGGTAATTATTCCACAAATATTAGTTCTTTCAAAAATGCATGGTTTAAGTGGTTATGTTAACCTGATTGCTAGCGCTTTTGAAAAAAGATGGCAGTCATTTGGAAATTATAATTTTAATGCAAACGGTGCATATGTTTTATCTCAAAAGCGAGTTAATGGGTTTGAGCCTGAAGCTTCGTATTTAGCTAACCTTTTGTCGATTACTTATTTGCCGATGCTGATTGGTTTGACTGTATCCGGTGAAAAAATTTGGAATAAAATTAAGTCCCCGAGGCTTCAGCAATTAGCTAATGTTTGCATCACATTCTTTTTGTTTTTTGTATTGATCTTTGCCAAAACGACAACTGGTATTATTACTGGTGCTCTGGGCTTTATTCTTTGGATTCTTTTTTCGAGAAAAGCTCTTAAAAAGTTTTTAATAGTCTGTTTAATTGCTGGTCCAATTGTTTTATATTTCTTATATAGTTTTGTACCCATGGTACATGAAACATTAAATCAATTTTTGTTTGCTAAACAAGGGACTGATAACCGATTGGGCGGAGCAATTGGATTATTTTTGACATTTTTAACCCATCCCATTATTGGTGTGGGGTATGGATTTACGTCGTTTTTTAACATACAAAATGTTCCGATTGGATTGACGCATAATTATGAATTTCAAGAAATTTTCAAAAATCACGGATTTCCAATCTTGTCTGAATTTTTAGGTTGGCTCGCTTCTTACGGATTGATAATTATGATTCCTGCTTTGTATATGATGTTCGGCTTTTTTATGAAAGCTCTTTTGATCTTTAAAAAATCACATAGTGTATGGGGTATGGATAAATGGAATGATTTAATGCGTGTTAGTTTTGTAGTTACTTTCATTCTCTTTTTCTGGTCATCTTTTATTGTCCGACTATATATCTGGCCATGTTTGCTTATGTTCTTTTTTTATCGGAAACATATTATGCGTTTGGAGGAGGAACTGAAGCAATGAAAGTTTATATTGCAACACACAAACCATATGAAATGCCCCAAGATAAGCTTTATCAACCATTGATGGTTGGTTCATCTTTGAGAGATGAAGTTCCAACTGGTTATCAACGCGATGATCAGGGTGAAAATATTTCGACTAAAAATCCCAACTTCAATGAATTAACTGGAATTTATTGGATGTGGAAAAATTCTAAAGAAGATGCGGTGGGTCTGGTTCATTATCGTCGCTATTTGGGACAAAAAGGTGGACACGACTATGCTGAACGGTTAAGTCAACAGGACATTGAGAACTTATTGCGTCAGCATGATGTGATTTTACCCAAAGAGCGAAATTACTACATTGAAAATCAGCGTAATCATTATCTTCATGCCCATGCAAATGAGCCTTATGAGATAATGGAGAAGGTAATTCGAGAGAATTATGCAGACTTCTATCCAGGATTCCAACGAATGGAGCAATCGACGAAAGCCCACCTATTCAACATGTTTATCATGAAAAAAGAAGCTTTTGATGATTATGCGGAATTTGTTTTTGGTGTTTTGGAAAAAGTGCAAGAAAAAGTGGACTTATCCACTTTGCATGGTCAAGATGCTCGCGTTTTTGGTTTCTTGTCAGAACGGTTAATGGATACTTGGCTTAATACTCGGGACTATTCCTTTACGGAAGTTCCCGTGATTAGTCTGGAAAAGACAAATTGGCTTGATAAGGGCACACAGTTTTTGAAACGGAAATTTCTTCCAAATTCTAAGAAAAAGGTACATTTCTAATGGCAAATAAGTTTAATACAAAGAACTATGATTACTTAATCGTTGGTGCTGGTCCCTTCGGGATGACTTTCGCTTACGAAGCAGCAAAGCGTGGCAAGCGTTCTTTAGTTGTCGAAAAGCGTTCATTTATTGGTGGAAACACGCATACACACGTTGAAAACGGCATCACAGTTCATGATTTTGGCGCTCATATCTTCCATACGGATAACAAGGAAGTTTGGGATTACGTTCAAAACTTTGCGGAATTTAACAACTTCCAAAACCAAGTTGTTGCCAACTATAACGGTAAGCTCTTTAACTTGCCATTTAACATGAATACTTTCTACCAGATGTGGGGAACAAAGACACCTGATGAAGCGAAGGCTAAGATTGAAGAACAAAAGTCTGCTGCTTTGAAGGAATTGGGCGATCGTCAACCACGTAACTTGGAAGAACAAGCTATTTCATTGATTGGAACAGACATTTACCAAGCTTTGATTAAGGGTTATACCGAAAAGCAGTGGGGTCGTAAGGCAACCGAATTACCAGCGTTCATTATCAAGCGTTTGCCAGTTCGCTTTATTTACGATAACAACTACTTTAACCACCGTTACCAAGGAATTCCTGTTGGTGGTTATACTCAAATTTTTGAGAACATGGTTGAACGTTCAAACGGCTTGATTGATGTTTTGACTGATACTGATTTCTTCGATCACAAGGATGAATTTATGGCAGAATTCCCACGTGTTCTTTACACGGGAATGATTGATCAGTTCTTCGATTACAAGTTTGGTGAATTGGAATACCGTTCATTGCGCTTTGAAAGCGAAACAATTGACTCTGACAATTATCAAGGAAATGCTGTTATTAACTATACGGATGCTGAAACGCCATATACGCGTCAAATGGAATGGCGCCACTTTGATGGTTTGGCAGATGAAGGCAAGACGATTATTACTCGTGAATACCCACAAGACTGGGATCGCACGAAGGAAGCTTACTACCCAGTTAACGATGATAAGAACACTGAATTGTACAAGCAATACGTGAAGGCTGCTCGTGAAGAAGCACCTGAAGTACTCTTTGGTGGTCGTTTGGGTAAGTATCGTTACTTTGATATGGACCAGGTCTTCAATGATGCCTTTAACACTGTTCGTCAAGAATTCGGTGTGGCAGATGACTTTAACTTTGCGCATGATGATGTGAAGTGAAGATTTTAAGACACCCATCTTGGAGTGTCATACATATTGATTGGATTAGGAGAAGTGTTTGGTGAGTATTAAAGACAAATCGGCAGTTTTATCCTTAATTGTACCAGTTCACAATGAAGAAGCGACTGTGAATATTTTTTATGATACACTGCAAAATATTAAAAAAGAATTGCCTGTTGCCATAAATTTTTATTTTATTGATGATGGTTCGGATGATAAAACCCTGTCAATTGTAAAGTCGCTAAACAAAAAAGATGAGAGCGTTCATTACTTATCTTTTTCTCGAAATTTTGGTAAGGAAGCAGCTTTATATGCTGGGTTGCAGCATGCGGATGGTGATTACGTTGCTGTTATGGATGTTGACTTGCAAGATCCTCCCGAACTATTACCAGAAATGCTAAGTGAAGTAATGACTGGTCCATATGATGCCGTTGGAACTCGACGTGTGGATCGTCGCAAAACAAAAATTATTAGAACGTGGTTTTCGACCCGTTTTTATAAATGGATGAATCGTGTTTCTCAAATGCATCTAGTCGAAGGAGCACGGGATTATCGGGTAATGAAGAGGCAAATGGTTGATGCTATTCTTTCTTTACCCGAAAATCAACGCTTTTCCAAGGGGATTTTTACATGGGTTGGATTCAATACGAAGTATATACCTTTTGAGGACCGTGACCGTGTGGCTGGAAAATCATCGTGGACTTTTTGGAACTTGACTAAATATGGTATTGAAGGTATTGTTTCTTTTTCAACGTTACCTTTAACTATTGTTACGTTCTTGGGTTTATTTTCATTTGGCCTCGCTGTCGTAGCGGGTATTTTCATCGTCGCTAGGGCATTGATTGATAATACCTCGGTGGCAGGTTGGCCATCAATGGCAACAATTATTTTGTTTATTGGTGGAATTCAACTACTTAGTTTAGGAGTTATTGGCAGATATCTTTCTGCTGTTTTTTTAGAAACAAAAAAACGACCTATTTATATTTCCAAAGAGAAAAGATAATTAGGGTGGGCTTATTTTTGAAAGTTTATAAATCAATTAACTTTATAACAAATCTAGTACTAGTATTTTTAGTGGTAACTAGTCTAATTGGTGCCATTGCCATATTAGAGGACAGTTTATTAAAGTCTAACAGTTCATTATTTGTATTTTTTGACATTCTGCTTATTTTTTTTGTTATTACTTTTTTGTTTAAGTTTATATTTTCCAGACAATTTAAAGTTGTTATTAGTTGGTTAAATCAATTTTTTTATAACAAGTTTTTTTTATTTAGCCTTGCTATATTAATAATTATTTGGCAATTGCAAACTGTCGGTTTGCTAACAGGATCTTCTGGGTGGGATTTCACGATAATTTCTACTCAAGTTTTGGTTGATGGAGGAAAGCATGGCTTACTTGGCTGGTCAGATTACTTTTCCTTTTATCCAAATAATTTGATGTTGTTACGGTTAGAAACAATATATTGGCATATTACCGGACAGGTAGACTTGAACACGTTTATTTATTATTTAAACCTTTTAAATGTCGTAATTGTTGACGTGGCAACTATATTGTTAGTAAAAATGGCTAATAGTATTTTAAACAAATTTGGAAAAAATGTGGTTATTCTATTAACAGTCTTTTTATTTACTGTTGTCCCATTTTTTGTAATTCCTTATTCTGATACCATTTCTTTTTTAGTAACAACTATCTTTATCTACGTTTTAAATCTATTCCGCCACCAACAGACGCTTAAGAGGTTAATGATTAATGCACCGATACTTGCCCTGGTACTATGTTTTGGATATTTTATTAAACCATCATTAATAGTTCTTTTGGTGTCTACTTTTATTATGGCACTCCTCTATCTGTTTATTAATAATCATTTGTGGTTAACAAAAAAAAATTTGTTTTTTGTTACGGTTACTTTTGGAGTATTCTTTTTAATACCTGCAGTAATCATAACCTCAAGTTTGAATAATTATGATTATTCTTTTAAAGTTAATAGAAATTTAGCATTTCCTGCTACACATTTTATAGCGATGGGATTGACTAACAAGGGTGGTTTTAATACTGAGGATTCGAAAATGACAGCTCATATTAAAAATCCAAATGAAAGAAACCAAGTTGCTATTGCTAAAATAAAACAGAGATTAGGTGATTATGGTGTGCTGGGCTATGAAAAATTTTTAATTCAAAAGCAAATGAATAACAGTTCTGACGGAACTCTTGGATGGGGACAAGAAGGAAATTTCTTAACAGTATACAATAAAAATAATATTGGTATGAATAAATCATTCCAAAGAAAATATTTTTTAAACAAAAATGGGTTAGCTGATAATCAAAAATTTGAATTTAAAACGATACAGCAACTGATTTGGATACTTACTTTAATTTTAATTCTTTTTTCAACTTTAGAATATTCACAATATTCACTATTTTTAAAAATTAGTGCTATAGGATTTTTTACGTTTTTGTTGATATTTGAAGGAGGCCGAAGTAGATATCTTCTTCAATTTTTACCAGTTTTACTTCTAATAGCTGGTTTTGGTTTTCAACAGTTTGTGCTGATTTTTAAAAAAATTCATATGAACATGTCTAAATTATAAAATATAGTTTGTTTGAAATTGAGTATTTAAACGATAAAGGAGTAATTTATGAATGCAGTTCGTATTCACAAGTTTATGCAAATAATGTTGTTATTGGTACTATCATTGATTTTTATTAGTGCCATGTTAATGAACCCATTAGGGCTTAAAACAGGGTCGACGCCGTATCTTTCACCAATTTTTCGTTTTGGAGGATTAATTGCAATATTTGTTTTTGTATACCAGATTGCTAAAAAGAGAAATAACCGTTCGCTCAAATGGTTAGAAATTGTACTAATTTTTTTAGCTTTAAGTATTCAGGTTGTTTTCTTATTAACATTTTTTAGACCTGTTTATACTGATACTGGTATCATTACTTCAATGATTGGCCGGCTTATTGAAGGAAATCATAATTGGTTTGAATATTATAGTTTGTACCCAAATAATGTTAATATTACAATTTTCTGGTCAATAATTTTGAAACCATTACGGTGGTTTGGTGTCACAAGCTTTCAAAGTTGGATACATTGGATTCAAATGCTTTTACTAGACTTTGGGATTTTTTATCTAGCTCGAGCATTTAAAATTGTTAATCAAAAGTTAGGAACAATATTTTTTTATTTAGCTCTTTTCTATATGCCTTGGTATATGTATTCCATATTCCCATATAATGATCTTTTGGCAATATCAATTTTTATGGTTATTATTGGGACTATTATTAGGTTATTTAGTGTGGCAGAAGATGAAACACGAAAAAGAGTAGCATACACTGTTTTCATTAGTATCTTATTTGCGTTTTCTGTAACTATAAGACAAAATTCAATAATAATTTTGATAGCATTTATTTTAGCAATTTTGTTTAATAAAACGATAGATAGATATTTAAAATCATTTTTATTAGTATTAGTAATTCTTTTAACTGTTGTGATGACTGTTGTGTCTAATCAAATTGCTCGGTCCGATGGGTTTGAAGCAAATGCCGATAGAGCGACACCAGCTGTGCGTTGGATAAATATGTCGTGGAACCCTAATACCTCTGGTGAAATTGACGGTAGAGATTCTTCCGTCTATGATAATCTTTTAAAAAAGGACCGTGCAAAAAAATTAAATGTGGAATTAAGGAAACGTTTGGAAGTATTGGGAATAAAGGGGATTTTGCATCATACAATTAAAAAAATTGCTTTTATGTGTTCTTTTGGTTTTTCCAATCAGGATATGGACGGTTTGCAAATCAATAAACCGATTTTACAAAATTATGGGCAAACTAGTTCCTTTATGAACATGTTAAGTAATCTTTTTCAACCTTTTTATTTACTTTTACTAGCGTTTGCTGGATATAGTTGTTGGAATATTTTGACGAAAAAACTTCAGTTAGCAAAGTCATTGGAATTTTTAGTATTATTCTCGTCGTTTAGTATTGTTGGCATTTGTACTTTTCACATTATTTTATGGGAAGTTCGTGATCGTTATGTATTACCAATTATTCCATTTTTCTTATTTTTATCGGCATTTGGAATATATACTTTTTTTGAAAAAAGAAGGCAAAATGATGTAAAAAAAACGCCATTCAAAACAATTGATTTTTATATGCCATATCTTCAAGCTGCCTCAATATTTCTTTTAATTATAAGTTTTATCCAGGGATTTTCTAAAACAGAAAAAAAGTTTCAAATAATTCAAACACGTATTTTTCAAGTTATATATTTTATAATGAGCACAATAAAGAATTGACGCCTGTTCAACCACATTCCGCGTATATCACTAATGTTTTTAAGTTGAAATCGTTTGCTAATAATTTTAGTATGTTTATTGGTAATCTAAATCAGAAGCAAACTAGTGCTTTGAAAATTTCGATACTTAAGGTTGATGAAAAAAAAGTGTGGGACGTCCCTATTGAATCTCCACAGATAAGTCTGAAAAATAAATTTCCCACAGGCAATTACCGTCTAATTGTTGAAAATAATAGTTCCAATGATATTACGATAACGGCACTAAAACAATTGGAAACTAAAAATATTCAAGGTCCGGTTATTCAAAAGAATGGGAAAATGGTTCCTGGCTTGAATTTAGCTTTTAATTTTAATGAAATTAGAGGTATCGCGCTGATTCCTATGTCAACGTATCTTGTAATATATCTGTTCTTTTTCTTTTTACTCATACTTTCATGGTTTTTGGATAGAAGAAAAAAGTTGAATGTTGTACGTACTTAGAATAATAAGTATTATCTGATGGAAAGACGAGTAGTAATGAAGAAATTAGTAGTTAACCGTTTTTTACTAATATTATCGTTTATGATTTTAACAGTAATCGCAGCAAGTGCTCTCACTATGTCCCCTGTTGACGGATTTGGTCCGTATTTTTCTTTTTCTTATCGGCTTGGAGCAACGGTAGGCCTTTTTCTATTAATTAAGCACTTAATGAGAAGGAAACTAAAATTTAATGGAATTATTTTAACAATACTTGTTTTTATTGCTATTTTAATTCAAGTAATCTTTTTAACGGTGTCTTTTAGGCCTTACTACACGGATACTGGATATGTGATGACAATGGCTGGACGATTAATTCAAGGAAACCATAATTGGCTTGAATATTTTTCATATTATCCAAATAATGTAAATATCACACTCTTTTGGTCATATGCTTTGAAACCATTCAGTTGGCTTGGAATTACTAATTATTCTATTTTTGTTCCATGGATTCAAATGGTATTACTTGATCTTAGTATCTTTTTTTTAAGCTGGTCTTTAAGGTTAATAAATAAGGCCCTCGCTAAAATATTTTTATTAATGTCAATGTATTACATACCTTGGTTCATGTATACATTGATGCCTTACAATGATATAATCGCAATTTCAATAATTATGATTATAATCGCATTGATTCTGCAATTGTTAAAAGCTGATGATTTAAAAAAGAAAGTTTTGGTTGGATGTATTCTTGCAGTATTAATGTTTGTTTCGGTTGCATTGCGACAGAACACGGTAATTATTTTAATTGCGTTTATCGGTTTTGTTATTTTTACACAAAAATTTAAAATTAAATTTAAAACATTTTTGATAAGTATTACTTTATTAGTGACTTTTTTAGGAATGCAAGGAATTCACTATGTTCAACAGCGGGAAGGGTATATTCAGAATACGAGTTTGACAACCCCGGCTATTAGTTGGGTCAATATGTCTTGGAATCCTAAAAACCAAGGACAAATTGATGGTTCTGATTCTTTTGCATACAGCTATTTACCTGCCAAAGAGCGGTCGAATGCATTAAAGCATGAGCTTAAAACCCGTTTAAAGTCACTAGGATTCAGTGGCATAGTTCATCATCTTCAATTGAAAATTGCATATATGTTTTCTATAGGGGATTCTAACCAAGATATAGCTGGAATTCAGGTCAAACGTCCTATATTAAAACGCGAGTCATTGGTTCCGCCCTTAATCAATATTTTAGGTAATTTTTTTCAACCATTCTATTTATTGATTTTATTTATGGCAGTGTATGCTACTTGGCAAATGTTGACTAAATCAGTTCAAATGAATTCTTCAATTTTTGCGATATCAATTTTTTCGAGTTTAAGTATTATTGGTATTTTTACATTTCATATTCTTTTTTGGGAAGTGCGAGATCGATATGCTCTACCAGTTTTACCATTCTTAGTACTTCTTGCTACGCTTGGTATTAATTTGTATAGGGAACAAGAAAAGAAGAAAAATGATAAACCTGTTCAGAATATGTTCACATTTTTGATAGCTAGTATAGCCTTGGTACTGTTGGCTATTAGCTTTGTTTCCGATTGGCAGTATACAAAACAAAATAATATTTCGTATGGTAATGTATATCGCTCTGGTTTTTCTATGTATACTGAAAATAACGTTGAAAAAATTGGTTTAAACTCAAGGACGATGTACAGAACAAATACTTTTGAATTGAATCAAAAAGCCAACATGTTAAGCTTTGAATTGGGAAATATATCACCACAAGACTTAAAAAATATAGTTTTGAAAGTAAAACAATTAAATTCAAATCAAATTTGGAATTTAAGTCCTACAGTTAAAACAACGGACTATATAGGTAATTTCCCTGAGGGACAGTATCAGATATTTGTTGAAAATAAATCTAATCATATTATTCAAACGTCAATTTTACAACAACTTAAAACAAAAACACTCAGTGGTCCTACTATTTATGAAAATGGGAAAGAGATTTCTGGTTTAAATCTTTTGTTTAGTTTTACTGATGCAAACTCAACTAAGAAAATAAATCAAAGGGGAATGATACTAATCTATATCTTTTTCGTTGTGGTGATAGCCTTAGCTGTTAGTATTAAATTAGTAAATAATAAATATAACTAAACCATTATAAGATTTTTTATTGATGAAAAATTATGATATAATTTGATGTTGGAGTATTTCAAAAATAATTTTAAAATATTTAGAGGAAAATTCTTGATGGATAATCAGAAAAAAGTAAGTGCGGTTATTGTTACGTATAATCGATTGGAATTGTTGAAGAAAAGTATTGATGCTTTATTGAATCAGGAATATAAATTGTCTCATATTATTATCGTCGATAATAATAGTGAGGAAGACACAAAAAACTATTTAGAGTCACTTGGAGATCAGATTGATTATTTGCGGCTTCCTGAAAATATTGGTGGAGCTGGTGGCTTTAATCGCGGAATTCGTTATTTTGTTGAAGAAACAGAAGATGATTTTTTGTGGATTATGGATGATGATACGATTGCTCATCCAGATTCATTACAAGCTTTTATGGAATATCAGCAACAACAGCCTAACTTCTCTTTTTTGGCATCTAAAGTCTTATGGAAAGACGGCTCTTTAGCAAAAATGAATTTGATGGGTTATATGAACGGCCGTCGAATACCAGATTCTGAAAATCGTGTCGTGGAAACGCGCAATGCGACGTTCGTTTCGTTACTTTTGGCACGAGATGTGGTTGTTAAAATTGGGTTACCTATTGTTGATTTCTTTATTTGGGGAGATGATATTGAGTATACTGAACGTGCTGCTCGAATTCGTCCAGGATACTTTGTACCAACGTCTCAGGTGACACACGCAACGAAAGCTAATGTAGGTTCATCACTGTTGGAAGATTCCTCAGATAGGACCCCACGTTATTTCTACCATTATCGAAATAAGATGTACTACGCTCGTCAACGTAAAATGTATCGAAAATTGCGTGCGGAAGTACGTCCATGGTTAGATTATATTAGAATTTTGTTTTCGAATACGGAAAACAAGAAAGGAAAGTTAGCCATTATTCGTAAGGGAGTTAAGGCAGGCTTGAAATTTAATCCTAGCGTTGAATACGCACAAGATAAAAAGAATAGATAGTACTTTTATAGGGAATTCATAATGAATTCCCTTTTTTATTTGAATTAAAATTTAAAAACATCGTTTTTTGTATCAGATTTAATTGATACCAGTAGAAATCGAAACTAAAATGAATTATAATTAAAATAAATATGTAATGGATATTCAAATTAGAGAGAAATTAGAGTAAAGGTATGAAAAATAGAAAAAATTATTTATGGGGACCGAAAGCGTTACTCGTAGGATCCTTGTTTTTTGGATTTACGCTTGGTTATGATGCAGTTTCAGCTGATACTGTAAATACAAGTAATCAGCCAACTAGTGGACAAGTGGCGACAAAAAATGATGCTTCTACTTTAAGTAGCAATGAGAAAAGCGTTAATAATCAAGGTACTAGCAACCAAAATACCAGTAGTCAAGGCACTAGCAACCGAAATTCTAGTGGTCAAGATATTAGTAACCAAAACAGTAGTAAGCAGGGTGTTGATGATAATCAAGATTCAGTTCCGACGAATAATTCAAATTTGACGTCTAACACTCAAACATCCGATAGCTCCAATCAAAAAGTGGATAGCACTCAATCATCGGCTAATGGTTGGCAGAAGGATACTAATGGACGGTATTATATTGATGATAATGGACATAAGGTTCAGGGCCTCCAGACAATAAATAGTCAAAAATATTTATTCTCTTCAGATGGTTATCTTGAAACAGGTGAACAGCAAGTTAATGGTTCATGGCATTTATTTGACCAACAGACTGGGCAGATGAAATTTGGAATGCAATTCATTTCATCATCTAATAAGTGGGCCTATTATGATTTAGATTCTGGATCAATGGCTTATGGATTGCAAAATATTAATGGGTCATATTATTTATTTGATCAAAATTCTGGTGAACGGTTATCTGGTCAGCAACTATATCAGGACCATTGGTATTATTTTGATGCGCAAACAGGACAAGCGGTTACTGGTCAATTTTATTTGACTGATGACAAGAAATCTGTTTACTATGATCATCAAAATGGGCAAATGCTGTATGGGGAACAACAGGATCAAGGTAATTGGTACCTGTTCAATATGAATGATGGATCAAGGCAGTATGGTCGTCAATTCATTGCTGGTGGGGATAAATGGGTTCTTTATGACCGCAACAACGGTCAAATGCTTTACGGGCAACAATATGATGAGGGTAATTGGTATCTTTTTGATTCTAGCACTGGGGCGATGCAGTATGGTCGACAATACATTAATGATCAAAATAAATGGGTCCTATATGATCGAAATGATGGAACAATGCGCTATGGTCAACAATATGACCAAAATGATTGGTATTTGTTCAACTCTATGACTGGAGCAATGCAATATGGTCGTCAGTATATTGGTGATCAGAATAAGTGGGTACTGTATAACCGAGTAGATGGAATGATGCAATATGGTGAACAGTACGATGAAGGGAATTGGTACTTTTTCAATATTTCTGATGGGTCAATGGGGTATGGTTTTATAACTATACCTACGACTGGAAAATTAATTTTTGCTAATAGAAATGACGGAACCTATGTTAGCGGATATCATTACTTCGTAGATGGATATAGTATTTATTTTGCTGGTTGGCAAGCAGAAATTTATAAAGGATGGCAAAATATTTATGGCCAGTCGGTTCATTTTTATGATGATGGACGCTTAGATACATCGATTTTGAACATTGATTTCCCTCATCAGAGCATCAATCAGACCTCAGAAGGTGCACCCGAAGGATGTGAAGGTGCCTCGTTGCAAATGGCATTGTCAATAAAAGGAAAGAGAGTCGCTAGTCTACAGGAAATTTATAACCAGATTGGTTATGGTGATGGTGTTTCACCATATGATGGATTTAATGGAAATCCATTTGGTTATGGTCGCTCATACACAACAACTGTTTTGGCGGCACCACTAGCTAGTCATTTAAACAATGCCTTTGGTGTACAAACAAGAGATATGACAGGTGCAGGAATAAATGAAGTATTGATTTCTTTGCTTTCTAACAATCCTGTAATTTCATATATTCCATGGGATTTTCAGGTAGGACCTGGTCGCGATCATTTTCATGTTCAATTAATTTACGGTTATCGAAATGACGGTTTTCTGGTAGCAGACCCCTTACAGTATGCTAGGGGAGCAAACTATTGGATTTCTGTTGGAGAATGGAATTATCTAAATCACAACTTACAGCCTGTTGGTTTTGGAGCACCAGCATCAATGAATGTTGCTGTTATCTAAGTAAGTTTAATTTAATGAAATAAAGATTTTGTACCCTGAAAGTCTATAAACTTTCAGGGTTTTCTTATGTTTAAATCCCCTATTATTAATGCATGCTCCATCATGAGTAATTATAAAATTTCAATCTGACTAGTTCTCTATACAATTTTAAGCAACAAATATAGCTTATAGAGATGTTGAACAAAGAAATTTCGGCGATCAGTAGATAATATCTATAGAATAGTGATCATAAGCAGAGAATCGAATAAAATGTTTCTAATAAATAGTATAAAAGGATCTCAAGTAAATTTAACAAATGATAAAGATTATTTTGTGCTAAATTTATTGAATTAAATAGAAATTTAGCACTATGAATCACTAATTTGTTACAATATAATAGTGTTTATTCTGGAAAATAATAAATCAGGAGGCCTGGTGTTTTGAATAGGTTAGTAATCGTGGTTCCCGCTTATAATGAAGAGGAATCATTGCCAAAATCATTAGGGGTTTTAGGTAATATACTGCAAGGGTTAGTGAAGCAAAAGAAGGTTTCAGATTTAAGTAAAATCGTTGTGGTTAATGATGGATCAAAAGATAAAACTTGGAACATTATTGAAGAATTTTCAAAAAAATATTCTTATATTTCTGGCATTAATTTTAGCCGTAATTTTGGTCATCAAAATGCGGTAATTGGTGGACTGACAGCCTCTCGAAATTATGGTGATGTTTTTATTACGATTGATGCTGATCTGCAAGATGATGTTAATGTTATTCCTAAGATGATTGATGCATTTGACCAGGGGTATGATGTCGTTTATGGTGCACGTAATGAACGTAAAACAGATACCCGCTTTAAAAGATGGACTGCCGAGTTATTTTATAAATTAATGAATAAAATTGGTGTTGAAATGGTTCCAGATGCAGCCGATTTTCGCCTTACATCTGGAAGAGTAGTTGATCAACTATTAAGCTATAAAGAACGTAATTTATTCTTGCGTGGCATTGTTCCTAAAATTGGTTTTCCAAGTAAAGTAATTTACTATGAACGTAAAGAGAGAGAATTAGGGGAATCAAAGTATCCGCTAAAAAAAATGCTTGGTCTAGCTTGGGATGGCATCACATCATTTTCGGTGGCTCCCATGCATTTTGTACTAACTCTTGGGCTGCTAACAACTCTTATTTCTTTTTTGATGCTAATTTACACAGCCTATCAGTATTTTATTGGTCATACTATTCAAGGATGGTCGTCAATCATGGTTTCGATTTGGTTTATTGGCGGTATTCAACTAATCGGTTTGTCAATTATTGGTGAATATCTTGGAAAAGTATTTAACGAAACCAAAGCCCGTCCACGCTTTATCATTCAAGATAATTTATTAGATAAAAAATAGCAGTAGGAGCATATTATAAATAATGATATTGAGTGGCGAAAAAAAAGTAATTGATTACTTAATAAAAAATAAATATGGATTGTTGTTTATTGCAGTCAATTTAGTAGCGGTGTTTATTCGAATTAGTGGCTATCACTTTGTTAGTGGTGATATGAACGTTTATTTAATAAACTGGTATAACCAAATTGATAACCTTGGGGGAGCTAATGCATTAAAGAATCAAGTGGGTGATTACAATATTCTTTATCAAGAATTAATAGCGTTGGCTGTTTTTTTTCGCATTCCCGCTTTGATGACATTCAAAATGCTATCAATCTTTTTTGATTTTTTATTATCTGTTGTCGTTGGATTGGTTGCATCTAGTTTTAATGTTAAAAATAAATTTCGAAATTTTTTATTTGGCTATTCCTTTTCGATACTTTCACCATTAGTCGTTTTAAATTCGTCTTTTTGGGGGCAAGCAGATTCTATTTATGCTTTTTTTGTCTTGTTTTCAATTTTTTTAATAATAAAAGATAAGTTTATGTTGTCTTTTATTATGCTTGGTTTGGCACTAGCTTTTAAATTGCAAACAGTATTTATTTTGCCCTTTTTCTTTTTAATTTATGCATTAAAAAAGAACTTTTCCATTTTGTATTTTGTTTTTTTGCCTCTCATGTTGTACGTTGTGGCGATTCCTAGTTTTTTCTTTGGAAGAGACTTGTTATCACCACTTACAATATATGCAAATCAGACAGAAGGGTACCCGTTGTTGACATTAAATATGCCAAATATCTGGACTTTTTTTGGTGGAAGTCAGTATGACTTACTTCATAAATTTGCCTTTTTTCTTTTTTCGGGTGTTATAATAATTGGCTTTGTTGTCTTATTAGATAAATTTACTGAATTTGATAAAGTTAGTTACGAACAACTGCTTCTAAGTGCATTATGGTTTGTGTGGACGGCAGTGATGTTTTTGCCGGCAATGCATGAGAGATATGGCTTTGTGATAGAAATGTTAATAATTGCTTTGGCTGTTGTGAATATAAGAAAATATTTCTCTATTTGCTTACTTATGTTAATACCAATATTAATTGAGTATTCTAAGTATTTATTTCTTACTAATAATGTTCCGGATTTTGTATTGTCGTTATTATATATAACTGGATATATTATAACAACGTATTTACTTTTTTTGACTAGTAAGCAAAAGAATGCAGTTGAGGGAGATAGTGTAATTGATGTTTAGAAAATTAATCCAAAATGTTAAAAAGTATTTTGAAACGATTTTATATTTATTTTTTGGTGTTGCCACAACTATCGTTTCCATCATTACCTATTTTATATTTTCTAAGGTAATTAATTTTGACTATACGGTATCATATATTTTTTCTTGGTTCTTATCGGTTTTGTTTGCCTATATAACTAATAGAATTTGGGTTTTTCATTCTGAAAATTCAGATTTTAAAGATCTATTCCGTGAAATTTGGCAATTTTATTTTGCTAGAATTGCGACTGGCGTAGTAGGTTGGTTAATAATGGCTTTTGGTGTTTCAGTGCTGCATCAAAATGATTTAATATGGAATTTAATTCAAAATATATTTGTGATAATTTCAAATTATGTATTAAGTAAGCTTTTTATTTTTAGAAAAAAATGACCTAAATGAAAATAAATAATTTTAAAATTTAGTGGTGTACTGATAAGGTTAAGCTTTTGTGATTGTCAAAATTAGTAAATACTGGTTTCAGTTGTTGTACAGTTGATTTTGGTTCAGAATTAGCTGTAAAAAATACTTGTTTAAGAACAATTATACGTATTTCCTTTCTATGTCTTATTGATAAATCCATGAAATTACGATAAAATAGGCGTTGTTTAATCTTCATTTAAACAATGCCTTTTTTGGGAGTTAAATTAGTACAGTAGTCAGGAGAGAATTGATTGTGCGATTTAAAATGTATAAAAATGGTAAGCATTGGGCTATTGGAGCTGCAACGATTGCCGGTATTTTCGGATCAGTAATGTTGCAATCTAATATTGTACGAGCAAGTGCTTCTGATGTTTCTACAGTAAATAATTCACAAACTGTAATTGGAATACAGAAAAGTGACCAAGGATTAGTTGATTATTCTGATACAAATGGAACTAAAGTTGTTAATAACTGGGCTACTCAAGAAAATAAAACCTATTATTTTGGTGCTGATGGTCTTGCTGTAACTGGTCTCCAAACTATTAATCAGCAACAGTATTACTTTAATGCTGATCAAACTTTACTGGTAAACAACTCGGTAACTGTTGATGGACAGGTTTATCAAGCTGATAGTAAAGGCGTACTAACTAAACAAGTAACATCATCGGATGCAACTTCTACCAAATCAGACGTCACAGATGCTAAGTCTACAAACACTAATTTTCAAGCGGCCAACATTACTCAAAGCAATAATTCAGGTTCAACTAGTACCGATGCCAATGCAGTAGCTGATGCTTATAAGAATGGAACAGACACTGGTGCTAGTAAGCTCCCAGCTCAAGTTGGGAAAGTTGATACTGTAACATCAGATACGATTAAAGGTGTTGATTTAACTTCTTATCAGGCTGAAAAATCTGCAGGTGTTACTTATTATGATTTTAATGGTCAAAAAGTCGATGACACTCAGTTAATGAATTTGTTAAAGGCAAATGGCGTTAACTACATTTCTTTAAAAGTTGCTGTGGATCCGTTTGATGCACAGGGACATCCATACGGTGAAGGTGTGCCAAGTCTTCAAAATGCCATGAAGACTGCTGCAATTGCAAAAGCAGCAGGTTTAAAGGTAAATATTACTTTCTTATATTCTGATGCACAGACCTATGATACAACGCAAAAGGCACCTAAAAATTGGCCAACGGATACTGATGCACTCAATAAAAAAGTGCAAGATTACACTACGGATTCTTTGTCTCAGTTAAAGGCTGCTGGTGTAACACCAGATATGGTGACACTGGGTAATCAGATTAATTGGTTATTTATGGATAAGACAGACATGCCAACTATTGCTGGTTTGTTAAAAACAGCAGCGGATGCTGTTAAAAGTCAAGATCCAAGTGCCGAAGTTGCTATCGGCCTTGGAAAGCCAAATCAATGGTGGTCAAGTGTATTATGGCAGCTTGATCAATCAAATGTTAATTATGATGTAATTTCAGCAAATATTAATCCCGCATGGAATAGTTTAGATGATATCAAAGCAGCTAAGGCAGCTGTGTTAGCTGTTCACAAAAAGTTCACTGTTGGTTCAGTGACTTATCCATTTACTGATCAGGATAGTGATGGAAAGGTCAATGATTCCCTTGCTTCCGATATATTGGCAAACAAGACAGGCACTATTAGTCCTCAAGGACAAGCTACTTATTTGCAGCAATTGTTCTCTTTAGTCACATCAGATGGCAATAATAATGGCGTTGGAGTTGCATACGGCGATGCTACCTGGATTGCTGTAAAGCCGGGTAATTCTGCTGGATGGGCAGCTAACAATGCTGCTGCTAATCAATATGGAACTGGCTGGGCTTCAAAATATGCAGCAGGATATATTAGTGGAGCTGATCAATATTGGGGTGGCAACACACAGGATAATCAAGCACTTTTTGATGATCAGGGCAAGCCGCTACAATCACTGACTGTTTTTAAACAAATTTCAGATGATAATAACCAGCAGACAACGCCGACTGTTGATCCTAATGCTGCTAAACAGGACCCTTATGAATTTGGTGGTGACACCGGTTTGAAGGAACAAAATGTTAATATCACCAAAATTGATAGCATGACTAATCAGGCAATTCGTGGTGTTGATATTTCTTCGTACCAGTCATTAAAGGATGCTGGTGTAAAGTTTTATGATTATAATGGCAATGAAGTTAGCTTGCTAAAAATCTTACATGATGAAGGAGTCAACTATATCCGTCTTCGAGTATGGAACGATCCTAAAAATGCTCAAGGACAAGGGTATGGTGGTGGTGATAATGATGCTGACCAAGATTTGAAAATTGCTCAAGAGGCAAGTCAGTATGGCATGAAAGTGTTATTAGATTTCCACTATTCTGATTTTTGGGCAGATCCTGCTCAGCAGATTCTTCCGAAAGCATGGGCTGGCCATTCGCAAGAGCAGTTAGTTCAAGATGTTTATGATTATACTAGTCAAACAATTAAGAAGTTCCAGGATGCTGGTGTAAATGTTGGAATGGTTCAAATTGGAAATGAAATCACAAACGGAATGATGGGCCAAACGACTAATCGTGATGCCGGCGGTTCTTATACTGGCGCTTGGCTTGATCCTGAAAAGAGTCAAAAAATTGTTGCCTATCTAAATTCTGCTTCAAAAGCCGTTCGTGATAGTGATTCAAATGCATTAATCACTATTCAATTGGAAACTCCTGATTTGACAAAATATGATAACATTATGTCAGTTTTGAAGGCTGGTAATGTTGATTACGATGTACTTGGATCATCTTACTATCCATATTGGTCAGTTACTGCCAAGTCAAATACACCTGAAACATTGGCAAGCGTCCAAAAGATGGCGATGGATAAGTATGGCAAACTTTTCGCAGTTATGGAAACTGCCTGGGTTAATTCATTAAAGAATGCTGATTCAACTCCAAATTCGATTGGTGAGGATCAAAGCGATTGGCAAAATACGAATGCCTTCCCAGTTGGCCCACAGGGTCAAGTCGACGAGCTGACTCAGCTTTATCAAACGGTGATGTCACAGGCCAATGGCTTGGGTGCCTTTTATTGGGAACCAGCTTGGATTCCAACTGTTGCTGGTTGGCGTTATGGTGACCAGGATAAAGGGAATGCTGAAAAGTATGGAACTGGTTGGGCTTCCTCCGCTGCTGTTGGATATTTCCCTAATAGCAAGATGTATTGGCAAGGAAAGCCAGCATGGGGGGGATCTTCATGGGATAATCAAGGCCTGTTTGATATCCAAGGTCATCCTCTGCAATCACTGAAGTTCTACAAAGATGCTAAAAATTCAAATCAAGAACAATTGACAAAAATTAATTTTGTAGATTCTGATAATAAGGTTGTTAAAACTATTTATTCTAAAGATTTGGTAGGAAAAAGTATTAATGTTGCATATCCAGATTTGTTAGGTTACACCACTGTTGATGGTAGCTCCGCATACACTGGTACTGCTAGTGTAGACGGAATTAAGACTGTTAATATTCAAGTAGATAGGGCTAATCAGGAAGTCTTTGAAAATGGTCAATGGAATTTAATCAATAAAAAAACAGGACAAAAACAGACTGGTTTCCAGCAATTGTATGATGGCCGTAATGTTTATTATGACCAGAATGGTGATATGCAATACGGGCAACAGTATGTTGATGGTCATTGGTACTTGTTCGATCAGAATACAGGGGCCATGCAGTATGGTCGCCAGTACATTGCTGATGAAAACAAATGGGTATTGTATGACCGTATTAATGGAACCATGCAGTACGGTGAGCAGAATGATCAAGGACACTGGTACTTATTTGATACGATAACTGGAGCTATGCAGTATGGCCGTCAGTATGTTGCAGGTGGTAATAAGTGGGCATTATATGACCGCAACGATGGAACTATGCAGTATGGCGAACAGAATGATCAAGGACACTGGTACCTATTTGATACTGAAACTGGAGCCATGCAGTATGGCCGTCAGTATATCGCAGATGGAAACAAGTGGGTGTTATACGATCGCAATGATGGAACCATGAAGTATGGTGAACAGGAAGATCAGGGACATTGGTACCTCTTTGATACGATAACCGGAGCCATGCAGTATGGTCGTCAATATATCGCAGATGGAAATAAGTGGGTGTTGTATGATCGAAACAGTGGTGCAATGCAATACGGCCAACAATATGATCAAGGACACTGGTACTTATTTGATTCATTGACTGGTGCCATGCAATATGGTCGTCAGTATATTCCAGAAAAAAACAAGTGGGTGCTGTACAACCGCCAGGATGGAACGATGCAGTACGGTGAACAATATGATGAAAATCATTGGTATCTATTTGACACTATTACTGGTGCTATGAAATATGGAGCACAATATTTAGATGATCAGAAAAAATGGGTCAATTATAACCCAGTTACAGGTGTGTTAGACTAATCAATAATATTTGATTAGTTAATTCGGTTTTCAAACCGTAATGCAAAAATTAGGGCTTAAATGGCCAGTTGCTGAAATTTTATCAGTGACTGGCTTTTTAGTTTACATTGACAATAATCGATATTGGTATTAATTTTTATGTATTTAGAGACATGTCAACTATAAAATATAACAAAATTTTTTTTAGAATAACCTATCAGCACAAATTCTTATAGTGAATAAAGTGTTATCCATTGAATTTGAATAATTTATTCTTATGTAAACGCTAATGGTTGATTTGTCGTCTTTTCTTTTTTAAGTGGTTTAAATTTATGGTATAGTTATGAATGGAAAATATTCATTTGGTCGCTTTTAAGCGGCTAATTTTTTTGATTAATGGAGAATAATAATGAATAAACGAATCGAATGGGTGGATGTTGCTAAGGCCATCGGAATCCTGCTAGTGGTTTATGGACACGTCATTTTAGGCGTTCACGATGCAGGTGTCTGGGGCAATACCCTTAGTTATCGTTTGCAGCACAGTGTTATTTATGCAACACACATGCCTCTTTTCTTCTTTTTGAGTGGTATCTTTGCCATTAAGTGGGTACAACGTGTCGCTAAAACAGCGATTTGGCAAAAAGCAAAGACGTTGCTAATTCCTTACTTTGTCTGGGGAATTGTTCAAGCCGTTGTTATGCAAATCTTTTCCAAGAGTACGAATAATGGTCAAGGATTGGGAAATGCTGTTCAGCTGCCATTTATGCCTTATGCTCAGTTCTGGTTCTTATATGACTTGTTTTGGATTTTTATGGTTTATTACTTGTTTTTGCATGTCTTTAAACTGTCTACTAAGTGGTACATCGGCTTTGCAGCTATCATGTTCTTGATATCACCATTTATGGGTGTGTGGGAATTTTGGCGAATCTTTTACTACATGATTTTCTTTGCATTGGGTACATTAGTGTTAAATCATGCTGATTTACTCGATAAAGTAAACATTTGGTTGAATTTGATATTGGTTATCATTTTGTACCTTATCTATTTCTTTGTTTCAATGCCAACTGCTTTGCACAATGCATTTTCATTTTTTGTTGCAATGAGCGGTGTTGTCTTGTTAATCAATTTATCAAAACATATTAAAAGTAGTGTGATTGATTATGTAGGACGAAACTCAATGGCTATTTTTCTTTTGCACATTATCTTCACAGCAGGAACACGAATTGTCTTTACTAAGTTAGGGTTGGATAATTTATATATACAGTTAATTGCTGGGCTGTTTATGGGGATGGCCGCGCCATTAGTTATTTTGGAAATTACAAGGAAAATGAAAATTAATCAGTATCTATTCTGAAAATGGATGAAAAATTTTATTCTAATTTTGTTTAGGATTTTTTAAGCTATCGATTTTTATTTAAAATAAGAATATTCTAATGTGAAAAAAAGTATATTGACGTTACGTAATATTGAATATATAATTGAAATGTCAGATTACGTTAGTGTTGAATTTCTGTGCTAGGGTACGAGGATAATACGAATTTAAGGAGTCTGCAAGATGTTTAGAAAGAAAAAAATCTTGCTAACTATGACGGCGGTGGCTGTCGTTTTAACACTGGGGGCCACTACTTTTATTGTTAATGCAGTTACGAATCCAACTGATCAAGAACAAGGATTTATAACTAAAAAGAAAAGTAGTTTGGCCCAGTCTTCTAGTCAAAAAAGTGTTGCTTCTACTAATCAAAAAGAGCCGTCTGTTACTAGCGGTGGTAGCAATCAAAATGCTGCTACTACTAGTTCTAATACTAATAAACAGGATGCTAATTCTAGCGCAGGTACTAGTTCAAGTACAGGCACGAATTCAACTTCGTCTACCTCGACCCCAATGGTAAGTAATACTCTTACTCAAGATGACTTTCGTTCTAGTGATGATTTAGCTTATCGTATGATTGCCCTCTATGGCTTAGCTCATGGTGACGATCAATGGCAAAAATTGAGTTTGATGCAGTCAAAAGGGATTGTTTTGACAAAGGTTGCCAATCAGTCGAATCCAACTTTTATTGCTAAGGTTGTTGGCGATACTGGTAATGATGGTGCTTATTATAAGTATTTAATGAGTGATACTAGTACGGCAAGTCAAAGCGGGACAAAGCCAATGTCCTTTAGCCAAAATAATACCACTGATTATCGAGCATCAATTACTGATGTTTTGAACTATGCGAACTCAATTGGTGGCCGTTCAGTAGTACAGAAAATGAAGTTTCAATTGGTTGAAACTTCGAACTAAATTTGATTGAACTATTAAACTGGTAATATGAATCATGAACAGCTTAGATACTAGCGCGTTTGACCAAAAATAATTGATTAAGTGCTGTTTTATTTATGCAGAAAGCACGCGACATTTTTGTCGCGTGCTTTTTAGTTTATTTGGGGTGCATCCTCAGTTCTGTGATAATGACTTTGACTAGTAATGCTGTGGGCTACTCTTTGAATTAAAAGTTCTATCGAAAAGCCAGTGGCAACAGTCGGTGATTGATTGTAATGTTAGAAAAAATTTTTTAGGAACTATCTTTAATAAAGACGTAAAATACCATTTAGGTGGCCTTCAGTGCAGTACCGGCCGATATTTAAGAGAAAACGACACCACAAAGGGGAGAGAGAATCATGCTATTACCGATAATGATACTGGTTTTTGCAATTGGGATTTTTATGTATGTAACGCTTGTGGTAGGATACTTCGCATTGACAGTTATTTTCTTAATTTTGAAATTAATCGTGAATGTCATTAGTGATCATCTGTCGATGAGACGGACAAAAGGTAGCCAAAAAAATCGGCAGAGGAGGCCGAATTCGTAAATCTTAACAGCGAGATGGGATACTCGAATTTAATTGAAAAATCAGAATATCTGATTTGAAAATTGGGCCATGTATTGTCAGTAAAAAATCGATGCCCTTGTTGATTTAAAAATTCAATTTTTTCTACAAAAAATCGGCTATTTTTCTGATTTTAAAATAGGTATTTTCAATCTTACCTTTTCAACAACCGGTCTGTTAGTTTACAATACTTATGAACGATTTTTTAAAACAACACACGTAACGGATTCAGGAGGAACAAACGCATGGCAAAAGAAGTAACAATTGGCAAGACTGATGTGAAGACAACCAAGCTTGGTTTGGGGACCAACAAGGTCGGTGGCCACAACCTTTTTCCTGGTTTGAAGGATGAAGACGGCTATGCCTTGGTCAAAGAAGCCTTGGACGCAGGAGTGGTCTTGATTGATACTGCCTATATGTACGGGGAAGGCCGATCTGAGGAAATTATCGGTGATGCCATCCAAGATTATGACCGATCAAAGATTGTGATTGCGACCAAGGGTGCTCAGGATGCCAGTAACGGCAATAAGCCAAACAATAGTCCAGCATTCTTGAAGCAGGCCGTCGAGGACTCCTTGAAGCGTTTGAAGACTGATTATATCGATATTTTCTACATCCACTTCCCAGATGAAGCAACACCAAAGGACGAGGCCGTTGCAGCATTGAACGAATTGAAGGAAGCTGGTAAGATTCGTGCAATTGGGGTGTCAAACTTTAGCCTTGATCAAATCAAAGAAGCGAATAAGAATAACCAGGTTGATATTGTCGAAGACCACTACAGCTTGGTTTACCGTGGCGCTGAAAAGGATGAGTGGACTTACTTGAAGGAAAATCAGATTTCCTTTGTTCCATACTTCCCATTGGCATCGGGCCTTTTGACGGGTAAGTACACGAAGGACGATTACGCTAAGTTTGAAAAGCAATATAGCCAGGACCAATTTAATACCATTTTGTCTGCCTTGGACAAGGTGAAGGCGATTGCTGATAGCCATGGTGTCACTGTTGCCCAAACAATCTTGGCTTGGTACATTGCTAACCCTGCTATTGGCGCCGTGATTCCTGGTGCACGTAATGCTGACCAGGTGGAAGCAAACGTTAAGGCCTTGGATGTTGATTTAACGCAAGACGAATATGAGCAAATTGATCAGGCGTTTGCTGCTTTTAAGTAAGTACGACTAGAAGGTTAGCGGCTGGTCATGAGTGACAGTTGACAACTTGCTAGCAAATAAATAATCTCAATAAAAAATCCCCCAACTCATTCGTGTTGGGGGATTTCGTTTATCAATATTAATTGATTACTTTACGTACTTAGCCAAACGTGACTTTTGACGTGAAGCCTTGTTCTTCTTGATCAATCCCTTTGATTGGGCGTGATCGATAGCTGATGATACTTGCTTGTACATTTCAGCAGTATCAGCAGATCCGGCCTTGGCAGCCTTCAAGAAGCGCTTAACGGCAGTACGGTAAGCTGACTTTTGTGGTTCGTTACGATCGTGCTGCTTAGCACTCAAACGAACTCGTTGAATTGATGATTCAATAATTGGCATATGTCCGTCTCCTTAAATTTGATTCTGGTTATTTGTAAGCAAAAGCTTAACGACGCAAACCTAAGCGCTTGATCAATTCACGGTAACGCGTAACGTCAGTACCACGGAGGTAACGGAGCAAGTTACGACGGCGACCGATCTTCTTCAAAAGACCACGTTGTGAATGAAAATCATGCTTGTGCGTTTCCATGTGACCGTTCAATTCGTTGATGTCAGCAGTCAAAACTGCAACTTGAACTTCCACTGAACCAGTATCGCCTTCATGGCGGGCATATTCCTTCATGATTTCGTTCTTACGTTCTTGTGTAAGGGCCATAATCATTTCCACCTTTCTTAAATGTCTCCAAGTGCTGAGAGAAACGACGGTGAGACGTTAATCTAAGGACTTGGACAGTTGTTTTGACAACATGACTAATTATACGGTTTTTTCAAAAAAAATCAAGGATAGCTTGACATTCAAGGAAAAATCAGCTTCACCCTTTTCTTAATTTGCAAGCATTCTGCCATTTAGCAGGGGCAACTATGGGCTTTTATGGTAGAATAGAACAGTAATTACATCAGAAAGGATAGCCTTGAAAAAGACGAAGAAATCCGCTTTTTCAGGCAGGTGACCCATGGCAACATCAATTTCAAAAGAAGAAGTCGCTCACGTTGCTGACTTGGCCAAGCTGAGCTTTTCCGACCAGGAACTTGAGCACTTCACTGGACAACTCCAGGAAATCGTAGCAATGTGCGAGAAGATGGCAGAGGTAGATACAACCAATGTCGAGCCAACTTTCTCAGTAACACCGAATGTGAACCATTTACGAGAAGATGTTGCGGACAATTGGCATGAAAAGAAGGCCTTGTTGGCCCAAGCACCAGACGAGGCAGCCGACTTAATTAAGGTGCCCGCTATTTTGAACGGGGAGGACGAAGCTTAATGACTTTTAATTATTTTGACAAGACCTTAGCCGACTTGAATGCTGATTTGAAAGCTGGCAAAATCACGGCCGAAGAATTGACCAAGGAAACTTTGGCCAACATTCAGGCAACCGATGAAGACTTGCAAGCTTTCGTCCGGATGCACGAAGACGAAGCCTTAATCAAGGCTCGTGCCGTTGATGAAAAGGGTGACTTTTCAAATCCTTTGGCTGGTATTCCAATGGCCATCAAGGACAATATCGCCACAAATGGTTTGGAAACAACGGGTGCTTCCCATATTTTGTCAGGGTTCAAGCCAGTTTATGATGCAACGGTCACGACCAAGTTGAACGATGCCGGTGCCGTTATCGTTGGAAAGGCCAACATGGATGAATTTGCCATGGGTGGGTCAACCGAAACTTCTTACTACAAGAAGACGAAGAACGCCTGGGATCACACGAAGGTTCCTGGTGGTTCATCTGGTGGATCGGCTGCTGCCGTTGCTGCTGGCCAGGTCCCTTATGCGCTTGGTTCTGATACTGGTGGATCAATCCGTCAGCCAGCCGCCTTCAACGGTTTGGTAGGGATGAAGCCAACTTATGGTCGAGTATCGCGTTTTGGACTCTTTGCCATGGCCTCATCTTTGGACCAAATCGGTCCATTGACCCGGACGGTCAAGGACAACGCCTTAGTTTTGAATGCTATTTCTGGTTTTGACAAGAAGGACTCAACTTCTGTTGAATTGGAAGTCCCTGATTTTGCCGAAAAGATTGGTCAAGACATCAAGGGCATGAAGATTGCCGTACCTGAAGAATACTTCCAAGAAGGAATTTCAGATGAAGTGGCCACACAGGTTAAGGCTGCCATTGTCCAATTAGAAGCCATGGGAGCAACCGTTGATAAGGTCTCATTGCCCCACACCCAATACGGGGTTGCTGCTTACTACATCTTGATGTCATCAGAAGCTTCTTCAAACTTGCAGCGTTACGATGGTATCCGTTACGGTTTCCGTGCACCAGACGCCAAGTCATTGGAAGAAGTTTACAAGAACACTCGAACGGAAGGTTTCGGAGATGAAGTTAAGCGCCGGATTATGTTGGGAACGTTCTCCCTTTCAGCTGGTGCCTACGATGCCTTCTTCAAGAAGGCCGCTCAAATTCGAACATTGATTATTGAGGACTTTAATAAGGTCTTTGCTGACTATGATTTGATTGTTGGCCCAACGACACCAACCCAACCTTACGGTATTGGTGAAGAAATTGGTGATCCAAAGACCATGTACTTGGGCGACGTTTTGACGATTCCAGTGAACTTGGCTGGTTTGCCAGGGTTGTCCATCAATGCTGGCTTCAATGGTGGCATGCCAGTCGGTATGCAGTTGATTGGTAAGCCATTTGATGAAGCAACCCTTTACCAAGTTGCTTATGCCTTTGAACAAGTAAACCACTTCTACGACCAACATCCGGTTGTCGAAGGGAAATAAGGAGGGGACAAATGGCAAACGAAAACTTTGAAACAACCATTGGACTTGAAGTCCACGTTGAAATGCAGACAAATTCTAAGCTGCTGTCACCTTCACCCGTTCACTATGGCGATGCGCCTAACGAAAACACCAACGTGATTGACTGGGGTTACCCAGGGGTCTTGCCGGTTGCCAACAAGGGTGCTATCGAATACGGTATGCGTGTAGCTTTGGCTTTGCATGCCGAAATCTCAGAAGACATTCGTTGGGACCGGAAGAACTATGTTTACCCGGATAACCCAAAGTCATACCAGACAACTCAAATGCGAACACCATTGGGTCGTCATGGTTACTTAGACGTTAACATGCCTGATGGTAGCGTAAAGCGAATTGGGATTGAAGAACTTCACGTCGAAGAAGATGCTGGAAAGAACACTCACGGTACCGATGGTTATTCATACGTTGATTTGAACCGTCAGGGAACACCGTTGGTTGAAATCGTGTCCAAGCCTGATTTGTCTTCACCAGAAGAAGCCTACGCTTACCTGGAACAATTGCGTCGAGTTGTCTTGTTTACGGGTGTTTCGGAAGCCAAGATGCAAGAAGGACAGATGCGAGCTGATGTCAACGTGTCATTGCGTCCACGAGGGTCAAAGACTTATGGAACACGAGTGGAAATGAAGAACATTAACTCCTTCCACTATGTCCAATCTGCTTTGGAATTCGAAGAACGCCGTCAGGCACAGGTGATTCGTTCTGGTGGCAAGGTCCGCCAGGAAACTCGTCGTTACGATGAGCCAACCAAGTCAACGCTCTTGATGCGGGTCAAGGAAGTGGCGGATGATTACCGTTACTTCCCAGAACCTGATTTGTCACCAATCCACATTGATCAAGCCTGGATTGACCGTGTTCAAGCTGAATTGCCAAAGTCAGCTGGGGACCGACAGGTGGCCTATGTACAAGACCTTGGTTTGGAGCAATATGATGCCGAAGTTTTGACACAAACCTTGGCAATGGCGAACTTCTTTGATGCCGCTGTCAATGCTGGAGCCGATTCAAAACCAGCTGCAAAGCGTGTTGCCAACTACTTAATCGGTGACGTGAACGCTTACTTGAACAAGAACCAGGTTGAATTGCAGGATACCGATTTGACTCCTGAAAACTTGGCCGGTATGGTGAAGTTGATTGAAGACGGCACCATCTCAACTAAGCAAGCCAAGAAGGTCTTTGAGGCCATCATGGAAGGTGAAGAGCCAGAAGCCTATGCTAAGGCACAAGGTTTGGTTCAGATTTCTGACCCAGCCGTTTTGACACCAATGATCACCGAAGTCTTGGATGACAACCCACAGTCAATTGAAGACTTTAAGGGTGGTAAGGACCGGGCAACTGGTTTTTTGATTGGCCAATTGATGAAAAAGTCCAAGGGTCAGGCCAACCCTGGTGTCTTGAACAAGCTTTTGTTAGCCGAGTTGAACAAGCGCTAACCAATAATCAAGCAGTAATTGTCGGTTGACCAAAGTAGTTGGCCTTGTTACTGTCATAAAAGCACCGCTTTGCGGGCTTTTGTACATATATTTTAGGAGGAAGTCGAGGCTTTACTGATTGTATGAATGATTGGGAAGCTTTGCAGGTGAGTCATGAAACGAGCACGAATTATCTATAACCCTAGTTCGGGTCGGGAAACAGCGAAACGGGAAATGTTAGACATTATCCGAGTGTATGAAGAAGCAGGGTACGAAACATCGACATATGCCACCACCCCGGAACCTTTTTCAGCACAAAAGGAAGCGACCCGAGCCGCCTTCGAGGGCTTTGATTTAATCGTAGCTGCTGGTGGTGACGGGACAATCAACGAGGTTGTCAACGGGATTGCGCCCTTGAAGCGTCGGCCTAAAATGGCGATTATTCCGGCTGGAACAACTAACGATTACGCCCGAGCTTTGAAGGTCTCTCGTGATGATCCATTGGAAGCTGCCAAGGTGATTTTGAAAGGGCAGACGATTAAGATGGATATCGGTCGTATTTCGACTCGAGGTGGCTTAGTGGAAGCGGAAGGGCAAATTTTGGCCCCTGCCGATGCCCGCTACTTCATGAATATTGCTGCTTTAGGGACGCTTTCCGAAGTGACGTATGCCGTACCGTCTGTGATGAAGTCACTTTATGGTTACTTGGCCTACCTGGTTAAGGGTGCCGAGCTACTAACACGATTGGAACCGGTGAAGGCCAAGGTTGTTTATGACGACGGCGAGTATGATGGCGACATCTCAATGATTTTCTTGGCCCTAACCAATTCGGTTGGTGGCTTTGAATCGATTGTGCCCGATGCCAAATTAGATGACGGTCAGTTCACGCTATTGATTGTTAAGGCCGCTAACTTGTGGCAGATTACGCAGTTGGCCGCCCAGGTTTTGAATGGTTCTCATGTGAATAACCCACAGCTAATTTATAAGAAGACGTCGAAGGTTGAAATCACACCGCTATCAGATGATCATCCAATCAAGGTGAATCTGGATGGTGAGTATGGTGGGGATGCGCCAATGACCTTTGAGAACTTAAAACAACATATTGAATTCGTTGCTAATTTGTCAGCTATTGACGTAGATGCAACGAATGCTAAGATTCAAGAAGAGTTCATGGAACAGGTTGAAGCCCTTGAGGCGACCCAGCACGAACCCAAAGCAGATGAGAAGGAAAAGTACTAAGCATGGCTAAAGCCAACCGCACAATTAAACAGGCCGCTCCGGTCCATAAAAATGAAGTCATCACTGCTTCAGTGACCGATTTAACTTATCAAGGCCTTGGCGTGGCGAAGGTGGATGGTTTTCCGCTCTTTGTAACTGATGCTCTTCCTGGTGAAAAGGCCGAAATTTTGGTGACAAAGGTCCTAAAAAATTACGGCTTTGCCCGTGTAAAACGTTTGTTGGAAAAATCAGCAGACCGAGTTGAATTAACGGACCAGTTGGCCTTAACGACAGGGATTGCGCCGCTAGCAAACTTGGCTTATCCGGCCCAGTTGGCCTGGAAAAAGTCCCAGGTACAGGAATTATTTAAGAAGGCTCGCCTCGACGTTGAGGTGGCCGATACAATTGGGATGACGGACCCAACCCATTACCGAAATAAGGCGCAAGTACCGGCGCGAATGATTAACGGTCGCCTAGAAACTGGCTTTTTCCGGCGTGGATCGCACAAGTTAATTCCGACCGATTCCTTTTACATCCAAGACCAAGCCGTGGATGAAGCAATCCGCGTGACACGGGATGTCTTACAAGAGTTTGGCATTTTGGCCTATGATGAAAAAGAGGACCGTGGTGTTATCCGCCATGTGATGGCTCGAATTGGTAAAGCAACCGGTGAATTAATGGTCGTTTTGGTGACGAAAACCAAGAAGTTACCAGAAGCAGAGGCAATTGCAGCCGAACTAAAGGCGCGCTTACCAAAGCTCGAATCGGTGATTCAAAATGTCAATAAGGCCCAAACAAATGTGATTATGGGTTATCAAAATCAGGTTTTGTGGGGCAAGCCCGCTATTGAGGATATCTTGCTGGGTAAGAAGTACCTGATTGGCCCTAATTCTTTCTACCAGGTCAATCCCGAAACGACTGCTAAGCTTTACCAGTTGGCGAAGGAAAAGGCTGAATTGAAGAAGACCGATATCGTGATTGATGCCTACTGTGGAATCGGAACGATTGCCTTGACTGTGGCGAACGATGTGGCCGAAGTTTATGGGGTCGAATTGGTCGAAGCGGCCATTGACGATGCCGAGGAAAACGCACGCATTAACCAAGTCACCAATAGCCACTTTGTTGCGGCCGATGCGCCAAGTCAGATGCTCAAGTGGGCTGAAGAAGGCCTCAAGGCGGATGTTGTCTTTGTTGATCCGCCTCGAAAGGGCTTAACAGCTGATTTTATTGAAGCCGTTAGTGAAATCAGTCCAAAGCGCCTGGTTTATGTTTCATGTAACCCAGCGACAATGGTGCGTGATATTAAGGATTTGGTGGACCATGGTTACGCCCTTGAGGGTGCTATCCAACCGGTCGACCAGTTCCCACAAACAACCCATGTGGAAGCAGTGGCAGTGCTGACAAAATAAGCCTAGTTGTCAGTTTGACAAGTAGGCTTTTCTTATTTCAAATACTTTTTAGGATGAGGTATCACCATGGCAACAGATCAAATTATTTTCCGTCCAGCAATAGCAGCCGATGCGGCCGAATTATTAGCGATTTATGCGCCCTACATTCGAGAAACGGCCATTACCTTTGAATACGATGTGCCGACGGTTGCTGAGTTTCAAGCACGGATTGAAACAACGTTAAAGACGCATCCTTACATCGTGGCCGTTTTGGATGGCGTGATTTTGGGTTATGCTTACACGAGCCCGATGGGCTCACGCCAAGCCTACGCCTGGTCGGTTGAAACCTCAATTTATATTCGTCAGGACGAGCGTCACCATGGTTTAGGTAAGCGCCTGTACAAAATTATTGAGCAAATTTCTCGTGATCAAAACATTATCAATGTGAATGCCTGCATCGCCGTGCCAAAGGTCGATGATGAACATCTGACATCAAATAGTCGTGATTTTCATGAGCACATGGGCTACCGCTATGTTGGCGCCTTTGACCGGATTGGCTATAAGTTTGATACTTGGTATGATTTGGTCTGGATGCAAAAGGCGGTTTGGGATTATCCAGCAGAGCCAAAGTCGGTGGTGAACTTTGCTGATTTATTAAAAGATGGTTATCAAATTAGTGAATAAAAGAAGTCTTTTGTCAATCTGACTCGTCAAATGGCAGTGAAAGGCAAGAACAACGGTAACATCGCTTAAAAACTGTTAAGAGGAGGGCCATTTATGGCGATAAAAGAACCAACCCCGATGATGGTGCAATACCATCAAATTAAGGATCAATACCCCGATGCCTTCGTGTTTTACCGAATGGGCGATTTTTATGAGCTCTTTGAAGATGATGCAATTAAGGGGGCCAAAATTCTCGAGTTAACCTTAACCGCACGGAATAAAAATTCGGCTGAACCAATTCCAATGGCCGGGATTCCTCACCACGCCGTGTCAGCCTATATCGATATCTTGGTCGATGCTGGTCATAAGGTGGCCATTGTCGAGCAAATGGAAGATCCAGCAACGGCTAAGGGAATGGTTAAACGAGATGTTGTCCAGTTAATTACGCCGGGAACGAAGCTTTCATCAAAGAACGGGGATGGCAAGGATAATAACTTTTTGGCTGCTGTGGTGGCAACAGGATCACGTCCGGGGTATGCCGACCAGGCAGCTTTTGCCTTGTCTTATATTGACCTTTCAACTGGTGAACTGAAGGCAACGGAATTGACAGATGAGAGCGCCGTTTTAGATGAATTAGGCGCTTTGGAGGTGAAGGAAGTCGTCTTAGCAAAAGAGGGCGATTTTTCAACTCCAGCGTTGGCGGATGCCATTGGCGAAAAGGGACTGGTCGTTTCCTATCAGGGACCCGTGCAGCCTTCCGCTACGATTACTTATTTAACGAAAGATTTAAAAAATACTGCCAAGCAGACGGTTACTGGGCTACTCCTTCAGTATCTATTTGATACGCAAAAGCGGTCTTTGGACCACATTATGCCGGTTCAAACGTATGAGCGCCAGGCCTATTTGGTGTTTAACCAGGTGACACGGGTCAACTTGGATTTGGTTGAAAATGCTCGGACCAAGCAAAAGGCTGGCTCTCTTTTTGCGCTCTTAGACCAAACGAAGACGGCCATGGGTGGTCGGCTGTTGAAGCAGTGGCTGATTAAGCCTTTGAAGGATTTAGAGAAAATCCAGGCCCGCCAGGATGCCGTGGCTGCTTTTAAGAATGACTTTTTCACCCGGGGAACGGTCCAGGACCAGTTAAAGTATGTTTATGACTTGGAGCGTTTAGCCGCTAAGGCTGCTTTGGGGACGATTAATGCCCGTGATTTGGTGCAGTTAAAGCGCTCGCTGCAGGCAGTACCGAACATGCAGGCCGCTTTGAAGGCTGACCATGTTAACCCAATCTTGCAGGCTGCCGGGGAAGAAATCGACCCATTGCTGGATTTGGCCAGCCTGATTGACCAAGCCATTGTCCCTGAACCACCAATTTCGGTTCGTGATGGCGATTTAATCAAGCCGGGTTATGATGACTTGGTTGATTCTTACAACCAGGCGTTGGCCGATAACCAAGATTGGTTAGCAGCTTATCAAAAGCAAGAACAAGAAGCGACTGGCATTTCGACTTTAAAGGTCAAGTACAACAAAAACTTTGGTTACTTTATCGAAGTGACCAAGGTAAACCTCGACAAATTAGAAGAGGGACGCTACCATCGCAAGCAGACATTGACGAATGCTGAGCGGTTTACAACGCCTGAATTGAAAGAACATGAGGACCTAATTTTTGCAGCGCAGACAAAGCGTTTTGACCGTGAATATGATTTGTTCTTGGCTATTCGCGCCAAGGTCAAGGAAGAAATCAGTCGCTTGCAGACATTAGCGCAAAAGATTGCCCGTCTTGATGTTTTAGCTGCCCTGGCTGACGTTGCTGAAAACCGTCATTTTACCAAGCCAGCGTTTAAAATAGATGGCGACCGAGCATTAACGATTAAGCAGGGCCGTCATCCGGTGATTGAATCTCTCTTGGGACCCGGTGAATATGTTGCTAATGATGTCTTCTTTGACGAAAAAACCAAAATTCAACTGGTAACCGGACCGAATATGGCTGGTAAGTCAACGTACATGCGTCAGGTTGCCTTAATCGTGGTGTTGGCCCAAATGGGGGCCTTCGTGCCAGCCGATGAGGCGATTTTACCAATCTTTGATCAAATCTTTACCCGAATCGGGGCCAATGATGACCTTGTTAACGGTCGGTCAACCTTTATGGTTGAAATGGCCGAGGCAAACTTAGCTCTGCAAGGTGCAACCTCACAGTCACTGATTTTATTTGATGAATTAGGACGAGGTACGGCCACTTATGATGGAATGGCCTTGGCACAGGCAATTATTGAGTACTTGGATCAAAATCTTCATGCGACAACGATTTTTGCGACTCACTATCATGAATTAACGGCCTTGGCAGCTAGCCATCCAGCCATTCAAAACGTCCATGTTGGGGCGCAGTTAACCGACGATGGTGCCTTACACTTCCTACACCAGGTTCAGCCAGGAGCGGCCGACCGTTCTTATGGAATCCAGGTAGCCGCCTTGGCAGGATTACCTAAGTCGCTCTTAACGAATGCTGAGTCGATTTTAAAGGCTTTGGAGGCGCAGGGAGCGGGGCAAGTAGAAGGTGTTGAAGAGACGTCTTCTGTGAGCTCAAATTCTGCCGTTACTAGTACTGTTAGTCAGCCGGTGACGAGTGTTTCAACTGGGGCAATGCCAATTGGGGATGGCTTGGCACAAGACATCCCGCTCTTTGAGATTGCACCTGCCAAAGAAGTTCCAGCAGCAGTTGAAGTGGAACCAATTAATCCGGCTGACCAGAAAGCCCTTGATGAACTCGATCGGGTGAACCTTAACCAGTTGACTCCGTTGGCAGCCCTGAACTTGATTGCCAAATTACAGGAAATGAGGCAAGAAAATGACTAAAATTCATGAACTGCCTGAATTATTGGCTAACCAAATTGCGGCTGGTGAGGTGATTGAACGTCCCGCTTCCGTAGTAAAGGAATTGGTTGAAAACGCGATTGATGCTAATGCCACTCAAGTGGAAGTTGTGATTGAAAATAGTGGCTTGGATTTAATTAAAGTAATCGACAACGGCCAGGGAATTGACCAGGAAGAAGTACCACTGGCTTTTGTTCGCCACGCGACTTCGAAAATACAAGACCGGCATGATTTGTTTAATATCATGACTTTAGGTTTCCGCGGTGAAGCCTTGCCATCGATTGCGGCGGTTGCTGATGTCACTTTGCAGACTAGGACGCAGACAGCTGAAACCGGTTTTCTTTATCAGGTTAAAGGTGGCCAGGTGGCCCAAGAAGGCCCAACGGCCGGTCGCTTTGGGACTATTGTTGCCGTCCGTTCGCTGTTTTACAATACACCGGCTCGGTTAAAGTATTTGAAAAAGCCGCAAACTGAGATGTCATTGATGGTGGAAACCATCAACCACCTGGCTATGGCTTATCCAAATGTTGCCTTGACGCTGAGTCATAACGGTAAGACTTTAGTGAGAACGTCTGGTAATGGCGATTTGCGGCAGGTTTTAGCAGTTGTTTATGACCGAAAAACAGCTGAAAAAATGGTTGCTTTTGAGGGCGCTTCTGATCACTTTAAGGTGAACGGCTACTTGTCTTTGCCAGAACAGACTCGGTCTTCCCGGTCTTATTTTGCCGTTTTGGTAAATCACCGTTTTGTCAAAAATTTCTCTGTTTCAAATGCGATTAGTACAGGTTATGGTTCAAAATTGATGGTTGGTCGTTTTCCAATTGGTGCTATCAATATTGAGCTGGACCCACTGTTGGTTGATGTCAATGTTCACCCTCAGAAGGCTGAGATTCGTTTGAGTGAAGAGGGGGAGCTGACGGAGTTGATTACGCAGGTCATTGCCGACCGGTTGCGTGGCGAAAACTTGATTCCTGCAGCGCTTGATAACTTGGGTCAAGGGGAAACGGCCGAAAGTCCGGATTCGGCGGCAGCTGAGCTGACCGTTCCCGTGAAGAAGTCGGCCAAAGAGGTCCTTTCTGTTCCGGTTAAGGCTGACCGGGTGGTTGAGATTGACGATGAAAATCAACTGACCGATGTGAAAGTTGCTGATTTTGCCAGCCGTTATGCCAAAGAAGAATACCGGCCGGCTTTTGCGGACGAAGACCAACCTCAGTCGAAGGTCGCTGAACCGTTAGCAGCTTACCAGCAAGACGCCCCTACTGACCAGCCAACTAGCGATGTCAAAGTGAATGGTGGCCTGTATGCTCATGCCGATACTGGCTTGGCTGCATTAGCCAATCAGGCCATGGGTTTGGATCTTGATTCACAGCAAAACGATGGGCTGAGCGGGCAGCAAAATCAGGACCAGCTTAAAGTGGCTTCTAAGCCCGTTAACCAGGATTTGGATTTAAGTGATGAGGCTAGCAAAAAGACAGGTTTTCCTAGTCTGGATTATATTGGCCAGATGCACGGGACCTTTCTCTTTGCTCAAGACCAAGATCATTTGTACTTAGTTGACCAGCATGCTGCTCAAGAGCGTTTGAATTATGAGTATTATCGACGGGTGGTTGGCCAGGTAGGCGAGGACCAGCAGCAATTGCTGGCTCCGATTACTCTGACTTATTCGACCGCAGATATGTTAAAGATTGCTGATTTTCATGAAATTTTTGAGCAGGTTGGTTTGCACCTGGAAGAATTTGGACCCAATACGATTGCTTTGTATGAGCATCCGGCCTGGATTTTAGCTGATCAGGCTGAAAGTACCATTGAAGAAATGATTGACTGGGTTCTTCATGATGGTAAGCTTACTGTAGCAGCCTTTCGCGAAAAGGCTGCGATTATGATGTCTTGTAAGCGGGCGATTAAGGCCAATTGGCATATTTCAGACGAAGAGGCAAAGACGCTCTTACGCGATTTAGCACAAGCTGAAAATCCGTATAATTGCCCCCATGGTCGGCCAGTATTGACCTCGTTTACTCTAAAGGAAATGGAGCGGATGTTTAAGCGTATTCAGGATTCACATGAATCGTGGCAGACGTACGATACTCATCCATTTTAAGCTGGGTTTAGGCAATATTTATGATGAACTTTTTAAGTCGGGCGCATAAGTTCGCCCGACTACCCGTATTTTCAAAGGAAAATTAATGAACTATAACGATACAATAATTCGGTTGCGCTATGCCCTTGATTTATCGAATCAAGATGTCATTCGACTTTTTGCCATGGGTGGCGTTAAAATTGCGCAAAAGGATTTAGACCGAATTTTGACTAAACAAGAAGATGATAGTCAACCAGATCAGGCACTTTCGGCTCATGATTTGGAGGCTTTTTTGAATGGCTTGGTGATTGATAAGCGTGGTGAACGCTTGGACAAAGATGGACATGTGGTTCCACCTACCTTTGATATGACCAAGGCTGATTTGGTCAATAATGTGACCATCAAGAAAATCAAAATTGCCATGGCCTACACATCAGATGATTTGCAACAATTATTGGCATTGGCAGGGGCGAAGGTCTCAAATGGTGAATTATCGGCGATATTGCGTCGCCCTGACCACCGGAATTACCGACCAGCTGGCGATCGTTATTTACGCAAGCTGCTAGCAGGAATGGGCAAGAAGTACCGTTAAGGCGATTTTTTGTCCGAATAGCTGAAACGAATTCAAGAAAGACGGTGCTCTTGCGCCGTCTTTTTTTTTCTATGAAAAGATTAAAGTTTGGTATGATAGAGAAGATAGGATACTAATGGAGAATACTATGCAAATTGCCCAAGGTTTAATACAAAAAGAGCAAGAAATTGCACCCTACGCCTACACCCAAGCCGGTGGCGTAGCGGATTATTTGGCGATTCCGACTTCAATAGCTGAGTTGACCGCCTTGCTGGATTGGGCCAAGCACGAAAGCCTGCCGATTCATGTTTTTGGTCGGCTGTCTAACTTGGTGGTTCGTTCTGGTGGTCTACGAGGTTTGGTGATTTTGACGACCGAACTCAAGGCCGTTCAGCAAGAAAATAATCAACTGTTAGTCCAGGCTGGCTGTGACATTATTTGGTTGGCTGCCTTAGCCCGTGATAAGTCCTTAACTGGATTGGAATGGTCGGCTGGGATTCCCGGTTCCGTTGGTGGGGCGGTCTTCATGAACGCCGGTGCTTATGGTGGACAAGCCGATATGGTCGTTTCCTCTGTATTAGCGGTGATGCCTGATTTAAGCTTAAAGACTTTTACAAAGGATGAATTAGAGTTTGGCTACCGTCATTCTGTTTTTCAGGAAAACGGCGGGGTTATCGTCCAGGCAACCTTTGATCTGGCACCTGGTGACCAACAGGCTATTCAAGAAAAAATGGATCAGGTTAACCTTGCCCGTGCCAACAAGCAACCCTTGTCATGGCCATCGAATGGTTCCGTCTTTAAGCGACCAACTGGCTATTTCGCTGGTAAGTTGATTATGGATGCCGGATTGCAAGGTACACGTGTCGGTGGGGTTGAAATATCGAAGAAGCATGCCGGTTTTATGGTCAACATGGATCAAGGAACGGGCAATGACTACGAAGACTTAATTCACCTTGTTCAAGAAAAAGTTTTTGAGAAGTACCATGTTCGCCTAGAACCTGAAGTTCGTATTTTAGGAGATCGGTAGCCTATGGATATTATTGAGTTAATGATTGTCTTAGTGATTGGTGTCGCCATCTCAAGCATCATCTCTCACTTTGTTCCAGCCATCCCGATTTCACTGTTTCAAATTGTGATTGGCTTTTTATTGGCCACGGTTGGTGGCACCTATATCGAAGTCGATTCCCACTGGTTTATGATGCTTTTTGTGGCTCCGATTCTGTTTAATGATGCCTGGCGCTTTCCGAAAAGGGAATTGTGGAAATTGCGGGTACCAATTTTAATGAATGCCATTTGGCTTGTCTTGGTGACGACCATTTTTGGGGGCTGGCTAATTCACTTTTTGATTCCAGAATTACCGATTGCTGCTTCGCTCGCCTTGGCAGCTGTGTTATCTCCAACGGATCCAATCGCGGTTCAAGCTATTGCAAAACGGGTTAAACTCCCTGAAAACCTTTTACATGTGGTGACAGGAGAGAGCTTGGTCAACGATGCGACCGGTTTGGTTTCGTTTAATACGGCTATCAAAGCAGTAGTAGCCGGGACTTTCTTATTAACGGATGCTTTGTTAAACTTTGCTTGGATGACCATGGCCGGGATTGTGACCGGCGTTATCATTGGGGCGTTGATTATTTGGCTGCGGGATTCCGTCTCACGCTTTGGCTTAGCTGATGTTGTTTTCTATACAGTGATTACAATTTTGCTACCATTTATTATTTATTGGGTAGCTGAGTATCCCATGCATGCTTCTGGTTTGATTGCCGTTGTGACGGGCGGAATCACTGCTAAAATCTTAAATGACCGCCACGTTGGCCTTTTATCGGCCGAAGCAACGATTGTTTCGGTCCATGCTTGGGAGGTCTTAGTTTACGTCTTAAATGGCCTAATCTTTGTCTTACTTGGCGTCACCTTGCCAAATGCCTTGCACAACATCTTAGAAGATACCAATATTTCCAACTTACAGGCACTGGCTTATGGCTTACTAGTCTGGTTTATTATCTTTTCTTTACGCGTTTTGTGGGCTTTGGCCATTCAAATCGGCCAGAGGTTGCGGCATAAGGCGAAGGTGGTTTCTTTTAAATCAGCCATTGTATCGGGTTTGACAGGGGTTCGAGGTGCTGTTACGATGGCCGCAGTTTTGACTATTCCTGTGGTCACCTACAAAGGCGAGTTGTTTATTGGCCGTGATTTAATGATTTTTATTGCGGCGGTAGTGGTCATCTTTTCTTTGGTAGTGGCTTCTGTCATGCTACCAGTTGTGACCAAGCAGACAACGAAGCACGATTTCACTCAACCGGAAGGCGCAACGGAGGTTGATGACGATTTGCCGGAGGAACACCGGGCTGATTTATCAGAAGATCAGGCACGCCTCTGGATTATGCGAGTTGGTATTCAGGCCTTACGGGATGTGCAAAATAATCAAAATCGGCGAATTGTCCATGAACTAATCACTCGGCGGCAAAAAAAAGTCCGCCAATTACGACGGAAGCTTCATGAGGATGAGGACCAACATGATTTTGCCGCCGAGAAGGACTTGGAGTTACAGGAAGTCGCTTTGAAGGCGGAACGTAATCGCCTCCAACAATTGTTAGTTGATGAAGAAATTACGCCCATTACCTATTCTTTGCAAGATCGGCGTCTTGATCAAATTGAGGCTGATTTGGGAACAACTCGTGATTTTTTTGCTAATAAGCGATTAAAGTGGTTGTTGCGTCGTTTGGCCGTTAAGGTGCGAATTTGGCTGGCTGAAGAAGAAAATGATCGGGTGCAAGAAGAGGCCGACCATGCCACTCGTGAACTACTAAAGGCTGCGATTGCGGCTATCTCAGCATATGTGGAGAAACAAGTTGGTGATACCGTGATGCAGCGCGTTTTACGGCAAGAAGCGTATAATTTAATTGTGATCTACCGTTTTCAAATTGAAAAGACCAAGGCGGTCTCGACATTTGATCAACAAGAAGAAGACGATCGCATGCGATTAGAGCTTGAATTAAAGGCACTAAATGCGGAACGAGATTTCACCCAGCAACTCTATGAGCAAAAACGGATTTCACGGCAAACGAGTATCAATTTAAGACAAGTAATAAACTATGCGGAAACCAGAGTTTTGGTTGGCCGCAATGAGGAGTAAAAATGGGAATTTGGGCATACATGACCAGTAGTAACCTGGTTCACCTATTAGATGTATTGATTATCTGGTTCTTGTTGTATAAGGTAATTACCTTTGTTGAAGGAACCCGTGCATTACAAATCCTTTTTGGAGTTGGTGCCATTATCTTAATCAAGGTCGTCGCTTGGTATACCGGCCTGGTGGTCGTTTCTTGGTTAATGGATCAGTTAATCACCTGGGCACCAATCGCTTTGGTTGTTATTTTCCAACAAGAAATCAGACGTGGCCTTGAAAATTTGGGTCGGCGCTTAACGGTTCGTCGCCATCACATTGATAATGAACAGGCGCGCGAATTGATTAAGGGCTTGGATATGGCTTTGGAGTATATGTCAAAGCGCCGAATTGGTGCTTTGATTACGATTAATGGCAAAGATACTCTAGAAGAGTATATTAAGACAGGGATTACCCTCGATGCCAAGGTGACAGGGCAATTATTGATTAATATCTTTATTCCCAATACGCCTTTGCATGATGGGGCGGTGATTATTAATAATGATCGGGTAGCGGTTGCTGCTGCCTACCTGCCACTATCGGAATCAACGAGAATTCCAAAGGAATTGGGAACTAGGCACCGAGCAGCCGTTGGAATTTCAGAAGCAACAGATGCCGTCACGGTGGTTGTTTCAGAAGAAACTGGTGAAATTTCCATTACCCAGCGGGGAGACTTGCTGCGGAATATGGATCGCGACTCCTACTTAAACTTCTTTGGAAAGCAGTGGATTGAGCCAGTTGGTAAGAAGAGCAAGAAATCCTTGCTGGGGCAATTGTTCCGGGGGAAGAAATCATGAATAAGTGGACTTCATCAAAAATCGTGAACGTGGCTTTTTCATTTTTGTTGGCACTCTTAATTACCGCTTATGTTTTGTCAACAAAGCCGAGCTACTCAGGATCGAATAATAATCAATATACATCGCTGTTGCCCGAAAAAAAGGCAACGATTACGTCACCTTTGACGGTACAATTCAATTCTTCAGATTATGTCATTGTTGGGGCGCCAAGTTCTGTTGGTGTGACCCTTCAGGGTTCATCAGCCTTAGTAACGGCGGCTCAAAGTCATAATGAAATTCAAGCTATGGCTGATTTGCGTGGCTTAGGGGTTGGACAACATACTGTTAACGTTGCTTTGACTGGTGTTAGCTCATCGTTGACAGCGACTGCCAGTCCTCAGACTGTAACAGTCACTTTGGCAGAAAAGGATTCCGCTAAGAAGGATGTTCAAGTTCAGTATGACGATTCAAAGATTGCTTCTGGCTACCAGGTGACCAACACAACTGTTGATCCAAAAACAGTGACAATCACTGGACCAAAGGAAAACGTGGATGCTGTTGATCATGTTGGCGCCGATGTGTCCTTAAACAAAAGCACTAAATCTAACGTGACACAATCGACTAAATTAACGGCTTACGATAAGAATGGCGATGCTGTTCAGGTAACCTTATCGCAGCAAACGGCCCAAGTGTCGATGACGATTTCTAGTTCTGGATCGAGTTCAAGCTCAAGCTCCAGTTCCAGTAGTAGCAGTTCACAATCAAGTACGAGCGCGTCGTCGTCAACTACTAAGAAAGTGAGCTTAGTAGGCCAGGCGAGTGCCGGTTCAACGGACAATTTTAACATTAGTTTCAGCCCGAGTTCCGTGACAATTGCTGGCTCAAGTGATACACTAAGTAGCATTGATTCTTTGCCTGTTAGTCTGGACCTGTCCAATATTACTAGCAAAGTAACCAAGACCGTGAGCCTGACGAAACCGAGTGGCGTTGATAGCCTGTCGGATCAAAGCGTTCAGGTGACGATTAGTCCAAAGTCATAAGGTCTGATTTGTTTGCGCTAAAATTATTGGCCAACCATAAGTGGAGATAAATAAAAAATGACAGAATCGCAGTTAAAATACTTTGGAACAGATGGGGTCCGAGGCATTGCTAATGAAGGCTTAAAGCCTGAATTAGCATTGAAACTCGGTCGTGCTGGTGGGGCAATTTTGACTCGCCACAACGATAATCCTGATCGACGCCCAGTTGTAATCGTTGGTCAAGATACTCGAATTTCTTCTGAAATGTTGCAAGAGGCTTTGATTGCCGGCTTACTTTCTGTGGGCGTTGACGTGTTGAATTTGGGCGTCATTACTACGCCAGCCGTTGCTTACTTGGTTGAAGCTTTGGAAGCGGATGCCGGCATTCAAATTACGGCATCCCATAATCCAGCCGCCGATAACGGTATTAAGTTCTTTGGTCAAGACGGTTTTAAGCTTTCAGATGAGCTTGAGAGCGAAATTGAAGCACTCTTAGACGGCGATGGCTATGAAGACTTACCGCGACCAAGCGCTAAGGGGTTGGGTGTTGTTTCTCATTACCAAGAGGGTGCTCAGAAATACTTGGCCTTCTTACAGAAGACTATCCCTGGTGACTTATCTGGCTTTAAGTTAGCCTTAGATGGAGCCAATGGGGCGACTTTTGACCTTCTGCCACGTCTTTTTGCAGATTTGGGAGTTGATTTTAAAACAATGGGGACAGAACCAGACGGCTTGAATATCAACGACCAGGTTGGTTCGACTCATCCAGAGGCTTTGATTGATATGGTCAAAGAAGGGGAGTTCTCAGCTGGTTTGGCCTTTGATGGGGACGGTGACCGTTTAATCGCTGTTGATGAAAACGGTGATATTGTGGATGGTGATAAGATTATGTATATCATTGCCCGCTTTATGAACAACCAAGGTCGTTTGAAACACCAAACTGTGGTCTCAACTGTGATGTCTAACATTGGTTTCTATAAAGCGTTGGAAGCTCAAGGAATCAAATCTGTCCAGACCCAGGTCGGTGACCGCTACGTCATGGAAAAGATGGTTGAAGATGATGACAACCTTGGTGGTGAACAGTCCGGTCATATTATTTTCCGTGACTGGGCCAAGACTGGGGATGGCTTGTTGACGGCCTTGCAACTGCTCTTTGTGATGAAGGAAACTGGGCAGTCACTGTCAGAATTGGCAGCCGATGTCACGTTATATCCACAAAAATTAGTGAACGTGAAGGTGCCGGATAAGCAAGCAATGATGCAAAATCCAGCCCTGTTGGCTAAGATTGACCAGGTTGAAAAGCAAATGGCCGGTGATGGTCGAGTCCTGGTTCGTCCTTCCGGGACGGAATCAATTGTTCGAGTAATGGCGGAAGCCAAAACCGAAGGGTTGGTTAGCACCTATGTTGATTCAATTGTTCAAGTTGTTGAAGCTGAAAAATAAAAGTTAAAAACCAAGGAAAGCCAAAGTGCTGATCCTTGGTTTTTTTTCCCTGTTTTGCAACAAAAGCTGACCTAAAAATCTGTTATAATAAAAACAACTGAATTTTGAAAGGAAAACACCTTGTCACCATCTGACTTTAGTAACTTTTTAAGAGAAAAGTTTCAAATTAGTTTTAATAACTTAAACCTTTTGCAAGAGGCTTTGACCCAACGCAATTACTTGAATGAGCACCCTAAGGAACAGGGCCGGGATTACCAACGGCTCGAGTTTTTGGGTGATGCTATCATGCAGGCAACGGTGACGGAATACCTCTTTAAGCGCTATCCTGATTGGGATGAAGGCCAATTGACTGAAATGCGAATCACCATGGTTCAAACAAAGTCCTTTGCTCACTTCGCCCAAGTCATCCACCTGAACGAAGCCATTCGTTTGGGGAAGGGTGAGGAAATGAACGGTGCCCGGTCTCGTCCTTCACTTTTGGAGGATATCTGGGAAGCTTTTATCGGGGCCTTGTTCTTAGATCAGGGCCAGGCTGCCGTGGTTTCATTGTTGAACCAAACGGTCTTTGCGGCCATCGATGAAAACTTCTTTGACCAATTTATTGACTTCAAGTCCCGCTTGCAAGAAAAGTTGCAGGCTCAGGGATCTGTTGATATTACTTATCAAATTGAGAATGAAATTCGTAACGAAGACAACAGTCAGATCTTTGAAGTCTTCGTTGCGGTTGATGGCAAGACTTTGGCCCATGGGTCAGGTCAGTCCATCAAAGATGCGGAAAAGGCGGCCGCACAAAAGGCCTATCAAGATTTAACTGCCAAATAACACACAAGAGTACACAAAACGCCCATGAAATTAAAGACACTGGAAATTATTGGCTTTAAGTCTTTTGCCAATAAAACCGTGATTGACTTCCAGCGGGGAATGACTGGGATTGTTGGTCCAAATGGTTCTGGAAAATCAAATATTATTGAAGCCATCCGCTGGGTGATGGGGGAACAGTCGGCTAAAGATTTGCGAGGCAATAAAATGGCCGACGTTATTTTTGGTGGCACAAAAAACCGGAAGCCCTTAAACCGGGCGGAAGTTTCGATTACCTTTAACAATGCTGACCATTATATTGCTTCTGATTTTACCGAAATTCGGATTACGAGACGTCTGTATCGGACGGGGGAATCTTCGTACCAACTAAACGGAACGGAGTGCCGGCTCAAGGATATCCATGAACTCTTTATGGATACTGGTCTTGGTCGGGATGGTTTTTCAATCATTTCCCAGGGGCAGGTCGAAAAGATTTTTTCGGCGAAGCCAGAAGAACGACGGGGCATCATTGAAGAAGTTGCCGGTGTCTACAAGTACAAGCAAAACAAGGACAGGGCCGAAAAGGACTTGGCCGCCACGGAAGATAACTTGGACCGTGTCGACGATATTATTGCCGAAGTGGAAGGCCGATTGACTCCCTTGGCTGACCAGGCTTTAAAGGCCAAGGACTATTTAGCTAAACGCGAAGGCTTTGAAAAATTAGACCAGGTACGATTGACCCGGTCGATTTTGTCGTTGCAGGGACAAGTTGCTGATCAAAGCCAGGAGGCCGGCAAAACCAAGGAGGCTGTTGAAAAGCAGCAAGCCCAGGTAAGTTCAATTCAGGACAACCTTGGTCAAACTCGTGGTCAATTAGAGGCAATCCAACACGACCGTGACACCTTACAGGCAGAGATTGTTGCCAAGGCCCAGGAAAAAGAACGGCTGATTGGCAATCAGAAGCTAGCTTCCCAGGAGCAGGCCACTTTGGTCCGTGATTTAGCTCATTTAGCTGAACAACAAAAAGACGACCAGAATCAAGTCGAAGAAACCCAGGCTGATTTAACACAGGTGCAGGGTCAATTGACGGCTTTAGTCGACCAAGAACGGTCATTAAAACAAACAATCAAGCAAATCGACCAGGACCACGGGGCGACGAAGGTCGACGCGGTTCAAAACGAATTGGCCGAAAATCGCAATGCCTATGTGGCCACGATGCAGGAAATTGCTTCCTTACATAATAAGCTGACTTATCAAGAAAAGGCCCTAGCCCAAACTGAAGCGCAATTAGCCTTGAAAAAGACGGCGATGACGAAGGCGCAGGCCGACTTGGATGCTGCAGAAAGCGCTTTGGCAGCCTATCAAAAAGAACATCCGGACCAAACGACTGGCGAAAATCCTTTCGAGGCCCAGGTGGCGCAAGCAGAGGATGCCTTAGCAGATGCCAAGGTGACGTCTCAGGACCAACAAAGAAGTTGGCAAGAGGCGGCCTATGCCCTAGACCAGCAGCGGTCACGTTATCAGGCGGAAGCTTCTCTAGATGATTATGCTGGCTTTTATCAGGGCGTTAAGAACCTGATGGTACCGGCTGTGCGACGAAACTTTCCAGGTATTAAGGGCGTCGTTGCCGAATTGTTAACGGTGCCAAAATCCTATACTAAGGCAATTGAAACCGTTTTGGGTGGGGCCTTACAGCAAATTGTAGTGGACTCAACTCAAACAGCTAAGTCAATTGTTGCTTACCTGACTAAGAACAAAAAGGGTCGGGTAACCCTTTTGCCAATTGATACGATTCGGCCTCGTCAGGCACGCGATGTTGCTGCCGCTAGCCGTGAAAATGGCTATATTGGTTTAGCTGCCGACTTAGTTTCCGTTCCAGCTGGGATGGAAAATATTCTGTCTTCGCTATTGGGAACAACGCTGGTTGTTGAGAATTTGGATGCAGCAACTCGAGTCGCTCGGGCTTGTCAAAATCGTTTGCGGGTCGTTTCATTAGACGGTCAGTTGGTCAATGCCGGTGGTTCGATTACTGGTGGTGCCAACTTCCGTCAGGGTCCATCTGTTCTGTCACGGCAGGCTGATTTGAAGGAAAAAGAAGCAGCGCTGGTTAAGCAACAGGCACTGGTTGACGACCTAGCTGAAAAGCGCAATCAAAGCCAAAATCAGGTCAACACCTGGCAGGAAAAATTGGCGGACTTGATGCAAAAAAGTCGCGATTTTGTTGCTCAGGGCCAGCAGATTGATTATGAATTAGCCGGCTTAAAAGATACCGTCGACCGCCATCAAACCAGTGTTCAAACGCTATCCTTGGACCTAGTAGATTTGCAGGTTGCCAGAGAGGACGCTGAGCAGGAACAGACGGCGGCCCAAGCGGCATTGACTGAAAACGAGGATAAGAAGGGGCAAATCGAGGGACAAACTGCTGATTTGACCGCCGAGTTGGATCAGTTAACTAAGGACCAACAGGCTTATCAGGACCAAAAAGCCGAATTCCAAGCAGAACTTGCCAAGGTTTCGGCCCAGCGTGCTGCTCAGGAAGAAAATCAGAATCGTTTGACCGAAGCCTTGACAAAGGTGCAAGAGCATTTGTTGTCATTGCAGGAGCAGGCGGGGCAGATGCAAGAAAGCCTCGACCAGGCGAAAAGCGCTGAAGAACTGAGCCAGACTGTGACGGATTTGTCGACCGCCTTAACAGAGGCTCAGGAAAAGGCTGATTTGTTAGCTGAGCAGTGGACTAAGTTATCAACGACGATTAAGGAAGAGGAAGAAAAACTCGCCTTGGCCCAAGAAGAGTTGAATAACGAGGTTGTTGATCAATCAGCCGCTAACCATCGTTTGCAAAGTAGCCAAGAACGCTTGGCCAAGCAAATTGCAACGTTGCGGCAGACTTATGGCTTGACTGTAGAATCAGAGGATGATGTAGTTGCTTCTGATTTGTCTGACCAAGAAATTGACCAAACTTTGGCCGAAACAAAGAAGGCCATCGATGCGTTGGGGCCCGTGAACATCGCGGCCATCCAGGAGTACGATGAAATTAAAGACCGCCACGACTTCTTGACGAACCAAGCAGAAGACCTGAAAGCGGCCAAGCAGACCTTGCAGGATACCATCGATGAGATGGACCAAGAGGTTCAGATTCGCTTTAAGGAAACCTTTGTTGCCATTGCGGCTAATTTCTCAGATGTCTTTACAAAGATGTTTGCGGGTGGCCAGGCTCAAATCGAGTTGACCGACCCGGAGCACTTGTTAACGACTGGAATTGACATTAAGGCGCAGCCGCCTGGCAAGAAATTCCAGCAAATGTCGTTGTTATCCGGTGGCGAAAAGGCTTTGACCGCCATTTCGTTGCTGTTCGCGATTTTGCAGGTTCGCCCGGTACCATTTGCCGTTTTGGATGAAGCCGAAGCAGCCTTGGATGAGGCGAATGTCGACCGCTTTGCGGCCTATTTGAAAAACTTTGCCGGCGATACCCAATTCATCACCATCACGCACCGAAAAGGAACGATGGTTGCCGCTAAAATTCTGTATGGTGTTACAATGCAAGAAGCAGGGGTGTCAAAGATGGTTGCGGTTAACCTGGAAGAGGCGCACCAACAACTCGCTTAATCACATAGGAGAGTAGACTATGGGACTTTTTGATATTTTTAAGAAAAAAAAGGTTGATCAGGAAAATCAGTCAGCCGAAGTTGAACAGCAGACAACGCCTGAGTCAGCACTAAGTGAATCAGAGAAACAGGTAACTGATGCTGACCAAAATCAGCCGGCTGAGAAGAGTGCAAACGTGGCAGCAACGGACCAACAAAACCAGCCTGTTGCGAAAGATGCAGCTGACACCCATGTATCGGCAACCGCTGATCATGACGAAGCCAAGCACGAACCAGCTGAAGTGGTTGCAGAAAATAGCAAGGACGAGCATGACGGCGACCAATCTGTTGCTACTGACCACAATCAGAACCAGGGTCAAAAGCAAGACCAGCACGAAGACCAACACCAAGATAAGCAATCCAACCAGGACGCCTATGACCGTGGCTTGAAGCAGTCACGGAACGGCTTTGCTGAACGGTTTAACCGCTTTTTGGCTAACTTCCGTTCGGTTGATGAAAACTTCTTTGAAGAATTAGAGGATACCTTAATTGGGGCTGATTTAGGCTTCGATTTGGCCATCCAAATTTCTAACCAAGTTCGTGAGGCTGTTAAGGTTCAAAACATCAAAGATAAGGACCAAATCCGTTCTTTAATTATTGAACAAATGGTGTCACAGTATGAGGCTCAAGGTCAAAACGAAGACCAAACGATGCATTTTGCGCCAGCCGGTCAACCAACTGTGATTCTCTTTGTTGGGGTGAACGGTGTCGGTAAGACAACGACCGTTGGAAAATTAGCTTCAACCTATAAGAAGGAGGGCAAAAAGGTTCTTCTGGCGGCAGCGGATACCTTTCGTGCCGGTGCTGTGAAGCAACTCCAGGAATGGGGTAACCGGGCTAATGTGCCAGTTGTGGCTGGTCCCGAAAAGGCTGACCCAGCATCTGTTGTTTATACGGCGGTTGAACGTGCCAAAGAAGAACACTATGACGTCTTGTTCGTTGATACGGCCGGTCGTTTACAAAACAACGTTAACCTGATGCAGGAGCTATCAAAGATTAATCGGGTGGTGAAGAAGGTCTTGCCAGATGCACCACAAGAAGTTTTGCTGGTTTTGGATGCGACGACTGGGCAAAATGCTTTGCAGCAAGCGAAGTTGTTCCAGGACTCTTCTGATGTGACTGGCATCGTCCTAACCAAGATGGACGGGACTGCCAAGGGTGGCATAGTCTTTGCCATCCGTGACAGCCTTCATTTGCCAGTCAAATGGATTGGCTTTGGTGAAAAGGCCACTGATTTACGCGTCTTTTCGGCCGAAGACTTTGTTTATGGCATGTTTAAGGACTTGGTCTAAGAGATGGATTTAGACAAAAAAAATCAGGTGAACGCACTATTACCGTTTTACGGACCGTTGCTGACGGTTAAGCAACAAAACTACTTGCGGGCTTACTTTGAGGATGATTATTCCATCATTGAAATTGCCGAGGCCGAAGTTGTTAGCCGGCAAGCCGTTTCGGATAACTTGAAGCGTGGCGTTGACTCTTTGGAACATTACGAGGCTGTTTTGGGCCTCTACAAAGATTCAGTCCACCGTCAAGTGCAGGAACAGGATTTGTTGGACTATGTTGCCGAGCACTACCAAAACGATCAACACCTAAAGCAAATTTTAGACCAACTGGTCAACCAAGAAATTAATTAAGGGGGAAGCCGGTGCCCAAAGTGGCCCGGCCAAGCAATCATGGCTTTTGAAAACTTGACGCAGCGTCTCTCCAAGACGTTGAAAAACCTAACTGGTCAGGGCAAGATTAGAGAAGAAGACCTGCAGGCCTCTCTTCGTGAAATCCGCTTAGCCTTACTGGAGGCGGATGTTTCTTACTCAACAGTGAAGAAGTTCATCGACCAAATTCGCCAAAAGGCGAAGGGTCAAGAAATTCTGGAAGGTTTGAACGGAGCCCAACAGGTCATCAAGATTGTTAATGATGAATTAACGGCCTTGATGGGAGACGAAGCAGTTCCGCTCAACAAATCAGAAAAGATTCCGACAATCATTATGATGGCCGGTTTGCAAGGGGCTGGTAAGACAACCACCATTGCCAAATTAGCTTATAAGTTAAAGCGCGAAAATAATGCTCGTCCACTTTTGATTGCGGCCGATGTTTATCGTCCAGCCGCCATTGATCAGTTGGAAATCTTGGGAAGAGATTTGGATGTTCCGGTCTTTTCACAGGGGACAGACGTTGACCCACGTGAAATCGTGAAGGCTGGTTTGGCTCAGGCCAAGGAAAATAAGAACGATTATGTCTTGATCGATACGGCGGGTCGTTTGCAAATCGATGCCGAATTGATGGCTGAATTGAAGGACATCGAAACGATTGCTCAGCCGGATGAAGTTCTCTTGACGGTCGATGCGATGACCGGACAGAACGCTACGGAAACAGCGCAAGGCTTTGCCAACGAGTTGAACTTGACTGGTGTCGTTTTGACCAAGTTAGATGGTGACACCCGTGGTGGAGCCGCCTTATCAATCCGTGACGTCACGGGGAAGCCAATCAAGTTCGTTGGTCAAGGTGAAAAGCCGACTGATTTGGACGTTTTCTATCCAGATCGAATGGCTTCAAGAATCTTGGGCATGGGCGATATGCTGACCTTTATCGAAAAGGCTCAGCAAGAAGTTGACGAAAAGAAGCAGGCAGAGCAGCTTGAAAAGATGCGCCTGAACACTTTTGATTTCAACGACTTTATCGACCAACTGCACCAGGTCCAAAACATGGGACCAATGGAAGATTTGTTGAAGATGATTCCTGGAATGGCCGGTAATCCCGCTTTAGCGAACCTGCAAATTGATGACAAGCAGTTTGCCCATATGGAAGCGATTATCTCATCGATGACGAAGGCTGAACGAGAGGATCCCGATTTGTTGAACCCATCTCGCCGCCGTCGTTTGGCAGCCGGTGCTGGGCGACCAATTGTGGAAGTTAACAAGATGATTAAGCAATTCGATCAGATGCGCAAGATGATGAACCAAGCCTCAAAAGGAAACTTCTCCGGTATGGAATCCATGATGGGACAAACCGGGATGGACATGTCTCAAATGATGGGTGGCATGGGCGGTGGTATGCCAAGTGGCAACTTTGGCCAAAAGGTTCAAAATTTTGCTATGAAGCAAGCAGCCCGGAAGATGAAGAAGTTAAAGAAGAAGCGTGGCAAAAAATAATTATTGCCTGTTGTTAGTGAAACGATAGCAGGTGACCGGCGGCAGTCATTGCCTATGGTAGAAAAGGGGCGACATATCCCAGTTTTTGAACGTAGCTACAGATAGGAAAATGATGACGATTAAACTAATTGCAACTGATTTAGACGCCACCTTTTTACGAGCGGACAAAAGTTTTGACCGCCAGGCTTACCAGGTAATGGTCGATTTAGCCAAGAAACAGAATGTAACCTTTGTGGTTGCGACTGGTAATCATCCAGATAAGGTGGCCAAATACTTTGCCGGGGCCAACCAAGACTTTACGTTGATTGCTAACAACGGTGCTGAAGTCGTTGAACAGGGTGAAATCATGAAGACTTACCCAATTGAGACGGCCGCTTTTCAGCCGATTGTGGAAACTGTGTTAGCTAATCGCGACAGAGTCTCAATGGGCCTAGTTTTCACTGGGGTCACTCAAGCATTTATGCTGAAAGAGATGGCCGCATTGGGGTATGGTGATCGCAAGGCGCAACAATATTTCAAGGATTTGAGAATTGTTGACAGTTTAAGCGAGATTAACGAACCGATTTTGAAGATGACGGTCGATCTACCAGACTTTGAGCGTCCCTTCATGGAAGCGGTCAATAACCGTCAACTACCAATCCACGTCACAACTTCGGGTTATGGTGCCGTTGACTTGGTCAACCCAGCTGTTAACAAGGGTGTCGCCTTAAAGGGTTTAGGTGATCAGCTAGGTATCCTGCCAGAGGAGATGGCTGCCTTTGGTGACGGCCTGAATGATTTGGAGATGCTGCAATTGGTTGGTCATCCCTTCGTGATGCCGAATGCCGATCCTGAACTCTTTACCTATGGGTTTGAGGAAGCAGTTGCTGATTCCAACAATGACGGGGTCTTGAAGACGATTTTGGCTGACCTCCTGTAAGCAGAGAAAAAATCAGTTATCGAGTCTAGCTGAGCTATTGGTGTAAAACCTGTTACCATGTATTGATAAACATTTAAAAGCAATCGAATGATTGCTTTTTTAGTGCTAAAAACCATGTTTGTTAGGTCAAACGGGGGCGACTAGACCAATCTGTTTTTAATGCTATAATAGTAGCATTAAGTCAAACATTTTAATGCTGATTTATCCTACAGAAAAAATTAGCATCATGAGACAATGAAAAACTGTCAGGAGGAGAAAGCCAAATGACTGACCGTATGAGGAAGTGGGTTCGACGCCTGCTTTGGTTAATAATTATTGGTATTATCGCTTTTTTGAGTTACAGCTGGGCTGAATCACAGCCTGCATTAAGTCCAGTAAAAACGGTTCCAAAGCAATTGTTTGGTCAAACAAAGATTTATAGCCAAAATGATCGACAACAGATTGCCAGCAAAATTAGTGCTCAAGATCAAAGTGCTAAAGGATTAACAAAGCAAGGCTTTGTGGCTATTCCAAAATTGTCAATCTTACTACCGATTTACGATAATGCCTATTCAGTCGTTGCCTTGAATGTTGGGGCTAATACGGCGCAAAAAGGTACGCCTGTACCAACAATGGGACAGGGAAACTATACGCTGGCTGCTCATAATTGGGATAATGGTTATACGGCTTTTTCCGCTCTGCAACAGAAGCTTAATCAGAATGGACCGTATTACGAAAATGGTCAAGCGGGGAGCTCAAGCTGGTTAAATGGTCAATCAATCTATCTGGCTAATGGTGATGGGGTCTTTACTTATCAGATTACCGGTCAGGTTGGTGTTGATGAAAACGATGGATCCGTTTTGAATCCGGATGACCGTGATGACGATAAGGCAAAAATTACGATTATTACCTGTCTCTTTCCTGATACTACGAAGCGCATCATCACGAATGCCAAGTTCATGAAGTTTGAATCTTGGGCGGATGCTAGCAATGACGAAATTGGCTATTTCGATACGAAAAAGCAAAAAATTAACTTAGTTCCGTAATCTGCTTTACGGTAAAATAGATATCCAGGAGTTATTATGTATGAATACTTGCGGGGTGTGATTACCCAGGTCTGGCCAGGCTATATCGTCTTAGAAAGTAAGGATGGGATTGGCTACAAGATTTTTCCGGCCAATCCCTATCACTACACCGTTGACCAGGAAGCCCAAGTTTTCGTGGAACAAATTGTTCGCGAAACGGAGTTAACCCTTTATGGTTTTGCTTCGATGACTGAAAAGGGACTGTTCAACAAGTTATTAAATGTTTCAGGCATTGGGCCCAAATCAGCCTTGGCTATCCTGGCTGGTGCAGACCCAGCTTCCTTGGTGGCGGCCATTGATCAGGATGAAGTTGGTTATTTGACTCAGTTTCCAGGAGTGGGAAAGAAGACAGCTCAGCAGATTATTCTGGATTTGAAGGGGAAGATGGCGGACTTTGCGAACTTAGCTCAAGGACAAGAGCTTAGCTTAGGTTTAGACTTGTCTGATTCTAATCGCTTGGTTGCCGGCGATAGCCAGAACCTGGCCGATGCCATGGCGGCTTTGGAAGCCTTGGGTTATGCGCCAAAGGATATTAAAAAGGTGAAGAAGGCCTTGGCCGGTGAAAAGGGAAAGACAGAGGAGCTGATTTCAAAAGCTCTGGCCCTGCTAGTTTCAGCATAAAGAACTGGTTAAATGCGGTGTAAGCAACCGTTTGTCACAAGAGCGCAAGCTGAGGGATTCTTTCCAGTGAAAAAGGAAGGCCTTGGCCACAAAACAGAGGAGCATGTATGGTGATTATTACAGCAGGAATGATTGGTGTTGGGAAAACAACGTTGACTGGGTTGATTGCAGACCATTTTGAAACGCAGGCCTTTTTTGAACCGGTGGGGGATAATCCGGTTTTGCCACTGTACTACAAGGATCCAAAGCAATATGGCTTCTTGCTCCAAATTTTCTTCTTGAACCGTCGTTTTGAGATGATTAAAAAGGCCTTGGCTGACGATAACAATGTTTTGGATCGGTCAATTTATGAAGATGAACTCTTTACAGAGGAAAACCATAAGGATGGTAATATTTCCGATATGGAAATGGATGTCTATCATAACTTGTTGACGCGGATGATGGACGAATTGCACGCCTTGCCAAAAAAGGCGCCTGATTTGATGGTCTATGCCGATGCTGATTTTGATACGATTTTGGCCCGCATTAAGAAGCGTGGTCGGGATTATGAACAGTTTGATGGCAATGATGAGTTAAAGGCTTATTACCGCAAGATGTGGGAAGCCTACCAGGGATGGTTCGATTCATATGACCAATCACCAAAGATTAAAGTGGATTTGCAAAAGTACGATTTGGAAGATCCAAATAATCAAGCAATTATCCTGGATCAAATTGATGATGCCTTAAAGGCGATTCGTTAATTGGCCATATAAAAAGCCTGTCTTTAAAAAACAGGCTTTTTATATGACTTTATTTATCACTGGCAGACTGGGATTGTGAGTCAGTTGCATCTGCTGCTGTTGTAGTTTGAGTGCTGGTTGTTTTCTGTTGGTCAGCCAAAATCTTTTTGATGTCTTGTAGCACGAGCAATTCATCACTCGGAGCCGGTGCGGCTTTTTGCTTTGGCTTAATAATGTACGTACTAATGATTTTAATCAGAAGAAAGACAACAAAAGCTGTAATCAAGAAATTGATGACATCATTCAAGAAGGCACCATATCTGAATGTCAGGTGCTTGTAAGGGACCCACTTCAAACTGTCTAAGTCGTTACCGCCACCGGTGAAAAAGCCAACCAAGGGGTTAATCAGGTTTGTTGTCAATGATTTAACTAAACCAGAGAAAGCACCACCAATGATAACCCCAATTGCTAGGTCAATCATGTTGCCACGATTGATGAAATCCTTAAATTCTTTGACGAAATGCATATTACTTACTCCTCACATGATTCAGAATAAGTCTATTCTATCACGAATGTTTCAACTTTTGTACTAAAAGTGGGTCGGGTGTGACGTAAGTGGTCGATTGTCCTTCAAAAATAACGTAACCAGGCTTGGCACCATTTGGCTTCCGCAGTTTTCCTGCTGGTAAGTAATCAACGGGCACATTGGCCGAATCGCGGGCTTTCGAGAAGTAGGCAGCTAATTTGGCCGCTTCTTCGATGGTTTCCTGTGAGGGATTGTCGGAATGGACAATGACGTGGGAACCAGGTAATTTTTGGACGTGCATCCAGATGTTCTGGCGGTTAGCTTTTTTTAGGGATAATTTGTCGTTTTGGAGATTGTTTTTGCCAATTTCAATCAACGTGCCATCACTAGCCGTAAATTGGTCGGGAGCAGACAGAACATGTTTTGGCTTTTTTGTTTGCTTCCCCTTGGTCTTGATTTTGACTTTTTCGCGGAGGTAGCCCTGTTCAATCAATTCGACCTTGATGTCAGCAACGTCCTTGGGCGAAGCCACTGCCAATTGGTTAGCGATTTGATTAAAGTAGTCAATTTCCGTATCGGTGGTTTTCAGCTGTTCTAAGACGTAGTCCTTGGCTGACCGGAGTTTACGGTACTTACGGAAGTAGCGATTGGCATTTTGTAAACCGTCAAAGCGTGGGTCGAGGTCGATAGTCAACAACTGGTTATTGTCATAGTAATTTTCGATTTGAACCGAATGCATGCCCTTATGAACAAGGTGTGGATAGGTAATGAGTAGGTCGCCCTTGACCTTATAGGTCTCGGCATTTTGCGAGTCCGTGAGGGTTTGTTGGAGCTTTTTTTCTTTGGTTTGATTTTTCTTCAATTCATTTTTAACAAGACGAACCAAGGTTCCAGCCTGTTGATTAACACGGTCAGCTTCGGCCTGGCCCTGGAAGTAGGCATCCAATAAATCACCGAGTGTGTCATAAGGCTGGCCTGCTTGTTCAGAATCCCAATTAAAAGCGGCAAAGGTAAACTTTTTGTCTATTTGATAAAGGGTCGGCTGTGGCGAGTCGAAATGAGCCAACCAGTCCTTAGCTGTCTGCATGGCATCTGCCCCAGTTTCCAAATGCTTTGCCAAATTCTTGGCTGAAAGGCTGGCAAATCCCTGGTAGGTCTGCTGAATGGCTTTTGGCCAATCAGCCTTATCCATGTCCAATAAAATTTTAGCCAAAGCCGTCAAATCGTGGCCAAATGGATTGGTCATATTTTGAGCAGGGGGCAACGTATAGACTGCACCGGGGATCAATGACCGAACACGGTTTTGATCGGCAGGGACGTGTTTGATGAGTTCTAAGATGCGCTGATCTTTTTCTCGGACTAAGAAGAGGTTTGAATGCCGTCCCATCATCTCAAGCGTTAAAATCAGTGTTTGATCATCACCTAGTTCATCGTGGGTACTAATCGAAAAGTGAAGGATTCGGTCATTTTCAACTTGTGAAACCGAGCTTAAACGAGCGCCTTCCAGGTTACGACGCAAGAACATCGCAAAATTAGGCGGCGTGGCGGGATTCTGGTAGGGAATTCGAGTCACTTGGGCTCTGGCATAGGCTGGGTTAGCCGAAAGCAGGACCGGATAGTTCTGACTATTATTGCGAACGACCATCACGATTTCGTTCGGGTAGGGTTGGTGAATTTTCGTGATACGACCACCAGCGAGTTGTTCATTTAATTCTTTGGCCAACGAATGGACAAAGAGGCCATCAAGGGGCATTGTCTTTCCTCCTTCAAAGGGGTATCAATTCTATTATAACGGAAATCAGCATTGAAAAAGTGATGAAAGCGGGTGATTGGGTGCTGATTTGGTCACAAAAAAACCTCACTACACAGAGTGAGGTTTTTTAAAACTTACTTATTTTCGGTCACTTGCTTACCGTTGTACATCCCTGATGGAGAGACGCGATGAGCAACGCGGTATTCACCAGTAGTCTTGTCCAAAACAATGTTTGGCACATTCAAACCGATGTGTCCGCGGCGGTTACGCTTGTGAGACTTAGAATTCTTGTTTGATGGGGTAGCCATGCTGGCACCTCCTTTCGGTTCAATTTATCAACCTGTTAAGTTTATCGAATTTATGAGGGAATGTCAACCGGTGGAATCTTTTTCCTTGTAAAATCTTTGAAATAAACGGCTAAAAAGGCTTAACGAACGGGCTTAGTTCTGTTAAAATAGATGATATTAAATTATCTCTTCTCTTTGAGTTAAAAGGGGGAGCTAAACGAATGTAATGGGGTACAAAAACGCGATGACGAAACGAAATGTAATGAATATGCTAGTTGTCCACCTGGTCGTTTTGGTCTTTATTTTGTTCGTCTTAGTGACACCGACCCATTTTGACTTTTTAATGTGGAACGTCTTTTTGGCTTTGTTGCCATTGGACTTTGCCTTGTTGGTGCTGATTTTTAAATCGAAGCTGCTACAAGCATTTTTTTCCCTCCTCTGGTTGCTGTTTTTCCCAAATACCATGTACATGATTACGGATTTTATCCATCTGCAATATATTAGTGACTCTTTGGACGTTCGTTATCAGTACTTTAATTATTCTGTTCTGTCGGCAGGCATTTTTATTGGTGTTTATCTAGGTATTCTTTCATTGGAGTTACTGATTCAAAAGTTCTTTATTAAAAGAGGCGGGATAACTGTCCTGGTGCTTTTGGCCATTGTCTCGCTGGTTTCGTCAATTGGTATTTATTTGGGCCGGTTCTTGCGGTTAAACTCTTGGGATGTCTTCACAAACTTTAAGTTTGTGTTGGCTAATACGCAGGATGCTGTCTCGGCACACATGGTCGCCTTTGTCCTGCTATTTGCTGGTGCTCAATTTGCTATTTTAGTTGTTTATCACTTTGGTGGTCGGTTATTGGCTAATTTGGCAGTAGAGGATAGCCAACGCAATTGATCTTTAAATAAAAATCAGAAAAGTCTTGACTTCAAGACGAAAAGTGCGTATAGTATTGGGTGTTGAACAAGTAGGAGCACCCGCTTCTCGCCTCGTGACGATTGCTGTTGCTAGGCAGATACACGTTGTACTTTTTGTACAGTCAGGTAAAGTGGGTGAACTTCGGTTTGCCCATTTTTTTCTTCGTTGTTCACAACAAAATTTTTGGAGGTACCTAGCCATAGCACGTCAACCACGACAAGTTGATTTAGTCAACGATAATATCCGAGCAAGTCGGGTTCTATTAATTCATGACGGTAAGCAAGAAGAAATGTCAACGCGTGATGCGCAAAACATCGCCGATGACTTGGGACAAGATTTGGTGCTTGTACAGGCCAACGCTGTACCACCTGTTGCCAAAATCATGGATTGGGGAAAGGCCAAGTTCGAGGCGCAAAAGCGTCAAAAGGAACAACGCAAAAACCAAAAGGTTGTCCAGGTGAAGGAAGTCCGGATGTCACCAGTCATTGATTCTGGTGATTTCGAAACGCGGAAGAAGGCTGCCATCAAGTTCCTTGAAAAGGGAAACAAGGTAAAGTTGAACTTGCGTTTCCGTGGCCGGATGATCACTCACCAAGATATTGGACGCGAAGTCTTAGAACGAATGGCCAACGAATTGGACGATATTGCCAAGGTTGAACAACGTGCTAAGATGGACGGTCGCCAAATGTTTTTGGTCTTAGCTCCTAAGAAGGGTTAAGCACGATTCATTTTGACCGGTCGCTAGATACTTGAAAAACGATAGGAGAATATGGACTCATGCCCAAGATGAAGACTCACCGCGCTTCAGCAAAGCGTTTCAAGAAGACAGCTAAGGGTGGCTTTAAGTCAGCCTCAGCTTACACATCACACCGTTTCCACGGTAAGACAAAGAAGCAACGTCGTCAATTACGTGGTACTCGGATGATGAACAAGACAACCATCAAGAAGTACGCTAAGTTGTTGTCTACCCTCTAATTTAAAGGGTCGTTTAATTAATACTATTTAGGAGGAATTACCCATGCGAGTTAAGGGTGGTACAGTTTCACGCGCACGTCGCAAAAAGTTTATCAAGTTGGCTAAGGGTTACCGTGGCCAACGTCGCATCAATTATAAGGTTGCTAAGCAACAAGTTTACAAGTCATACTTGTACGCTTACCGCGATCGTAAGAACCGCAAGCGCGACTTCCGTAAGTTGTGGATTGCTCGGATCAACGCAGCAGCCCGGATGAATGGTTTGTCATACTCAAAGTTGATGCACGGTTTGAACATGGCTGGTATCGAATTGAACCGTAAGATGTTGGCTGATTTGGCCGTATCTGACTTCGATACTTTTGCTAAGTTGGCTGACCAAGCAAAGCAAGCCTTGGAACAAGGTTCTGTCTTGGTTCAGGAACGTACAGCAGCAACAACCGAAACAACTGTTAAGGTTGAACGTTAATTTTAATTAACATCTAAAAAATCAGACTTAGAATAATCTAAGTCTGATTTTTATTTGAAGGCCAAGCCACTCAGGGCTTTGGCTTTTTCTTTTTGATGTGCATTTTCTAATTTTTTGCCAATTTTTGAGCTGAATCGAGTGCCTTTTGCCCAAGCTAGTGGATTTTATGTTAAACTAGATATAATTGAAATCGAGACAAGAAGGGGCTAATAATCCAATATGCCTTTTCAAGATGATTCGCTTTAAAAAGTAGTAACGACAAAAGGATAGAACATGACAGATTTAAGAATAATTCCCTTTGGGGGAGTGCGTGAAAACGGCAAAAACATGTATGCCGTTTCGGTCAACGATGAAATTTTCATCTTAGATGCCGGACTCAAGTACCCCGAAACGGAACAACTCGGGATTGACGTTGTCATCCCTGATTTTGAGTACCTCGTTAATAACCAAGAAAAAATTGCTGGAATCTTTTTAACACACGGCCATGCAGATTCTATTGGTGCTTTGCCATACTTGTTGCAACAGCTTCAAGTGCCAATTTTTGGTTCTGAATTGACCATTGCCTTGGCCAAATTAGCCATCCAAGGCGAAGCCGACTTAAAGGCTTTTGATGATTTTCACCTGGTTAATGAAAATACTGAAATTGATTTTGGGGCCGTTAAGGTGTCATTCTTCAATACCACACATACAATTCCTGAATCTTTAGGGGTTGTTTTGGGAACGGATGAGGGTCAGATTGTTTATACTGGTCACTTTAAGTTTGACCAAACGGCGGAAGCTTCTTACCAAACAAATTACGCTCGTTTGGCTGAAATTGGTGCCAAGCCAGTTTTGGCATTGCTAGCTGATGCGGCTGGAACCGAAGACATCGGTAAGCCGATGGTCAGCGAGAAGAAGATTCACCAGTATGTTGAAGACAGCTTTGTAGCCGCCAAGGGCAAGCGGATTATTGTGGCTGTTGTCGCTTCTAATATTCAGCGTGTTCAGCAGGTGATTGATGCGACGGCAAAGACCCACCGACGCCTGATTTTCTCTGGGCAAGATGTGGAACAAATCGTTCATGCCGCTTTGAATTTGGGTAAGTTGAACTTGCCAATGCCAAAGGAAGAACTGTTTGCTGATTTGAAAGACTTAGAGACGTTGCCGGCTGGTCAAATTGTTGTTTTGGAAACCGGCAAGATGGGGGAACCCGTTAAGAATTTGCACAAGATGGCGAAGGGTGAAAATCCCAATATCAGCTTGGGCGATTCTGATTTGGTCTTTATTGCAACAACACCGTCCTTTGCTGTTGAATCTTATGTGGCACAAACACGAAACTTGCTCTTCCAACAAGGTGCTGATGTCAAGCAGATTTCAACTGATTTACGGTCATCTGGCCACGGATCAGCTGAAGACGTGCAGATGATGATTAATTTCATGAAGCCGGAATTCTTCTTCCCTGTTTCTGGTGAATTTCGTGTGATGGTAACGGCAAAGGCTGCTGCCGAGGAAGTTAATATTCCAGTTAAAAAGATTATTATGGCTAAACGTGGCGACCAGTACGTTTATGATGGCCAAACCTTTGAAAAGAAGGGTGGCTTTACGATTGGCGAAACCATGATTGATGGTGATTCTTTGAATGATATCGGCAATGTGGTCCTTCGCGACCGCCGAATTTTGTCTGAAGATGGTGTCTTTGTGACGGTGGTGACGATTGATCGCAAAAAGCGCAAGGTCGTGTCAAAGCCAAAGATGACGTCTCGTGGTTTTGTCTATGTGAAGGCGAACCGTGACTTGATGAAGGAAGCTGGCAAGCTGACGATTGATGCAATTGAAGACTATTTGAAAAATGCCAAGGCCTTTGACTGGAACGAGTTGAAGAATGGCGTTCGCGAATCATTGTCTCGTTTCTTGTTTAATGAGACTCGTCGCCGGCCAATGGTAATGCCTGTGGTAATGGAAGTTAACCAAAACCGCCGACCACACCACACCAAGGGTCAGGAAACGGCCGGTCAAAAGGGCAAGAAGGCAAACGGAAATAAAGACCAAAAGAAGGGTCAAAAGAATCCGGGCCAAAATAACAACCAAAAGAAGCAAAATAGTCAAGCAAAGCAAAATAAGCCCAAGAGCCAGGGCAACAAGGCTAAAGGTCAAAAGAATCAAAACCAAGCCAAGCAACAAGCAGCAAACCAATAATTAAAACTGAAAGTGGCTCAACGGGTTCGATTCCTGTCATCGGCATTTTTAGTCACTTGCAGTTATAAATCATTTTGAGAAAAGACCCGTCAGGGCCTTTTTTCTTTGTTAGAATAGAGGCGCAAGTTGCCTTATTAGAGTAAAAGGAGTTTCACTTGGAAAAGACATTGATTGAAATCAAAGATCAGGCTGAGGCCGAGTTTAACCAGGAACATTACCACCAGGCAGCTGATTTATTTGTGACAGTTTACCAAGAAGAGCAAAGTTTGGCTGTTAATCGCCAATTGGTGCTGGCTTTAAAAGAGGACCAGCAATACCAACTGGCAAAAGATTACGCCACTGATTTTTTGTCGGATTATGCCCAACATGAAAATCTGTTCTTACTGTATTTTGACCTGCTTTTGCAAATACAAAACTTCGTGTCCGCCCAACAATGGACCTTGCAGAGTCCAAACCAAGCTCTGATAGAAGATTTGTTAGCACAGATTCGGGGCAGCGAAAGGAAGGCCGAAGACCAACAAGGACAGACGCTCAAGACGATTGCTCAGCATTTTTACCATCTGAGCGATGAATCAATGGTTGCCCAGCAGGAACGCTACCAACAAGCCTTTCACTTGCCCGTAGCTACTTTTGTGACGGGGGCGAAATTCTTACTGGTTGATCCCTTTGCAAGTCCATTGATGCGCAGCACGCTTTTGAGTGACTTGCAGGAGCTCGGGGAAACCGGGGGAGTCACTTATCAGTGGCTTGACCAACAGCGCTACCAAATCGATTTGCAGGCAATCTTGCCACTGTTCTCAAATCAGTCCTTTCAAAAACTGGTTGCAGCTTTAGATGACCAGGTTGGCCAAGAAGACCCAATTGCCTACCAGGCTTTGCTTGATCAGCTACGCTTAGAGGCCATGTTATTGTTCCCACGGCTAGAAGAAAGTATCTTGGATGCCACGGCCTGGGTGGATGCTGATTTGTCAGCCTTTTATCAGGAACAAGCACCGGAAGAAGAGGCCAAACAAAAGCAGGCACACGACTTGGTTTTGCAGGCATTGAGTGAACTGGCAGGGTAGTAAACCCCTTAGGAAATGGGTGTTTACAAAGATTCGAGAACTTAGTATAATAAGTGTCGGCTTAAGTGCCAGAAAAACGCAGTTTAATGGTTGCCTTTATGGCCCAGGCGTTGTAAAATATAAACATACGATTTTCTCGGGACAAAAACTGAGAGATAAAATTGGAGGAAACTACATTGGCTAAGGAAACTTACGTTCGCAATAAGCCCCACGTTAACATCGGTACGATCGGACACGTCGATCACGGAAAGACTACTTTGACTGCTGCTATCTCAAAGGTATTGGCAGAAAAAGATGGTGGAACTGCTACTGATTTCGCTGAAATCGATAACGCTCCTGAAGAAAAGGAACGTGGTATCACGATCAACACGTCTCACATCGAATATGAGACTGATACTCGTCACTACGCCCACATTGATGCCCCTGGTCACGCGGATTACGTTAAGAACATGATCACTGGTGCTGCACAAATGGATGGTGCCATCTTAGTTGTTGCCGCAACTGATGGTCCTATGCCACAAACTCGTGAGCACATCTTGTTGGCTCGCCAGGTTGGTGTTGAACATTTGGTTGTCTTCTTGAACAAGACTGACTTGGTTGACGATGAAGAATTGATCGACTTGGTTGAAATGGAAGTTCGTGAATTGCTTTCAGAATATGATTTCCCAGGCGATGACATTCCTGTTATCAAGGGTTCAGCTTTGAAGGCTTTGGAAGGTGATGAAGAACAAGCTAAGGTCATCTTGGAATTGATGGACGCTGTTGATTCATACATCCCAACTCCAGCACGTGAAGATGACAAGCCATTCTTGATGCCTGTCGAAGACGTATTTACGATTACTGGTCGTGGTACTGTTGCTTCTGGTCGTGTTGACCGTGGTGTTTTGACTACTGGTACTGAAGTTGAAATCGTTGGTTTGAAGGATGAAATCCAAAAGACTACGGTTACTGGAATCGAAATGTTCCGTAAGACTTTGGAAGAAGCTCAAGCTGGTGACAACATTGGTGCTTTGCTCCGTGGTGTTGACCGTGACCAGATCGAACGTGGTCAAGTTTTGGCTGCTCCTGGTTCAATCAAGACTCACAAGAAGTTCATGGCCGAAGTTTATGTTTTGACTAAGGACGAAGGTGGTCGTCATACACCATTCTTCACTAACTACCGTCCACAATTCTACTTCCACACCACTGATGTTACTGGTGTTGTTGAATTGCCAGCCGGTGTTGAAATGGTTATGCCTGGTGACCAAGTAACGTTCGACGTTGAATTGATCGCACCAGTTGCCATTGAAAAGGGATTGAAGTTTACTGTTCGTGAAGGTGGCCACACTGTTGGTGCCGGAACTGTTACTGAAATCGAAGAATAATTTATTATCTCTTCAAAAAAGTCCACTTTAGTGGGCTTTTTCTTTTTGCTTAAAATTGCTAGATTTAAACTAAAAACCCGCAACTGTCAGTAATTACTGAACAGCCAGCGGGCTTTTGTAAGTTTTATTTGTCTTTTTTAATACCCAAAGCCTTATCGCGAGCTTCCTTATCTTGCTTCGTATCAAGAATGGGTAGGTCGATGAGGTCTTCTAAGGGTGTATTAATGTGCTCTTCTTGGTTGACAATTCGTCCCATGAATTTTGCCTCCGTTTTTGTTGATTGGCGCTATTATACCATTTTACGAATTGATATGCTGGGACTAATCGTCTTTGCGTTCAATCAAATAGGTTAAGTCAGAATGAGTTTGGTAGCTAGCCTTATCCGTATCGTTTGTAATGGAGACGTCGAAGTTGACTGCCTGTTGGTTACGAGTTAAGTTGACAATCAAGAGACCGTCATCTTTAAGGTGGTCCCAAAGAAGGGTGATTTGTTCGTTAAGCGTTTCTCGGTTAGGAAGGGAAGTGCCAGTGTCAGAGCCATAGTCAAGAATGGCGAGGTCAAGCTTTGAAACTTTACCAATTTGTGCTTGCAGCTTGTCTTGTGTCAAAACACCGTTAATCACGTCAACGCGGTCTTGTAAACCTGCCATAAAAAGAGAAGAAGCGATTTGATTCGCATTTTCTTTCTCTTCGCTAAAGGTCAAAACTTGGCCTTGTGAGCCCACACGGCTCGATAGAAAGCGTGTGTTTAAGCCGATACCAGCAGCACCATCCACAACGAGGTTACCAGGTTCGACCGTTTCTTCAAGTGTACTTTGAATAAAATGTCGATTTGAAATTTGCATCGCGAGCTCCTTTTTCTTTTCTAATCTATAGTATACGAATTTTTACTGATTTATGCTATAATAAAGGTAGTTTTCAACAATAGTAGTGATTGCGGAGCATCAGAAAGTAAGCGGGGCTGGAAGCTTACCAACCAAAATCATGAACTCGGTTGAAACCCCTACCGGTGAAGTGGAGTAGTCGGTACGTCTTGCTGCGTTAAGGCAACTTCGAGGTTCAAGAAATTGAACAAAACGTAGGTGGTACCGCGATGACAATCGCCCTATGTTAGGCCCAAGTGGCTTAACATGGGGCGTTTTTTAGTAGATGGAGGAATAAAATGGGATACGATCACAAAGCAATTGAGAAGAAGTGGCAAAATTTTTGGGATGAGGATCAAACCTTTGTAGCACCAGATAAATCAGATAAGGAAAAGTTTTATGCTTTAGACATGTTTCCGTATCCATCTGGTCAAGGATTACATGTTGGTCACCCAGAAGGGTATACGGCCACGGATATCGTATCGCGTTTTAAGCGTGCTCGTGGCTTTAATGTTTTGCATCCAATGGGTTGGGATGCTTTTGGTTTGCCAGCCGAACAGTATGCTTTGAAGACGGGTCACAACCCCGCAACCTTTACAGACGAAAATATTCAAACCTTTAAGAACCAAGTGAAGTCATTAGGCTTCTCTTATGACTGGAACCGTGAAATTAAGACAACTGACCCTAGCTATTACAAGTGGACGCAATGGATCTTTGAAAAGCTCTATGAAATGGGCTTGGCTTATGAAGATGAAATCATGGTCAACTGGGCTCCTGATTTTCCAGGTGGTGGCTTGGTTGTTGCTAACGAAGAAGTGATTAATGGCAAGACGGAGCGTGGGGGCTACCCTGTTTACCGCAAGCCGATGAAGCAATGGGTTCTGCGGATTACGGCCTATGCGGACCGCTTGATTGATGACTTGGATGATTTGGATTGGCCTGAAGCGATTAAGGAGCAACAGCGTCATTGGATTGGCCGCTCAATCGGTTCTTCCATTCGCTTTGCGGTTGATGGACATGATGGTAAGCAGATTGAAGTCTTCTCAACTCGTCCAGATACGTTGTTTGGTGCTTCTTACCTGGTTTTGTCACCAGAACACGATTTGGTTGATCAAATCACCACTGCTGATCAAAAGGCAGCTGTAGCGACTTATCAAGAAGAAATTGCCACTAAGTCTGACTTGGAGCGAACTGATTTGAATAAAGATAAGTCAGGGGTCTTCACTGGGGCTTATGCAAAGAATCCAGTTAACGGTGAATTGTTGCCAATCTGGATTGCCGACTATGTCTTGGCTTCTTATGGAACCGGAGCCGTGATGGGTGTGCCAGCCCACGATCAGCGTGATTACGACTTTGCTAAGAAATTTGACTTGCGCATTACGCCAGTTATCGAAGGTGGCGACATTGACAAGGAAGCTTATAGTGGCGAGGGCGTTCACATTAACTCAGGCTTCGTAGATGGCTTGGGCAAGCAAGAGGCCATCGACAAGATGATTGCTTGGTTGGAAGAAAATGGTGCCGGTGAAAAGAAGGTCAACTACCGCTTGCGTGATTGGATTTTCTCTCGCCAGCGTTACTGGGGTGAACCAATCCCTGTTATTCACTGGGAAGATGGCACACAGACATTGGTCCCAGAGGATGAGTTGCCACTACGTTTGCCAGAAATGACAGAAGAGCAATTGAAGCCTTCTGGTACTGGTGAATCACCATTGGCCAATGCCAAGGACTGGCTGGAAGTCACTCGTGAAGATGGCATGAAGGGTCGTCGCGAAACCAACACCATGCCACAATGGGCTGGATCATCATGGTATTTCTTACGCTATATCGATGCAAAGAATGGCGAGGCTTTGGCCGACCCTGAAAAATTAGCTTACTGGAAGAACGTCGACTTGTACGTCGGTGGAGCAGAACACGCGGTTTTGCATCTCTTGTATGCCCGTTTCTGGAACAAGGTCTTGTATGATCTTGGCGTGGTGAAGGACAAGGAACCATTCCAAAAGTTGGTTAACCAAGGAATGATTTTGGGTGCTAACCATGAAAAGATGTCAAAGTCGAAGGGCAACGTGGTAAACCCAGATGATATCGTGAACGAATATGGGGCTGACACGCTTCGAATTTATGAAATGTTTATGGGCCCATTGACTCAGAACAAGCCATGGTCTGAAGAAGGGGTGACAGGATCTCGTCGTTGGTTAGACCGTGTTTGGCGCTTGCTCATCAATGAAGATGGTTCCATAACGGACAAGTTGACGGATAAGGCCGATGACACGCTCAAGAAGGAATACAACTTGACGGTCAAGAAGGTCACGGAAGACTTGGAAAACATGCATTTCAACACTGCCATCTCAACGTTGATGGTCTTTGTCAATGATGCTTACAAGGAAGACAAGCTTCCAGCCGCTTACATGGAAGGCTTTGTGCAAATGTTAGCACCGTTTGCACCACACTTGGCCGAAGAATTGTGGCAAAAGTTGACGGGTTCAAAGGAATCCATCACTTATGTTGCCTGGCCAACTTATGATGAAGAAGCCTTGGTCGATGATACAAAGGAAATCATCTTCCAGGTGAACGGCAAGGTCCGTTCAAAGCAGGTCTTACCAGCTGATGCCAGTCAGGACGACTTGATTGCAGCAGCAAAGGCTGATGAAATGGTTCAAAAGAACTTGGATGGCTTGGAAATCAAAAAAATTATTGCCATTCCAGGTAAGTTCGTTAATATTGTTGCGAAGTAAGAGCGAACGTGTTATCTTGGTGTTTAGCTGATTTAATCGAAACAATCCAAGAATGGCCCGTTAGGAAGACGGTTTTTTCTTCCTAATGGGATACATATTAAAGGTGATACAGGTATGACCCAGGATTTTTATAACGAACAAGAGGGTGGTCAAGAAAAAAAAGACCGGGCGCCACTTGATGACCAACATCTAACGGCTGACGAGTTGCTCGCCAAGTTAGAGCGAAATCTTCGCCCTAAAACCAAGCAAGAAAAAATTGTCGCTTTTTGGCCAAAACGGTCGCATCGACGAAAACAGAATTTGAATAATGGCGATTCGAAAGATGATTCAAAACCATTGTCTGAATCCGAAATCGAAGTAGAAGTAGAACAACCAGCAGTAACAACCAAAAAATCAGCCTGCTTTCAGCGCCGGTCAAAGCAGTCGGCCAACCAAAAAGATGGCGATGATGGTCAGCCAGTTGATGACGTAACAGCCTTGGCAGACCAAACAGTGGCTTCGTTGGGCCGGTCTGCTAGTGATGAGCAGGCTCTTGACCAAAGTCAGGGTGGCGGAAATAGTGCCTTGGTCCGCGGGTCCTTTTGGTTATCCATGGGGAACATTGTTTCTCGCCTCTTAGGAGCAGTTTATATCCTGCCATGGTTGGCCATGCTTGGTAAGGCAGCCAACCAGGGGAATGCCCTTTTTTCGCAAGGGTATAATATCTATGCGATTTTACTTTCAATTGCTACCTTTGGTTTTCCATCAGCCATTTCCAAGGTAATGGCCCAACTGATTGCTAAAAAAGATCAGAATGGTTTATGGGCCCTTACCAAACGATCACTACAAATCGGGGTAGTGCTTGGGATTATCTTTTCGACCTTGTTGTATGTTGCAGCGCCGCTCCTATCGAACGGCAATGCCCAGGTCGTCCCAGTTCTGCATTCTTTGGCACCGGCTGTCTTGGTCTTTCCAGTGATGTCGATGGTTCGTGGAATCTTCCAGGGACACCAATTGATGCACATTTCAGCCTTGTCTGATATTTGGGAACAGGTTGGTCGTGTGATTTATTTGTTGTTGGCTACTTGGATTGTCTTAAGTCATGATAGTAGCAACTGGACTGGGGCCGTTGTTCAATCAACCTTTGCCGCCTTTATCGGGGCGCTCTTCTCATTGGCCGTTTTGGGCTATGGCTGGGTGCGCTATGCGCGGTTGATTCACCCAGTTGCCGGCGTGCCGGACGAGCAAGCCGCTTTGGCACAAATGAGTGCTGCCAACCAGCAAGCAGTCGCTGAAAATCAAACAGCTGCTGACCAAACTTTGCACCGTCGTCATCAAAAAGATGATAACCAAGATCAAAAGGATCAACCAACTGGGTCAAAAGCACTATCGATGGTCATCAATATTTTGAAGGAGTCATGGCCCTTTGTCGTTATTGGTTCGTCAACGAATTTGTTCTTGTTCGTTGACCAATACAGCTTTTTCCCATTGATGAAGGCGTTTTTCCATACGAGCCTTAGTCAATTACAGATTGACTTTGCCTTGTTCTCGGCCAATCCAAATAAATTGGTGATGATTGTCATTTCTTTCGCCACAAGTATTGCGGCAACGGCCTTACCAATCTTGGCAGCCAAGAAGGCGGCTAAGCAAATTGGGGCCTTGAAGGAACAGTTAATTGCCGTCTTGCGATTGACCTCTCTAGTCTTGGTGCCATCTGCGCTTGGTATGTACGCCGTTTCAGATCCTTTGTACCGATTCTTTTACCCAATTGATCAAACGGTCCAAGCCGGGATTTACTTGCTCCAATTCTCAGCTGTTTTGACGATTATTATGTCCTTCTTTATGTTGTTGGCCTTTGTCTTACAGGCCTTGTCACACGGTAAAGAAGTGATGCGGGCCTTTGGTTATGGCTTGTTAATTAAGATTGTGATTCAGGCACCATTGATTTACCTCTTCCAGGGGATGGGGGCTTTGATTGCTACCGCGCTTGGTTTAGGTTGGTCGCTATACCTGATGATGAAGTATCTGAAGGAGAATTACCAAGTTTCGATGAGAACCATCCAGGATACCTTGCTAAAGACTTATCTATCAGCGGCCGTAATGGCCATCGTTGCTTTTTTGTTAACTTGGGTCTCAAAGACTTTCTTGCTGACGACGACAACAAAGGCTGGTGCAGGCTTAGCAACTGCTTTAGGGGTGATTGGTGGACTTGCCGTTTTGCTGGTCTTATATCGCCGTTTTGGCCTGTTAAATCAGGTCCTAGACCGTGGCCACGAGCCAGAAAAAGCCAAATAATGATTGAATTTTTAGCCAGACATTTGTCTGGCTTTTTTGTATCAAGAATCAATCTATCGTGGTCTTTGTTTTCTTTTCTTTTGTTTAGGAAATGTTGGCTACCAGGCTGAAGATACAGGCTTTCTATGATATTATGAGAGACAGTGATAAATTCTTTTTTGAAAGAGAGGCTCGCCATGCAAGCTTTAACAAAATCTTGGCGTAAGGCTGCGCTGACAAGCGCTGTTTTCGTAATCTCCGTTGGACTACAGGTTTTTGGATTGAATTATTTCTTAATCCCCAATAGTATTTTTTCTGTTGGAATTAATGGAATTTCGCAATTGCTTTCCCTGTTGGTCTTTGATGCTTGGCATTTACGGATTCCAACCGGACTGTTCTTTCTGATTTTCAATATTCCAATTGGAATTATGGGTTGGAAATTAATTGGTGGTAAGTTTACCATTCTATCCTTTATCAACGCGATGGTGGTAGCATTGGCTTTGATTTTCGTGCCAGTCCATCCTTTCACGACTCAGCCATTGCTGGCCTCACTCTTTGGTGGCCTGCTGGTTGGTTCCTCTGTTGGAATTGCTCTGCGCTATGGTTTTTCAACGGGTGGTTTTGATATTATTTCGATGGTTGTGCAAAAGCGAACTGGAAAATCAATTGGTGCCTTTAATAACGCAGTTAACTTTGTGATTGTGTTGATTGCTGGTTCCTTTATTGGTTGGCAAAATGCTTTGTACACTTTGATTGGGATTTACGCAACCGGACGGGTAATCGATGCGATTTATACTGGTTACCAAAAGCTCACGGCTTTGATTGTCACGAGTCGGGGACCGGAAGTCATCGATGCTTTGCACCGTGACTTGATTCGTGGCATTACCATTTTGCCATCAGAAGGGGCTTATACGAAGCGGGAGTCAACAACGCTGATGATGGTGCTCTCCCGTTTTGAACTGTTTGAAATGCAGGAAACTGTTCGCCAGGTCGACCCAAAGGCCTTTATTAACTTCTTGTCAACGGTTTCCGTTGCGGGTGAGTTTTGGGATGCCGACCGGCAATTACAAATGAAGAAGTCAATGGGACCAAAAGCGGTCACGATTGACGCCCAATTGGAGGCTGAACAACAGTTAGCCGATCAGTTGGATCAACTAAAAGATGAGGACTAAATTCTCATCTTTTTATAATTTAATGTTCGGGAATTTTTATTGCTAAATGAGAAAAAACCGAGTACAATTATCAATAATAATTTAAGAGAAATTTACAGATATATCGCTGGAAAATGGCCAGCAGTCTCTACCGCGCCCCAAAAGTCGTGACTATCCGTGAATGCGAATCAAGGTTTTTTTGAGGGAGCATTTTGCGGAGCTGTGGTAGCTGCAAAGTGCTCTTTTTTGGTCTATATTGTAAGCAGGATGGTGAGGAGAATCATGGCAGAATTTAAGATTAAAAATAAGTTCGTCCCAATGGGTTTGACCTTTGACGATATGAAAATGGTCGCCCCAAAACAAGACGAAATTTCAGTTGATGCCGTTTCTTTGGAAACGGAATTGACGCCTACGCTCAAGCTGAAGATTCCTTTGCTATCAGCCGCAATGGATACTGTCACAGAAGCGAATTTTGCCATTACCCTGGCACAGTTTGGTGGATTGGGCGTTGTTCATAAAAATATGACGATTGCTGACCAAGCAGGTGAAATCAAGAAGGTGAAGGAACACCAAGTTGATTTGAATCAATTCCCTAACGCAGCTTTGGATGCCAAGGGTCACTTGATTGTTGCCGGTGCCGTTGGGGTAACCAATGATACGGTCGACCGTGCTGGTGCAATGGTTGATGCTGGTGCCGATGCCATTATCTTGGATTCTGCTCACGGCCAATCAGAAGGTGTTTTGCGTAAGGTGCGCGAAGTCAAGGATGCCTTCCCTGACGTTAACATCATTGCTGGTAATATTGCCACTGAAGGTGCTGCTTCTGATTTATACGATGCCGGTGCTGATGTCGTGAAAGTTGGAATCGGACCTGGATCAATCTGTACAACACGTGTTGTTGCGGGAATTGGTGTGCCACAGTTGTCTGCCATTCGTGATGCTGCTAAGGAAGCTAAGCGTCGTGGTAAGGCAATCATTGCCGATGGCGGTGCTAAGACACCCGATGACATCATGAAGGCGATTGCCATGGGTGGTAACGCTGTGATGCTCGGATCAATGTTCTCAGGCACAAAGGAAACTCCTGGGGAAGTCTTCGAAGACAACGGCCAGAAGTTTAAGTTCTATCGTGGCATGGGCTCCATTGCTGCCATGGAAAATGGTTCAAAGGACCGCTACTTCCAGGGAGAAGTGAACGAAGCCAAGAAGATGGTGCCAGAAGGAATTGAAGCACGAGTTGCCTACAAGGGCACTTTGGCTGATATTTTGATGCCAATCTTGGACCACTTGCGCAAGGAAATGGCCGAAAGGGGCGTGCACAATGTGCCAGAAGCCATTGACCAAGCCGAAAACGTTGAGAAGACCACTGACGTCTTTGACTACCAGGCTTCTTTGTAATTTTTACGAACACAAACTTTTGATCGGGAGAAATTATGACTGACATGAATACACGACACGGCTTGGGTTACGACGAAACCCTTTTGGTCCCAGCAGCTTCAAATGTTTTGCCACACTTGGTCGACTTGAAGACGCATTTGGGCGCATTGGCTATGAAAAACCCGTTGGCAGCTGCAGCAATTAATCCAGCTGCTGATCAACAAGAAGTCGTTTTGGCTGTGGCTCAATCTGGTGGATTGGGCTTGGTTGCTGCTAGTGAAGCTGTTGCAGACCAGGTGGCTGCCGTTGAAGCTGTGCGTGCCGCAACTGTTGATTTGGACAAGAACCCACAGACTTTGGTAACTGAAGATGGTCACGTGGCCGTTGGTGCTGAAATCTGGTTGGCCGCTGACGTGAAGGAACGTGCATTAGCATTGGTTGGCGCTGGTGTTTCTGCTTTGTTCCTCTACTTAAATGATGATTTGACGGCTGATATTGCCGCTGAAATTAAGGACTTGAAGGCGGCCTTGAGCCACGTTACTTTGGCTGTTGGAACCATTGAAGATCCTGCAGTTGCTAAGGAACTCTTCGACTTGGGTGTCGATGCCGTGATTGCTGGCCGTTCAGTTCATTCTGACTGGCCTGATGACATTCACTACCCATTCTTGACGACTGTGATGGGCATTGCTGAAGTGGCAGACCCAATGGATAAGACGGTTATCGCTCAGGGCGGTATTCATTATTCAGGTGATGTTGTTAAGGCCTTGGCTGGTGGTGCTGATTTGGTCATGGTCTCTGATTACCTTGCCAAAGAAGACGTCGCTGAAGACGCGGTTTTCCAAATTGATGGTGGTTTACGGGCCGGAATGGGGTATACTGGTTCACATACGGTTGCTGATTTAAAAGAGTCCGCACAATTCGTTCAAATCACGGATAACGGCTTGAAGGAATCACATCCTCATGATGTGGAAATCACCAAAAAAGCGCCAAATTACGTTGAACAGGAAAGAGACTAAGCCATGACCACAGGTAATGACAAAATCTTAGTATTGGACTACGGGTCCCAATACAACCAATTGATTACGCGACGCGTTCGAGAACTCGGCGTTTTCTCTGAATTGAAGTCATCAAAGATGACGATTGATGAAATTAAGGAATACAACCCTAAGGCAATTATCCTTTCGGGTGGTCCAAAATCAGTTTATGATGACGATGCTTATCCAATTGACCCTGAAGTATTCAAGTTGGGGATTCCCGTCTTGGGTGTTTGTTACGGGATGCAATTGATGGCCCAACATTTGGGTGGTAAAGTCGAAGCCAACCCAGGTAATGGGGAATTTGGTCAGACTGTTATCAAGCAGACTGCTCCTTCAAAGCTCTTTGCTGGTACGCCAGAAGAGCAAGTTGTCTTGATGTCACACTCAGACAACGTCACAAAGTTGCCTGACAACTTTGTTGTGGCTGCTGGTTCTGAAAAGACGCCAATTGCAGCGATTGCTAATGATGATGACTGTCTGTACGGTGTTCAATTCCACTCCGAAACAACGTTGTCTGAACACGGTAAGGAAATCATTAAAAACTTTGTCATCAACATTGCTGGAGCAGACGCTTCTTGGACAATGGCTGGTTTCATTGATGAACAAATTGAGAAGATTCGCGCCGAAGTTGGTGACAAGAAGGTCTTGCTTGGTTTGTCAGGTGGGGTTGACTCATCTGTTGTTGGTGTCTTGTTACAAAAGGCCATTGGCGACCAATTGACTTGTATCTTTGTTGACCATGGCTTGTTGCGTAAGAACGAAGCACAACAAGTGATGGACATGTTGGGTGGCAAGTTTGGCTTGAACATCATCAAGGTTGATGCACAGGATCGTTTCTTGTCAAAGCTTGCTGGTGTTACTGACCCAGAACAAAAGCGTAAGATTATCGGTAACGAATTTATCGAAGTCTTCAACGATGAAGCGATTAAGTTGAAGGACGTTGACTTCTTGGCCCAGGGAACGTTGTACACGGATGTGATTGAATCTGGCACGGATACAGCCCAAACAATTAAGTCACACCACAACGTTGGTGGTTTGCCTGAAGAAATGAACTTTACTTTGATCGAACCTTTGAACAAGTTGTTCAAGGATGAAGTTCGTGCCTTAGGTGAAGAGCTGCAAATGGACCACGAGTTGGTCTGGCGTCAACCATTCCCAGGACCAGGTCTTGGTATCCGAATCATGGGTGAAATCACTGAGGACCGGTTGGAAACTGTCCGTGAATCCGACTTTATCTTGCGCGATGAAATCGCCAAGGCCGGTTTGGAAGGTGACGTTTGGCAGTACTTCACTGTCTTGACAAACAACAAGTCTGTTGGTGTCATGGGTGATTACCGTACGTACGAATACACGATTGCCGTCCGTGCCATTACTTCTGTTGATGGTATGACAGCGGACTTTGCCCGCTTGCCATGGGATGTGTTGCAAAAGGTTTCTTCACGAATCGTCAACGAAGTGGATCACATCAATCGCGTCGTGTATGACATTACCGCTAAGCCACCTGCAACGGTTGAATGGGAATAAATTACAAGTTATCGCTTAAGGTGAAAAGTTTGAGTTAATGGCATTTTAGGCAAAGCGAAATAAATAAAGTTTACTTGTTTTGTTGCCAATATTCTGTTAAATTTTAAGGCCAGCTCAGAGAAATCTGAACTGGCTTTTGTAGTTGATATAAAAAATATGTTGATAGGGAGCTGAAAGAAATTGGCTATCTAAGAAACAAATAAACAGTATAAGAAATTGTTAATTCAGGAACAGTAAAGGCAAGAGAGGGAACGCAATCAAAAATAGTGTCACCATGTAAAATCAGTTATTAATAATCCGAAGTCTTGTTTATTTCGTGCCCTAGATATTTTGATAGCATATATTGATATTTAAGTTTGTTGATTGTACACTAAAATTTCAGATGGTATCTTTGAGCTACGGACGACAGGATCCAATATTCAGCGTGGTTTGTACTTTCTGCTGATGGTTCGCATTATGTGATTACGCACGGATCTACGAAGAAGACCCAGAAGACACCTGTGCGCCTGATCTTAATCATGCGAAAGAGCTTAGGAAAGAATACTATGATAATTTGGGAAATAAATAACATGGCAAAGAACATTTCTTTTGACGATTATCTCGCCGAACAACTTAAAGACCCTGAATTCAAGGCAGGCTTTGATGCTGAATCTGCCAAACTTGAGAGCGCAGTAGCGTTGATGAACGAACGTGAACGGGCTGGCTTGACTCAACGGGAACTGGCAGAGCGTGCAGATGTACCGCAATCAACGATTGCAAGAATTGAACACGGCCAGAATACTAGCTTTGATACTATGAGCAAAATTGCTTCTGTGCTTGGTAAGAAACTTAAAGTGGAATTTATGTAAGTTTATTCATGATATGAACAGCAAATGTCAGTGCTGACTTTGATTTGCATTTTTGAAAATTTTGACATGTTATTTTAGAGCTGATGATTTTCAGTATTTTCTTATCTGCCCTGCCATGTCCCGTCAACTAAAAACAAAAAGACGAACCATGCTTCACAATCGGTCATGCTGACCAGGTTAGTGTTGACGGGTTCGTCTTTTTTATTAGGGAAATGGCTATTATTAGGACGGCTTCATATTGAGCCATTCAAAGAAGTAAATCAGTGATACGTTCTTATTTTGTAACTGGTTAATCGTTATTGGAAAAGGTGCCAGAGTGTAGTTATTGGTTTGAACTAAATCAATTAACTGGGGAACTAGTCCCTGATTTTGAATGACAATCTGGTAAGAGCCTGCGGGAAGGGGTTGCTTCAGGATAAATTCATCCGCTTTTCCTGTTAAGGTCCAAACATGGGCACTTTGAAGGCTTTGGAGTGTGATAGTCATGGTTTGTTTGGCTTGAATTTAAACCGAGAAAGTATTAGCGGGTTTGGGCAAATTAACTTGCTGTTCAAGCGTTGTACCGGGACTAGTGGTTGTTGCTTGGGCGTGGTATTGGACCGAAAGTTGGCTCCGTTGGGCGGCCACAGCAATGGTGGACAGTGAGTAGGACTGCAGGAAGATAGCATAGATGGTAATGGTTGCCGAAATGAGAAAGGTGACACGAGGCCAGCGCTTTTGTCTTTTAACATCGGTAACCTTTTGTCGACGGGTGACAGGGGCTGGTAAAGCGGCTAGAAGGAGGAAAAGAGCCGGTAGGATAATTTGCCCATAACGTGATTCAGCTTCCCAAAAGATAACATGGAAGGCCAGATAGCCCAAGGCGGTTAAAACAGCTAGCAGAGCTAGTTGGTCTTTTTGACGATGAAAGCGTGGTCGCCAGCATAGCAGAGGGAGGCTAACCGTGAAAAAGAGAATGATCGAAGCGACAACGTAGCCGATTTTAATGGCTTTTTGATAAAGGCAATGTGGTCTTGATACCATTTTGGAGCCGATTCAAAGCCACCGTTATATCAGTCTTGGACGGCGCTGACGTCTAATAAAATCGTTAATTTTTTCAACCAGAGTTCACTGAGACCCAGTGGTCCGAGCGTTTGGATTCGATGAACAATTTGTTGGCTATCATATTGCCGACGGGCAGTGGTGTTAGCTAGGCTGATATCCTTTTCGACGTCTTAGTCATTGTACATGCCATCTTCACTCTTATCGAGCCCCATTAAGACCCAATGGCTAGCACACTATGTGGCTGATAGGAGCTGGCATGGTCAATTAAGAGGGTGGCTGGCATCGCTAGGGCCATCCCCAAGCTGAGAAAAAGAATGAAGCATAACAGTTGTTTTTTTGTCCGTTCTTTCTTGATGGCTAAAATCTCTTGATGGCTAAAATCAGTAGTGTTAAGAATCCAGCAGGTAACAGGACAATCATATTCGGCTTCATCAGCATGCCCAGCAGTGCTGTGGCAGTGAGTCCCAGGCTGATTTTAACTTTGGCCCTGGTAGTGCTAGCTTTTGGCCAGCGCCATAAAAATCTGAAAATAACCAGGACGGCCAACATGGCTGACAAATCAGAATCAGCACCTGGCCGACAACCATTAACGTGAGGGCTAGGTAGGTGATAGTTCTGATTTGGCGGATGCTCAAGCGGTTGGAAAAAGGTCGCAGGTAGTAGCTTGCTATCAGGAACAAGATGGTGGTGTTGACAATGGCGAGCGATGTTTGTGAACTAAAACTACCGGTACTACCAATAATGAGGCAGAGGGCAAGTAGGACAGCCAAAAGGGAATAGGGCCTGTGGCCTTTGGATGTGATTAACATGGTGCTGGCGATACCTTTCGTGTTGACTAAATTGAGATCGATTAGTTATTTGTTTATGTATGGGCAGCGTCTCGCTTGCATCATAAAAAAATGCGAAGGACGCTGACAGAGTTACTGTGGTTCACCGATAAAAAATCAGGAAGTGTACTGTTTGCGTTTAGACTAATTTTTACTTGGTAAAGCGCGCGCTTGTCGTCGGGTTAAAAAGGCAGTCGCAGCTTGGTGGAGGCGGTCGCGATAACCTTCTAGGCACAACCAAAAGCCAGTCGCTAAGAGTAAGCTAGCGACAACGTCTGATGGGTAGTGGTCACGCAGGTAAAAACGTGAAAAGGCAACTATAATAATCCAAGTGCAGGCAGGAATAATCATGTAGTAGCGGTTATCCACTGGAATCTTTGGCAAAACGACCATCAGCAGGCAAATGACAAAAATTGTCGTACAAAATGTGTGGCCACTGGGGAAGCTAAATCCGGTATCGGCAATGATTTGATGGCTGGGCCTAGGCCTAGCGACAGTCATCTTGATGATTTCAGTCAGTGCGGAACCGCCGAACTGGAGTAAAATAATCCAACAAGCTAGGAAGTGGTCTTTTTTGTAGAAAACGTAGCCAGCCAGTAGGACGGTCAGTGTAATCACCACGAGTGGGCTGCCCAGGTCGGCTACGACGGTAAAAAAAGCGGTATTCGTGGGTGTCATTAATTTGGCCGTGCTTTGGCTAATCGTTGAATCGAAATTCGTGATGGCCGTTGAGTCGGTCAAAACTCCGAGCACCAGAATGGCAAAGGCTAGAATAAGGGCGAAACTGAAGAGTGTTTTTTGTTTATTTTTCATCGTATTTCCTCCAAAGCGTATATCAAATAGTTTAGTTGGCATATGCATCTTGAACTACTTATGAAAAATAAGGCCAAGCTTAATTTTTTTCAGAATGGGACAGGCGAGCTGGTCGGTAAACAGTCTGTGAAATGGGGCGATAACTGGTTTAATGGTGACAGTAAGAGATCGTAACATGACGTGAAATCGATTAAATTCCAAATTAGGTCAAGAAAAATCAACCTTTTATTGGACTAAAAAAGCCACCCAAAGGGGTGGCAAAGGAATGATACCAATGTGAATCAATGATTACGAATGGTCGCTTTGGCCGGTAGTATCAATAGCACTCGGCAATAGAAGGGTGAAGATTGTTCCACCAGTCGGATTATCGGCTACGGACAAATGCCCGTGAATCAGGTCAACGAACTGCTTGGTAATGGCCAGGCCAAGGCCGGTTCCGGGGATGGAGCCACGGACATCGTCACTGCGATAAAAATGCTCAAAAATATGTGCCTTATCGGCCTCTGGAATACCCAAGCCCTGGTCCATCACCGTGAGGGACACGGAAGCATTTTCCTTATTCGCAAGCGTAACGACAATTGGGTCTGAGGGTTTTGAATACTTGCTAGCATTTTGAATCAAATTGTGCAGAATCTGCTCGAGGGCCTCCAAGTTGGTCTGCGCCATCAAGTTGGGTTCTAGCTGTAAAATCAGTTTTTGAGGAATTGGTTTTTCTAACGGTTGCATGATTTCGCTGACAGCCGTAGTGACATTCATCCTCGTTAATGCCAATGACAGCGTTTCAACGCGCAGAATGGCCAGTAGGTCTTCGATAATTTGTTGCATTGCTCGTGATTCTTTAGTGATGTAGGTCACTGATTTTTCAATAATTTCTGGATGGTCAGCACCGTGACGGTCGATTAATTGTGCATGACTCTTGATGGTAGCAATCGGCGTGCGCAGTTCATGGGCAGCATTCATGACAAAGAGCTTCTGTTGGTCTTGCCGCTGGTTGAGAAGGGCAAGCAAGTGGTTGAAGTCTTGGGCAAGCTCCGTCACTTCGGTGGGTTGGCTAGGAACAGGAAGTTGAATCAGCCCAGATTGTTCTGCTTGGTGAATCACTTGGGTGCTAGTTGACAGGTCGGTGAGCGGGTCCGTTAATCTGGCGGTTAACCGACGAATGTAGATGGGGGCGAGAACCAGAGTGACGGCGAGCAAAATGGCTGAGACTTCAATTACACGCATTAAGATGGAGAGTTGTGGACCGATATTTTGCCATAGGGTGTAGTAAATGCCATTGGAAGAAACAAAGCGTCGGTAGAGAAAGCCAAAGCCTGGCCGATAATACAAGTTATTGATAAAGGGCACTTTAATCATCTTCTTTTGCAAGAGGTCATCGGCTCGCGGTGAGAAGTAATATCTGGCTTCAGCATCTTGGCGCAGGTTATGGACGTAAATATAACTATGGTTAATGTCCACGGTACTGTTTTTTCGCCAATCATCCCAATCATGGTCGCTATCAATCTCATTTTTCTTCAGACTGGCGGTAATCTGCCAGGTCGAGAGTTTGACATCGTTTAGGAGCTTATGGCCTACGCCAAAAATCATCATCATGCTAAAAGAGATGGTGATGACGATAATCATTTTGATTTGGCTGCGGAGCATGATGCTGGCGCTGGATTGTTTATTTTTCTTTGGTCTTTTAGTTTTGAGCAATGGTGGGATACCTTCCTTGACTTTGTATCTTGGAAAATCAGTTATTGGGAGCCGCGGTTATGGGTAAGCCAAATCAGTTGTCCGCAGCATCGGCTATTGCTGTACCAATTAATCAGCTATTAGAAACGTTGGCCGAAAGCATATAGCCCGTACCACGAATGGTATGGATCAGCTTTGGCTGGTCTTCATTCTGGTCGAGTTTATTGCGGAGATTTTTTATGTAGACATCGAGGATGTTTGGTTGGCCTTCGAAGTCAACCCCCCAGACGGTGTCTAAGAGGTAATCGCGGGTGCAGGGCTCATTTTCATGATTCATCAGCACAACCAAAAGGTCGAACTCCCTTTGAGTGAGGGGGATGATAATGCCGTTTTCCGAGACTCTTTTTTTCTTGATATTGACAATTAAATCAGCAACCCGCAATTCCTGATTTTCCTCAAGAAGTCGTTGGCCGTGGCGCTTGGCGATTTCAATTCGTGCCAGGAGTTCTTCTGTTTCAAAGGGTTTAGTGATATAGTCATCGGCACCGTTGGTCAGGCCGGCCAACTTATCACCAATGTAGTCTCTGGCCGTGAGCATAATAATCTGGACATCGCTTTCCTTGCGGATTTTGCGTAAAACGCTAAAGCCATCTAGGCGTGGAAGCATCCAATCTAAGATGATTACGTCAAATTGATCTGGTTGGTTATTAAAAATTTTCAGGGCTTCCAGGCCATCGTGAGCTTGGGTCACTTGGATGCCTTCTAGCTGAAATTCGGTGGAGAGGGAATCGGCCAAGCCTTCCTCATCTTCGACAAGTAGTAATCTGGTCTCCATTTGTCTCTTTCCTTCATAAAATGGGTTTTGATTTTAGTTCTAGGATACCGCGACTTGGTTCTTTTCGATACTAATCTTAACTAATTGCTTTCTGAAATTTTTTCAGAAAAGAAATGCTGGTTATGAACTAAAATCGGCCAAAAGGCCTACAGGAGTGTGGTAAGATGAACGTAACAGATGAGAAAGGGTTAACTAATTCTGATTTGGCCCTAAGGAGAGTTGGATGAAGCAATTTTTACTTGTTTTGAAAAAAAGGCAAGGAGTTGTCACGGTCGTGGTTGGACTATTAGCAGTCTTGCTGGCTGGACTGGCCTACCAAAAGATTAGGTACCAACAAGCCCACCTATCGGGGAGTTATCGGGATATGAGTGCGCAGGTGACGATGACCTTTAAGGGTGATCAAACAACGATTTATTCAGACGGTCAAAAGACGATGACGGTTAAGTACCGGCTGAAGGGTAATAAATTAACCCTTGAAGGAAACGATGGGGAAACATCGAAAGCCACGGTTACTAAGAACCACCGGATTTTTATTAGCGACGTGACGGGCGCAACCTATCAAAAGCAAAGTTAAATTAATGCCAGCCATTAGGCTGGGATTTTTATTTTTACACATAAAAAATCAGAACCAGCCTCGCGGCTCGTTCTGATTTATCCGACATTAAATGTTTTATTTGGGTAACCTGATTTTATAAGTTGAATAAGCAGGTATTAGACCAAAGGTACGTCTTGCACCCAACCTTCAGGACCTTCTTGGTCGCCATATTGGATACCAATCAAGCGGTCATAGAGAGCCTGGGTCTTTGGGCCAACTTCAGTTTCTGAGAAGAAGACATGCTTCTTGCCTTCGTGGGTAATGGAACCAACGGGCGAAATCACGGCCGCTGTTCCCATGGCTCCGGCTTCAGCAAATTGATCCAAATCATGAATTGAAATGGCTTCTTCAACCGGGTTCATGCCCATTTCTTCGGCCAAGGCCAAGAGTGAGTATTTTGTAACAGAAGGGAGAATTGATGGTGACTTTGGTGTCTTGAACTGGCCATCCTTGGTAATTCCAAAGAAGTTGGCAGAACCGAGCTCCTCGATATACTCGTGTTCGCGTGGGTCCAAGTAAACAACATCGGAATAACCGGCCTTGTGGGCGTTGTCACCAGGCAACATGGAAGCGGCATAGTTACCACCAACCTTGGCTTGTCCTGTTCCACCGTGAGCAGCACGGTCAAATTCAGAAGTCACAAAGGCCGTTGGAGCCAAACCACCAGGATAGTAAGCACCAACTGGCATGGCAAATATGGTGAACAAAAAGTCGTGGCCGGGGTGGACACCGATTTCAGGTGAAGTTGAAATCAACAATGGTCGCAAGTACAAAGAACCACCAGATTCATAAGGAGGGATGAAGTCTTGGTTGGCCTTAACAACTTCCTTCACCGCTTCAACAAACTTATCTTCTGGATAAGGAGCCATCAACAAGCGTTCTGCTGAATTATGCATTCGATGGGCGTTACGGTCGGGGCGGAAGATGTTCACGCCACCATCCTTACGACGGTAGGCCTTCAAACCTTCGAAGACTTCTTGTCCATAATGCAAGGCAACGGCTGACTCGCTCAAATGGATGGTTGAATCAGTCGTCAATTCGCCTGGCTGCCACTGACCATCGTGGTATTCTGCCTTATAGCGGTAGGGCAAGTCATGATAACCAAAACCCAAGTTATTAAAATCGAGGTCGCTTACTTTTGCTTTCGTCATAATAATTCTCCTTCTGTTATTCAATGATTAACCTTATATTAGAATAAAATGAGAAAAAGTCAAGGGATTTTATCAGATTTTCATCAATCCGCCTTATTTATGTAATATGTTAAAATAAGTGTAACTTAGAAATTCGAGGAAACACGATGGTGAATTATCCCAAGGGTGTCCATGGCGATGGGCAGCAAGTGAAAAATCAAATTCAACGCGGCAAGAAGACGCAAAAAGGTCTCCTCTTCGGGCGACGGGGGATGGCTCTTGAAAGCCTGATTAACGATGCCAACGAATACTATTTGGCCAACCATCTTGCGGTTATTTATAAGAAACCAACACCTGTAACGATTGTTAATGTTGATTATCCGGCACGATCAGCAGCTAAAATCACGGAAGCTTATTTTCAACAACCATCAACGACCGATTATAACGGTGTTTATCAGGGGCGTTATGTTGATTTTGATGCTAAGGAAACCAAGAACAAAACCTCGTTTCCAATGAAAAACTTTCATGAACACCAAGTGCGCCACTTATCCGAGGTGGTGGCCCAAGGAGGCATTGGTTTTGTTTTAATCAAATTTACGCTTTTAGATGAAACTTACCTCTATCCAGCACCTGATTTGGTCCGCAATTGGCAGGCCCTTGATGGCCACCGGTCATTGCCGTATACCGATGTTGTGGCAGCAGGCTATTTGGTCAAGCCAAGTCTGATGCCCAATCTGGATTATTTGCAGGCGCTCGACGATTACCTGGCAGATTTGTTAGTTGGCAAACGGGCTGGTCAGCCGGTGGCTGATCAAAGAGCACAGCGGCATCAAAAAAAAATAGCTGGGGATCAGGTAGAACAAATGCCAGCTAAAAATCCACGCGAGGCAACTCAGCCAAACCAGGCCAAATCAGCAGATGGCGATTGTCTATCCGACCAATCTCAATTTGATGGGGGGCACCAGCCATGAGCCGGATTTGGATGACCGGTTATCGAACATATGAATTGGGCGTCTTTAAGGAAAAGGACCCCAAAGTTCAGGTTCTGAAGTATGCTATCAAGAAAACGATGATAGAACAGTTGGACCTAGGTCTGGAATGGGTAATTACGGGCGGTCAACTCGGAGTGGAGACCTGGGTGATTGAAGTAGCGTTGGATTTAAAAGCAGAATATCCGGATTTGCGGGTCGCGATGCTCTTGCCCTTTGGTCATTTTGGTTCGCAGTGGCAGGAGGCGAGCCAGAGGCGGTTAGCGGATTTAAAACAGCAGGTTGATTTCTATGCCGATGTCCATAAGGAGGACTATCAGGGGCCGTATCAATTGCGCCAGTATCAGGACTTTGTCCTAAACCATACGGATGGTGCGGTGCTCCTGTATGATGCCGAATTTCCGGGGAAAGCCCAGTACGATTATCAAGCGATTTTAGATTTTCAGGCACAGTCTCCATACCCACTGGAAACGATTAGTATGGATGACTTACAGGAATTTGCCAACGATTACCAGGAAAATCAGCATGACCAATGAGGAAGTGAAAATCCTTAAAATAAGGGGTGGCTCTAACTGATTGACTGGCTTGAAGGCAGCTTTATCTCAGTGCCGGGCGTTTCTTTTGCCTTGATAAATAAATAATCGACAAAAAGTTGGATAAAATTTAAAAAATTAACGTTTGTTTAATCTGAAACAATTACAGTAGTGTTACTAGCATGACTGTAAAACTTGCTACTGCCAGGTTTTCCTGGTATTATTAGCCTAGTTCAATTAGAATTTAAAGGAGTGTTTCTTGTGGCTCAAGTAAAGTATACTCAAAAAGATATTTACAACCGTGTTTTTAAGGAAAAGCGCGTTGGTGTCGGTTATGACCCCAATGATGTTGATGGTTTCTTGGATGACATCATTTCTGATTACGGCGTTTTCACCAAGCGCATTGAAGAATTGCAGACGCAAGTCGGTCAATTGCAGACCGCTTTGAAGCAGACTCAAGAAGAATTGACTGCTGAAGATCACGTTCGCGAAGCCCAACCGGTTGCACCCGCACCGGTCATTGAAGAGGTGTCAGCACCTGCTCCAGTTGAGACACCAAGCGCAACACCAACTAACTTGGATCTGATTAAGCGTGTTGCTAATTTGGAACGAGCCGTATTCGGTTCAGAAAATGGTGCAAACTAAGTTAAAAAGTGGTAAACTTTTTAGTGCGATTAACGATGGTTTAATTGTTTAATGGCAGGTACTGAGTAATTGCGCATGATATTTCTCATGTGAGGAAGGTCCATGCTCGCACACTCTGCGATGGGTGTAGTGTTTGTGCTGGGATAAAGAATAAACCCAGGCGTGGTGCAAACCACGACGGCGACTGAAATGGCTAAGGCTGTGCTATGTCAAAATAGGTCTGAAAGTGCCATAGAAACGGATTCCTAGGTGAAAGTCTAGGACTTGAGACGAGGTAAACCCCACAAGCGGGCAACCCAAACTTTGGTAGGGGCGGCTGACCTAGTGAAATGAAACGATGGTCGGTATGGCGGCAACGCTTAGATAGATGATTACTGAAGGTGCTTAATCCCTGTTAAGTACTGGAACAAAACATGGCCTACAGGTACCTGTTTCAGGGAGTCCACACTTTGCGTGGGCTTTTTTTTATGGCTCATTATTGGTAGAATAGGTAAGTGCGAAAAGAGCTGGTTACTTTGCGAGCTCTTTTTTGATGTCAGACATTGCAAAATGAATGGTCAGATAACAAAAAATAAAATGTTGGTCTGTGACTGACAAAAGGATTGAATATGTTCAAAAAAATTAGCAAAAAAATGCTGACCTGGATGACCTTGGCCATCTTGGTTTTGCCTCTTGTATTAGCATCTGCGGCAGCCTTCACGACCAAGGCTAGTGCAGATGAAACAGATCCAACTTTGGAGCGGATTCAAAAGAAGGGGACATTGGTCGTTGGCTTGTCAGCCGACTATGCACCTTACGAATTTCATAGCCAAATCGATGGTAAGGATCAAATCGTTGGTTTCGATGTCTCCTTAGCAAAGGCGATTGCTAAGAAATTGGGCGTTAAAATTCAAATTGAAGACATGGGCTTTGATGCCCTTTTGGGGGCTTTGAAAACTGGGAAGATTGATATGATCGCTTCTGGTTTCTCAGCAACACCGGAGCGAGAGACACAAGTTGATTTTTCCCATGTTTACCTGAAGTCACCCCAGACAATGATTGTGTTGAAGACAAATAAGGCCAAGTATGAAAGTGGCGAATTGTCAGCCTTCTCTGGTCAAAAGATTGGGGCACAAACCCAAACCATCCAGGAAGATGCTGCTAAGACGATTCCTGGGGCGACGGTTGTTTCATTGCAAAAGTATCCCAATCTGATTTCTCAGTTGTCACAAGGGGTTGTAGCCGGGGTTGTGGCTGAAAAGACGATTGCCCAAGCTTATGCGGATCAGAATCCGAAGTTTGCGGTGGTTGAGCCAAAGTTCTCAGCGGATTCAACCGGACAGACATCGATTGCTGTTCCTAAGAATTCACCAGCCTTGGTGGCCCAAGTCAACCAGGTCATTGATAAGGTAACGACCAATGGTCAGTTCAATAACTGGAAGAAGCAGGCACAAAAGCAGATGTTTTCCTCAAAGGACAAGTCTTACTGGCAAAAGTACGGTCACTACTTCGTTGAAGGAACTGGCATTACGTTGGCCTTAGCTGTTGTTGGTGTCTTGATTGGAACCACTTTAGGAACTTTCTTTGCCCTCTTGAAGCTTTCATCCGTCTTTATCCTCAAGGCGATTGGAAACATTTACGTTGAATATGTCCGGGGAACGCCTTTGCTGGTTCAGGCCTTTATGGTCTTCTTCGGAACACAGGCGATTGGCTTGCACTTGTCGGCTTTCGTAGCTGGTTCGCTGGCGATGGGCTTGAATTCCGCTGCCTACGTTGCTGAAATCATCCGTTCTGGAATTGAATCGGTTGATAAGGGACAAACGGAAGCTGCTCGGTCTTTGGGACTTTCCCATGCCAGGACGATGCGTTTGGTGATTTTGCCACAGGCTGTCCGCACGATTTTGCCAGCCTTGGGAAATGAGTTTGTTTCGGTTATCAAGGAAGGCTCCGTTATCTCGGTTATCGGTGTCGGCGAGTTGATGTATGAAACTGGCGTTGTTCAGGGAGCTTCGTTTGAACCATTTATGCCACTGGTGATTGCCTCGCTGATTTACTTCGTGTTGACCTTTACCATTTCACGGGTGTTGGGCTATGCCGAGCGGCGCATGGCTCGCTAATTTAACTTTTTTTCTTAAAGGCTCTTGCTCATTGCAAGAGTCTTTTTTGATTACTTTGATGAAAAAGGACGTAAAAAAAGAGCTGCTTGAGCAACTCTTTGAAAAATCAGTTTGGCTTTAGCCTTCGAACTTTACCCGGACACCCTCAGGGATGGCAAAGTCTTTTTGAACCAGTGTTAATTCACCAGTTTCGTGGTCGCGGGAGAAGACGGAAACGTTGTCCGTTTTCTGGTTAGCAACAACCAAGAACTTTTCGGCTGGATCGAAGTTCATGTCGCGAGGGAATGAGCCTTCAGTCGAAATCGTTTGAATCAATTCGATTTCTGCTCCCATGTTGGATGTTTGGAAGACAGAAACGGAATCGTGACCGCGGTTTGACGTATAGATGAAGCGACCGTCTTCTGTCAAGCGGATGGCGGCAGCACCATTGTGTTCGTCCCAGTCAGAAGGGATGGTTGAAATCGTCATCACATGGGCAAATGAACCGTCTTCTGCGTCGTACTTCAAAACGGAAAGTAATGATGACAATTCACCCAAGACGTAAGCGTATTGGCCGTCAGGGGAGAAGCGCAAATGACGTGGTCCAAAACCGTCGTCCGCCTTATAGCGAGCAACATCGGTCAAGAGGCCGTCAGGGTTGACATCTAAGGTAATGACTTCATCGGTTCCCAAATCAACAACAGCCAAACGGTTGTCAGGCGTCAAGTTGACATAGTGAACGTGGGAGCTGTCTTGTTCTGGACGAGGACCAGAACCGCTGTTGTGCCATGTGTCCTTTAAGACCAGGGAACCACCGGGCTGAATAGCGTAAACTTCAACCGTACCACGGTGGTAGTAGCCGGTAAAGACCAATTGACGGTCTTCATCAACGGCGATGTAAGCGGGGGCAGAACCCTCGGTTACATTCAAACCGATTTCAGACATGGGACGGGTGGCATTATCAAGCGAAACAACACCAGCTTCATCGCCACGCTTTTCAACGGCGTAGACGACGTTTTCCTTGGAAATCGCCAAGTAGGTCGGATTCGTGCCAGCAAACACTAAGCGTGCATCGGACAATTGACCGGTTGCTTCGTCAAAATCAGCTTCGTAAATGCCCTTTGAACTTTGGCGGGTATAAGTACCAAATAGTACGTGATGAACAGTCATGTTCAGTGTCACTCCTTTTTTAATATTCTAATCAGAAATATTGTAGCACATTTTTGTCATGGTCTCGACTGAGTAGCTAAAAAAGTAACAACATGTTGGTTTCTGATTTTTAAGGAGAGCGGCTCATTTGCCGCCGAATTGTCACGGGGAAAGCGTTGGTCAAGGCCCTTTTTCCGTTAGTGCTATGGTAAAATATTTAGTAATAGAAGTGTCATGAAAAGGAGCGACTATGCCGAGAGAAAACGGAAAAAAAACGACGGGGTTGACATCGGTTAAGGGACTTAAAACTTTAACTGCGGTGGTCTTAGTCCTGTTAATCATTTGGTTAGCCTATCAAGTACGCTTTATTTTTGGACCGATTGAGTCCTTTGTCGCTGCGGTTGGGGCACCAATTTTGATTGCAGGGGTCTTTTACTACTTATTGAATCCTTTAGTCACAAAGTTGGAAACGAAGTCAGGCTGGAAACGAAATCGAATTGTATTGGTTGTCCTTGTTCTTTTTATCCTCATCTTGGTAGCGGCGATTGCCTTTCTGGCTCGGGTAGTGACGGTCCAAGTAACCGATTTGTTAACCCATTGGCCAAGTTACTTACGTGAGGGCCAGGATTGGATTAAGGAAACATTTGAAGGGAAGCAGTATGATCAGTTGCGGAACATTTTGGTCACGTCGAACGACCAAATTAACCATACGGCGATCGCCTGGGTACAATCTCATCTGGGTGCTAGTATTTCTGGTGTTGGCCACTTTGCGGCCCGCTTAAGTGAAGTCGGTGTTGTTTTGGTTTCAACGCCCTTTATTCTGTATTATTTATTAGTTGACGGTGCTCATTTGCCAGAATTTATTATCGACAAGTTGCCGCCCAAGGCGCGACCATCAACGAAAAATCTTTTGGCAGAATTATCAGGACAGATTTCAAAGTACATTCGGGGTCAATTGGGAGTCGCGATGTCAGTGACGATTATGTTTGCCCTTGGTTATACGATTATCGGCTTGCCTTCTGGAATCCTGTTGGCTATCTTGGCTGGTGTTCTGAACCTGATTCCTTACTTAGGTTCCTTCTTGGCCCAGGTGCCGGTCTTTGCGGTTGCTTTTGTGACTGGGGGAGTGAAGATGGCGGTTTTGGCAGCGATTGTTTTGATTATTGAGCAGCCATTGGAAGGCCATGTGATTACACCGAAAATTTTGGGAGATGCTTTGGATATTCACCCAGTGACGGTGATTGTTGTTTTGTTGGCCTCTGGTCAAATTTTTGGTCTGCTAGGCTTTATCCTAGCAGTCCCTGGTTATGCCGTCTTAAAGGTTTTGGTAGTTCACCTTTATACCTGGTGGCGGACAAACTCAAAGTTATTTAAAGAAGAATTAGACAAAGAATTAGGAGAAACAAAATGACGAATCACGTTGTTTTATTTGAACCGGTTATGCCGGCGAACACGGGTAACATTGCTCGAACAACTGCCGGTACGAATGCCGTCTTGCATTTAATCGAGCCTTTAGGTTTTGATATTTCAGATAAAGCGGTGAAGCGGGCTGGTTTGGACTACTGGGACCATGTTGATTTGGTCAAGCACGACTCTTTGCCTGATTTTTTGGCTACCTTAAAGCCAACGGATCACCTATACCTGGTTTCAAAATTTGCTAACCAGGACTATACGGATCCGGATTATACATTGGATGATGGCGACCATTACTTCCTTTTTGGAAAGGAAACAACCGGTTTGCCTGAAGTCTTTATGCGTCAGAATCCTGAAAAGGCTATTCGGATTCCACAAAACGACGAACATATTCGTTCTTTGAATTTGTCGAACACGGTGGCAATCGTGATCTATGAGGCTCTACGTCAGCAGGATTTTGCTAACTTGGATAAGATTCATACCTACGAACAAGATAAATTAAAATAAATTTCCAAAAAAGGGTTGCAATTTAGAGATATGGTTGATATACTAATATAGTTGTTTGATAGAGATATCAAGCAACAACTGACCATGGCTCGTTGGTCAAGTGGCTAAGACGCTGCCCTTTCACGGCGGAATCGAGAGTTCGATTCTCTCACGAGCTACTATTAAAGTCGCAACTTCGGTTGCGGCTTTTTTGTTATCATTAAAAAAGGCTCTATATCAAAGATATAGGGCCTTTTGGTTTGTATGGGGGTTTTTGGAACTTGCTGAAAAGTTGCGGTAAATGTGTATTTTGGACTATTTTTTGCTGAATTTGCAGAAAATGTGTCGTAAAAAGTATTTTAATCTATTTTTATATGATTCCTAGAATTTTGTTTTAATTCTGGGGCTATATCAGATTAAGTCGTTTTAGTTTTACTCTAAGAATATGGTGGGCAATTGACAAAAAAATGAAGTAGTAGTGATTACTCGTTTGTCGACATTGCTTCAATTCCTGGACAAACCAATTGCCACATACTTTCGAATCGATCATAAAAATCAGGATTGTTCCATGTTTCCCTAAATGTAGGGAGGGTGAAAACACTAAAGGCTGATAGAATCAATTCAGCATTAGCGAAAGAATTATCAGGCCAGTCCATAATAGTATTAATTTTTTGATAGACGCTTTTTAAAATTTCTTGCAGTGCGACTGGATTATTTTCGATATATTCGGTGTTCAGGATGAACATTGCTTCGTCCTGGTTATATGCATTTTTTTTAGCACTGACAAAAGACCAAAGTAATTTGTGCAGTCTTTTGGTTTTAATTTCATCAGCAGTGCCAACGTTAATTTGTTTAACTACGACTTCTTGAAACCATTTTTTGCTAACCGCTTCCCAGAGTTCCTTTTTGTTTTTAAAGTGTTTGTAAATAGTTGCGTGTGTAACACCTAGCTCACTGGCAATTTGATTGAGTGTGATATCGGAACGATGATATTTTGAAATAAGTAATTCTGCAGTTTGAATTATTTTTTGACGGTTAATTTTTTCTTTTTCATTTTTTATCATATTTTTTACCTTGATGTGTAATGGATAGCTTCTATAATCCTAACATAAATTATTTGGTTACAAAAGTTGACAAAAGTAACTTAAGCGATTTTGATTTCTTTTGGTTACAAAATAATATAAAAGTTACCAAAAAGGAGTCATCATATGAAAGCAGCACAACTTGATAAGTATGAAAAAGAATTCAAACTAATTGTGCGGGATATTCCTATTCCCGAAATAAAGGAAGATGAAGTTCTAGTAAAAGTCAAAGCTGCTGCGGTAAACCCTCTTGAAAAATTAGTAGGTACCGGCAGTGTGAAGTTGATTCAAGATTATAATTTGCCGATGACAATGGGTAATGAACTATCAGGGATCATCGAAAAAATCGGTAACAAGGTTACAACGTTTAAAAAGAATGATGCGATTTACACACGATTACCTTTAAACAATATTGGAGCTTTTGCTGAATATGTTGCTGTTCCAGCATCGGCTATTAGTAAGATGCCAGTGAACCTTGATTTTAAATCAGCGGCTGCAGCACCTTTAACTGGATTGACTGCTTACCAGGGGTTGTTCGAAGAACTAAATGGACAAGCTGGGGAAACGGTGTTAATTACTGGTGGATCGGGATCTTTTGGTGAATTAGCAATTCCTGTTGCTAAAAATGCCGGTATGAGAGTCATTGTTAGTGGTAGCGCGAGATTGAAGGAAAAAACGCTGCGGCTTGGTGCCGATCAATATATTTCGTATGAAACTGAAAACTATTGGGAGAGTGTGCGTGATGTTGATTACGTAATCGACACATTAGGGGCCTCTGAATTTGATAGAGAATTATCGGTTATTAAGCCTGGTGGTCGGTTATTGTCTTTACGTACCGGCCCAAATAAACGTTTTGCACGTACGCATCAATTTGGAATGGCAAAAAGAATGCTCTTTTCAATGGTTGGTTCGAAATTTGATCGAAAAGCTTCAAAGAAAAATGTTCAATACCGTTTTATTTTTGTAAGAAGCAACGGTTTTCAGCTATATGAATTATCAAAAATTATTAAAAAAAACAATATTGTTCCAGCGGTGAACAATACAATTTTTAATATTGATGATATTAATGACGCTTTGGATTTAGTATTCAACGGTCATCCAAATGGTAAAGTAGTGATTACATTTTAAAAATAATAACGGTAAATGAGCTGAAGTGCTCTTAAAAATTTAAACAAAGGGAGAAATAAACAATGACTAATCGATTAAAAAATAAAGTTGCAATTGTAACAGGTGGTATTTCCGGAATTGGTAGAGCCATCGCTGAAGATTTTCTGGCAGAAGGGGCTCAAGTAGTTATTACAGGTCGTCGTGAATCTTTAGGTGTTCAGGTAGCTTCTGAACTTGGGAAACAAAATCAAATTATTTATTTGTATCAAGATATTAGTAATGAAGATGATTGGAATACAGTTGTTGAAAAAACTTTGTCTCATTTTGGTCACTGGGATATTTTAGTGAACAATGCAGGGATTGGTGGTGCAGGTAAGCTAATTGTTGATACAAGTCTAGATGAGTGGCAAAAAATAATTGATGTCAATTTGACGGGAACTTTTTTAGGTAACAAGATTGCATTACAAAAGATGGATAGTGGTAGTATTGTCAATGTTTCGTCTGTTTTGGGAATTGCGACACCGATGCCTGGGGTGGGAGCTTATGCTGCCTCGAAGTGCGGTACCAGAGCGCTGACTAAGTCGGCGGCTGTAGAGGCGATTAAAATGGGCAAAAATATTCGAGTTAATTCTATTCATCCTTCTTTAGTTGATACGGATCTTGTTCCTGATAGCTATCGAGAAGGGATTAAAAGTTCAAAAGAACCAATTCCACTTATGGGTAAACCAATCGATATTGCTAAAGCTGTGACCTATGTATCTTCTGATGAAGCTAGTTATACAACTGGTGCTGAATTGGTAATCGATGGTGGTGTTTTGGCCGGCCGTTAAACGATTTGTTGCGTTAACAGCATACTTATTAGATACTGATTTTTATTCAAATAAAAAGTAAAAAGCTGCCTACTTCTTCTCAAATCGAAGAGGTAAGCAGCTTCTTTCATATATAAATATAAGGGAGAGGGCCCAATTGGTGGGCGAAAATTAGCCTTGATTGTTCTTCAGGCGCTTGTCCGCGGGCTTCACCTCAGGAACGCCGCCCATGGCTTCAGGGTGTTCTTGGTAAGTGAACTTGTGTCCGTCCTTGGCTACCTGGCCTTCAAAGGCCTTTGAGCCAGCGCCGTCAGAGAAGCTCATGATGGTGTGGGCGAATTCTGAATGCTCGATATCGCCCATGTCGCCAGGAACGATGACGCCGTACTTTTCTTCGAGTTCTTCTTGGGCCTTCATAAATTGAAGTTGGTGTTGCGTTTCGCGAGCCAACAAGAACTTCAACATATCGCGGATTCCCTTGTCCTCTGTCATGTTGTAGAGACGAGAAACTTGGAGGCGGGCCTGTGATTCACGAACAACGTTAAAACGCATGTCGGCCACCAGGTTACCAGATGAAGTTACATAGCCGGCGTTCCAAGCTGCACCATTTGGGTTTGTTAGACCGGCGTTCAAACCATGAACCAGTGCGTGTTCAGGGTCCATACCGGACAATGTGGCTGCCTTAAGTGGATCGCCGGCAACGTCAGCATCAGAGATTGGCGCACCTTCAAGCAAATAGCCAATCATTGTTGAAATCATTTCCACGTGACCGATTTCTTCGGTTCCAGTGTCTAAAAGTAAGTCTTTGTATTTTTCATCGCCAGTTGATGACCAACCCTGTGAAAGGTATGACATCATGCCGGTTGTTTCACCCCATTGGCCACCCAATGCTTCTTGCAGACGACGGGCCATCAATGGGTCCGGACGATCAGGCTTGGCGTTGTATTGTAACTTCCGAGTGTGCGTGAACATAATTTCCTACTTTCTGTGCTCTTCGTGAGAATATTTGTTAAAAAATAAACAGTACCAATTTATAATTATTTATAAAATAATAACTATTAAACGCCTATTCTCTAGTAATTAACATTAAAATTAGTCGGTATATATCAACCTTTCCAATTTTAATATTTTGCGTTGAAATTAGTTTATCATGGACAATAGGAGCAGGTAAAGGGAAAATCAGGAAAATGGTCTAGACGACCGTCGCTAAAGCTAGTGTTTTCAGTCCTGAAAACACTAGGAGCAAAAGAGGCGACTGTGCTAAGATAGAAGGAGTGAACTAGACATTTTTAGACTATTTAGTTGGTCTTTTGCAAAGGAGAACCCTCATGGCTAAGCAGACGAAACGTCGCAGTCAAAAGAAAAAGAAAGTTAGTCGGGCAGGAGCTGCTGGACAAATTGTTGGCCTACTGGCGATTATCTTATTATCAATTTTTGCGATTTTTCAATTAGGACTTTTTGGTATTTATCTAGCCGATATGGTGCGTTTTTTCTTTGGAAATCTTTACCAAATTACTTTGTTGCCACTGATTGCTTGGGCAACGATTTATTTGGTGATGGATAAAAGTTATCCAATTCCAGGTCGCATCTATGTCGGAGTGGGGATGATCTACTTAGCAACGGTTTTGCTGTCATCGATGCTGTTCTTCACACAGAACGAATTGCCAGGTGGTGGTTATGCTTCCCAGGTAATTCGATTGATTGGCCAGGATATGACCAATCAATCCGCTGGAACACCGGTTGGAGCTGGTATGCTAGGGGCTCTTTTATACCAATTAACCTTCACCCTCTTATCAAACGTTGGTGTAGCGATTATTGTCGTTGTTTTGTATATTGCGGGTGTAATTGTCACTTTTCGTTTGCCCGCTCGTGACTTGGCACAAAAGGGTGTTGTCAAGGCCCATGAAAACTTTACGGAGTTCCAAAAGCAACAAAGTCAAAAGCGCGATCAGCGTCAATTGCTGGCTGAGAAGAAACAACAGGATTTGACAGAATTTGGTGACCACCCATTAGGCTTGAGTAAAACGGAGCCAAGGGCGGATGAACCGGCAGCAGCCCCATTCTTCCCCGACCCTGCCAAAGATATTAACGGTGATGGTGCTGATTTGCCAGTAGAAGAAGGATTGAATTTAGGTGCCGACCCGGTTGAACCAACTATTAACTGGCAGGCGCCGACAACGCCAAGCCCAGCAGCTGCACCAGCCCAACCCGTTACTCCGCAGGGAAATGAGGACGTACACCTTAATGCTAGTGCTGTGGATGACGATGATTACCAGTTGCCACAAACCTCACTCTTAACAAAGACTCAGCCGACTGACCAGACTAAGGAGGCGCAAAGTTTGAATGCGAAGTCTCGTCTGGTCCATGACACGCTACAATCCTTTGGCGTGGACGCGACCGTGTCCTCGGTTTCCTTGGGACCAACGGTTACTCAGTATGAGCTCAAGCCGGGTCAGGGTGTGAAGGTCAACCGGATTGCGAATTTGGCGGATGACTTGGCTTTGGCCTTAGCGGCGAAATCAATTCGAATTGAAGCGCCAATCCCTGGAAAGCCCTACGTCGGCATCGAAGTGCCAAACGATACGCAGGCGGTCGTTGGTTTTCGCTCGATGATTGAGCAGTCCAACACTTTAGACCAGGGCTTGCTAACGGTTCCATTGGGCCGTGATGTGACTGGCAATATCGTGTTAGTGGACTTATCAGCCATGCCGCACTTGCTGATTGCTGGATCCACGGGTTCTGGAAAATCAGTTGGGTTGAACGGCATCATTATTTCCTTGCTCTTAAAGGCCAAGCCTTCCGAAGTAAAGCTGATGATGGTCGATCCTAAGGTGGTCGAGTTATCGATTTACAATGGTATTCCGCACCTGTTGACGCCCGTTGTTTCCGATCCACGTAAGGCAGCCAAGTCGCTGCAAAAGTTAGTAGATGAAATGGAAAACCGCTATGATCTGCTGGCTCAATTTGGCAAGCGCAATATCGGTGAGTATAATGCGGCCGTTGACGACAACAATGCTCATGCCAAGGAAACCGGCAACGCCATCATGACGAAATTGCCCTACATCGTGGCGGTTGTCGATGAATTTGCTGATTTGATGGCAACGGTTGGCTCTGAAATTGAAGTTTCGATTGCCCGCTTGGGAGCCAAGGCGCGAGCTGCCGGAATCCATATGATTCTGGCGACCCAGCGTCCCGACGTGAAGGTGATTAATGGAACGATTAAGTCGAATATTCCCGGTCGAATCGCCTTTCGAACGGCATCGGGAATCGATTCGCGGACAATTTTGGATACGAACGGGGCCGAAAAGTTGCTTGGCCGCGGAGACATGATTTTTGCCCCACCTGGCAAGGCTCATAAGCGACTGCAGGGCGCCTTTATTTCAAATCAGGATGTGACCGCCATTGTTGATTTCGTCAAGGGCGAACAAGATGCCGTTTATGATGAGAAGATGACGGTGACCGATGAGGAAGTCGCCCAGGATGAAAACGGTGGTGGCGGCAATTCGGATGATGAATTGTTCGAGGAAGCACTAGAATTTGTGATTGACCAGCAGAAGGCCTCAACTTCATTGCTCCAACGTCGCTTCCGGATTGGTTATAACCGGGCAGCCCGCCTGGTTGACGACCTCGAAAATGCTGGTTACATTGGACCGGCTGACGGGGCCCGTCCACGTCATGTCAATGTTAGCAAGAAAACCGATGAATAAATAAAGCTAAGAAAAAGCGAAACTGCCGAAGTGAATGGTGGTTTCGCTTTTTAAGTGCTTATTTTTTGAGCATTTGACGGGGGATTTGGCAGGCAGTGTCTAAATTTCCATCAAAAAAGCGCCTTCCCAAATGGGTTGGCGCAAAATTGCTTGATAAATTATTCTTTGAAAAAGGGCACGATTTGTTTAGCGAACGAACCGTCGGGATCGTTGACAAAGGTCTTGTAGGCCGCCCAGTAGGCGTCTTCGATGAGGAGTGGCTCGGCGATGTTCTTTGGAATCGCCGTTCGTGGAATGCCACCACGGTCATCGCGAGGACCTTCGTATTCCTTTGTAAAGTCGTCGAAACGCTTTTCAATCACAATGGCTTCGGGGCCAAACCAGTTATGGGGCTCCTTGGTTAAGAAGCTTTCTTCAATCTGGTAGGGTGTCCAATCGGGTAAGTTGACCGCGATTTTCATGGGGTGGACCAAAGTTTGTAACTGGACTTGGCCGAGTGCGATATCGGCGACGGCACCCGCCATGGCTGACGGCAGGTGGAGGTCCTGATTTTCCTTAGCAACTAGGAGGAACTGGCCGGTCATCTTTTCGTCAGCTGTAACTTCTTGGCCGGCGAGGACGTTAAGTAATTCGGTTGGAGTAATATTAATAGCTTGCATGAGAAATAGTTTAATCCTGAATTTGAATAAAGGCAAATTGTGCGAAGTCAAAGAGTCCTTGGTCGGTAATTTTCAATGAAGGAATCACGGGCAGGGCCATGAAAGAAAGGGTCAAGAACGGATCGAAGGTTAGCGGTGAAATTTTGGCAAAGGCTTCGTTTAGGGTCTGCTGCTTTTGAATTAATCCTTCGTAAGGCAAATCAGACATCAAACCGCCGATAGGTAATGGTAAGGTCGTCACCTGACCGTTTTTGACAACCACTTGGCCACCACCGATTTTCTTGAGGGTTTCAACGGCCAAGACCATATCGTCGTCATTGACACCAGCAACGATCAAGTTGTGGGAATCGTGAGCAATGGTTGAGGCGATAGCGCCATCTTTTAGAGAAAGGCCCTTGATGATACCCAGACCGTGGCCGAGGTCGTGGTAGCGTTCAATCACGGCCACCTTGGCAAAGGTTTCGTTTGGTGCGAATTGACCGTCTGCATCAACTGGCACCATTTCGACCTGGTGCTTCGTGGTGATGTGGTGGGGCTCAATTTCAATCACGTGGGCTGGCTTACTGGCATCTAATGGCAAGGCCAAATCGGCTTTGCTAAAGGTCAAATTGATTTGCTGACCGGGAAGGCGCAAGACGTCTTCTTGCTCATTTTGAAAGAATTGGCCACCGACCATGACCTGGTCAATGGTAACTTGCTTTGGATCAGTCAGTATGACCAAATCGGCCTCGAAACCAGGAGCTAAGGCACCGACATTTTGCAGGTGGTGGGCGGTTGCACCGTTATAAGAAGCCAGGGTGTAGGCCAATTCGGGTGTGAGACCATTCTCGATGGCCAAGGCGATGTTGAAGTTGATGGAGCCTTCTTTTTGGATGTCCGCGGCTGATTTATCATCGGTAGCAAAGGCGAAGTGACCTTCGTTGGCCTTTGTTACGGCCGGTAGGAGGGCGAGCTCGTCGCGTTCAACGGTTCCTTCGCGCAAGAAGACGGCCATGCCGGCGTTAACACGGTCGAGGGCTTCTTTTTTGCTGGTGGCCTCGTGGTCGGTGTCGATACCATAGGCGCGGTAGATGGCTAGTTCAGCCGGACCTAGCCCAGCCCCGTGGCCATCAACGTGACGGTGGGCCTCCTTTGCATCTGCAATCTTTTGCAACATATCGTCCTGGGCGTTAGCGACTGCTGGAAAGTCCATTACTTCGGCTAAACCGGCAATTTCTGGATGTTGGTAGAAGGGACGCAGGGCGTCCGCATCTAAGATGGCACCAGCGTGCTCAAAGGGCGTGGCTGGCACGGAAGATGGCAACATATAGTGGATGTGCAATGGTGTCTTCTTGGCAGAATCGAGCATGTACTGGATACCCGAAATACCGGCCACGGAAGCAATTTCGTGTGGGTCGGCGAAGATTCGGGTAACGCCGTTTTCAAGAGAAAGACGGCCGAATTCAGAAGGGGTTAGCAAAGATGATTCGATGTGAAGGTGCGCATCGATAAAGCCGGGCACGAGCCAGCGATCGTGGCAATCGATAGTGGTCTTGGCCTCCAAGTCCTGGTTATCACCGACAAAGATAATCTTTTTGTCTTTAATCCAGACATCCTTTTCCTCAAATTCCTGATTAAAGACGTTTAAGACTTGACCGCCGGTAAGACGGTAATCGACTTGCTGTACCATTGTGCACTCCTTTTTTCGTTTTGAATTTTATCTAGTTTAGCACATGTCAGCCGGGCTTTGGAACTGATTTAAACGCCTGGAAAATCAGCTGTGTGAAGAAAGTTGACTACTGTTGGTCATTTAGTCTATACCAATTATTAATTTTGGGATTGACTAAGCCATGAATACTGATAGAATAGCAGTTGTTAACTTAAAAAGTATTACCAAACCAATTTTTTTGAAAGCGAGAAATTTTGTATGTGTGGAATTGTTGGAGTAACCGGTGTTGAACAGGCTTTGCCATGTCTTTTGCATGGTTTGCAAAAGTTGGAATACCGTGGTTACGATTCTGCCGGTGTTTATCTGATGGATAATGCAGGCAATGATGCCTATATTCGTGAGAAGGGCCGGGTTGCCAAATTAGCTGAAAAGGCGAAGGCCAACGGCTTTATTGGTACTTCTGGTATTGCGCATACTCGTTGGGCAACCCACGGGAACGTGACGATTGAAAACGCCCACCCACAAAAGTCAGCCGATGACCGTTTTTACTTGGTTCACAACGGTGTCATCGAAAACTACCAAGAGTTGAAGGCTGAATACTTGCCAGGTGTTCACTTTGTTTCTGAAACGGATACGGAAGTTGCTGTTCAATTGGTTGACAAGTTTGCTACTGAAGATGGTTTGTCAAACGTTGAAGCCTTCCGGAAGATGATTTCTTTGTTGGGTGACAACTCAGCTTATGGCTTCTTGTTGATTGATACGAAGGAACCTGGTACTTTGTTTGCCGCTAAGAAGAAGTCACCACTTTTGGTTGGTGTCTCTGACCATGGGAACGTGGTGACGTCTGATGCCGCTGCCATGATTGACGTGACCAAGGAATTTATCGAATTGCGTGATGGAGATATCGCCATTATCAAGCCAGGTTCAGTGGCCGTCTATGACGCTAATGAAGAACCAGTTGACCGTGAACACTTTACATTGGAAATTGACCCAGAAGACACTGATAAGGGTGCTTATCCTTACTACATGTTGAAGGAAATTGATGAACAAGCGGTCGTTGCTCGCAACATTGCTGCTCATTACTTCGATGAAGAGGGACAGTTGCAAGGAATCGGTTGTGCCATCACCGACAAGATGAAGGAAGCGGACCGCCTGTACATTGTGGCAGCTGGAACTTCGTACCACGCCGGTTTGGTTGGAAAGCGTTACTTCGAACAATGGGCGCAGATTCCAACGGAAGTGCACATTGCTTCGGAATTTGCTTATGACCAACCAATGTTGTCAGCTAAGCCATTCTTTATCTTCTTGTCTCAGTCTGGTGAAACGGCTGATTCTCGTGAAGTGTTGGATAACGTCAAGAAGCAGGGCTTCCCAGCCTTGACGTTGGCCAACGTGATGAATTCAACGTTGACCCGCGAAGCTGATTTTGCCTTGCCAGTCTTGGCCGGCCCAGAAATCGCCGTGGCCTCAACCAAGGCCTATACAGCCCAAGTTTTGGTTCAAGCCATCTTAGCTTCAGCCTTGGGGAACCCTGGCTTTGATTTGAAGGCCGAATTGGCTAAGGTTGCTGTTGAAATTTCAGCTATCACGGACGAAAAGGAAACCTTTAAGAAGATTGCCGAAACGGCCTTAAAGGACCAAAAGTCAGCCTTTTATATCGGTCGTGGCTTGGATGCTGCGGTTGCTTTGGAAGCGGCTTTGAAGTTGAAAGAAATCTCTTACGTGCAGACAGAAGGATTTGCAGCCGGGGAATTGAAGCACGGTACGATTTCTTTGATTGAGGATGGCACACCGGTCTTCGCATTGTTGACGCAGAAGAAAACGGCCGGATTACTCCGTGGTGAAGTGGCTCAGGTTGCTGCCCGTGGTGCTAATACGGTTGTGATCGCTTCAAAGAGCTTGACTAAGGATGGCGATGCTTTTGTTTTGCCTGAAGTGGAAGAATTGTTAATGCCAATCTTGGCTGTTATCCCAGCCCAATTGATTGCTTATTATGCAACATTGGACCGCCATTTGGATGTTGATCGTCCTCGTAACCTGGCAAAATCAGTCACGGTTCAATAAAGTGTTTGGCTGCCCAATTATCAAAAAACAACACTAGTAACCAAAATGTCGGCGAATTTTAGCCGGCATTTTTTTGTTTGCCCGCTTTTTTCTGGTAAAATAGTGAGGAATGAATTAAATGACGAAAGTCGGACGGAGACAAAACGATGAGCCTGTTGGCAAAGGTATTTTCACATAAAAAGAAACATTTAGTCGGTCATCACTTGGTCTTAAATGAATTAAAGATTCCAAAGCACTTAGCCATTATTATGGATGGAAATGGTCGTTGGGCCAAAAAACGGCATATGCCCCGGGTTGCGGGTCATAAGCAAGGGATGGAGACGGTCAAGACGGTTACTAAATTAGCCTCTTCTGCTGGTGTCTCGGTTTTGACACTCTATGCCTTTTCAACGGAAAATTGGTCCCGACCCAAGGATGAGGTTTCCTTTTTAATGAAGCTACCGGTCACTTTCTTTGATACCTTTGTGCCAGAGCTAATTGAACAAAACGTTCGGGTGGAAACCATTGGTGATATTAATGCCTTGCCCGAAGCAACCAAAAAGGCGGTTTACGACGCTAAGGAACAAACCAGTCAAAATACTGGGATGGTTTTGAACTTTGCCTTGAACTATGGTGGCCAAAAAGAAATTGTTGATGCCGCAGCTGTACTGGCTAAAAAGGTGCAGGAAGGCGAAATGGCGGCTGAAGACATTAACCCAGCGGCCTTTGCTGCTGAATTAACGACAGGCTTCTTAGGTGACTTGGCCGATCCTGATTTGATTATTCGGACCTCTGGTGAAGAACGACTCTCGAACTTCTTACCTTATCAGGCCGCCTATTCGGAGTTTTACTTTACGCCGGTTCTTTGGCCTGATTTTGACCAAGAACAGTTGGAATTGGCACTGGAGAGTTTTACCAAGCGTGATCGTCGCTTTGGTAAGGTCAGCTCATAAAATCAGTAATCACGACATCTAGTCACTACCCGGATGCAAAAGAGGGTGGCATAAACGAAAAAAAGATTTAAATTTTGAAAGTGAGAAATTCCGATGAAAACGCGGATTATTACGGCCGTTTTGGCCTTGATTGTTTTTATTCCCTTAATTATTATTGGGGACTTACCATTGCTAGTTTTGACCATTGCTTTGGGAATTGTGGCGATGAGTGAAGTTTTGAAGATGACCCACACGCTATTGGTTTCTTTTGAAGCCCTGATTTCTTATATCGGAGTTGTCGCTATCATCCTGCCGAAAGATTTTTGGCAAAGTGGCTTTTGGCCGGCAACGGTTAATAGCCAATCCGTGATTTACGGTCTGGCCTTTTTGTTCCTTGCTCGAACGGTTTTTGCTAAGAAGAGCTTTAATTTCCAGGATGCTGGTACGCTATTTTTGGCCATGGTTTATATTGGAACAGGATTCCACTATTTCTACTTGGCTGATTTCCGTGGTTTATCCGTCTTATTCTTCGGAATGCTTTTGGTTTGGTTGACAGATTCATTTGCTTACTTTGTCGGCAAAGCCTTTGGTAAACACAAGCTGTCACCGAACCTCTCACCTAACAAGACCTGGGAAGGTTCTGTTGGTGGGACAGTGATTGCGGTGGTTGTTGTGGTTACCTTGTATGCTTTGACCAATGCTTTGCCATATGCCGTCTGGGATTTGGTCATCATGGCTGTTTTGCTGTCAATCGCTGGTCAAATCGGCGATTTGATTGAATCTGCTTTGAAGCGTCACTTTGGCGTTAAGGATTCTGGCCGGATTTTGCCAGGCCACGGTGGTATCTTAGACCGCTTTGACTCGATGTTGGTCGTGATGCCCTTGATGGCTGTCTTGGGGATGCTTCAGTAACATCCAAAACCTGTTGTCTGGCTGCTTTTTTTCAGCTAAATTAGAACAAGAACTTTGTAGCTATTTTTAAGGATGAAATAAATGAACATCACTGCGATTATCGCTTTTTTGATTGTTTTTGGCCTGTTGGTCGGTTTCCATGAATTTGGACACTTTATTGTCGCCAAAAAATCAGGTGTCTTGGTTCGTGAATTTGCTATTGGCATGGGCCCAAAAATTTTATCATGGTATAAGAATCAAACGGCTTATACGATTCGTCTTTTACCCGTGGGTGGCTATGTGCGCATGGCGAGCGAGATGGAAAAGGATGAGCTCGAAGCTGGGCAGCGTTTTCGACTGGTCTTAAATCAGGCCGGCGAAGTTGAAAGCATGGATGAGCGGGTTGACCAGGATGGCCCCGGCTTCTTTTTCCAAGTCGATTCAGCTGATTTGGTCCATGACATGACCATGACCGGTTACCGTCAGGATGAAGAAAACTTGCAAACGTTGACGGTTGCCCAAACGGCGATTAAGACCGACCAAGAGGGGATTACTACGCGTATTGCTCCCGCAAGCACGTGGGTTGAATCAGCGCCTGTTTGGAAACGGTTGTTGATTAACTTTGCGGGGCCGGCGATGAACTTTATTTTGGCTATTTTAGCTGCCGGAATCTTAAGTTTTGCCTTGCCTTCAGTTCACTTTAATGAACCAATTATTGGCCAGGTGGTCAAGAGTGAACCAGCCGCTCAGGCTGGTATCCAGCCTGGCGATAAGATTTTGGCAGTCAACGGTCAAAGCGTTCAGAGCTTTACTGATTTTGCTAATGAGGTGACGAAGAAGGCCGACCAATCACTGCAATTGAAAATCAGTCGGTCAGGCAAGACATTGAATAAAACTGTAACGCCTGAATTGATCGAGGTTTCAGGACAAAAACAAATTCGAATCGGGGTTGGGGTGAAAAGTTACCGCGATCCGCTGTCAAGAATTAAGTTTTCTCTCCTCAATACGGGTACATGGTTTACCCAAGTAGGTAACGGAATCAAGGATCTTTTTGTGGGTGGCTTTTCAATCAACAAACTGGGTGGCCCCGTGATGTTAGCCAAGACAACTGCCCAGGCATCGCACCAAGGATTTGTTACGGTGCTAGCCTTGCTGGGACTGCTATCGGTTAACCTGGGCTTAATCAATCTTTTACCAATTCCGCCATTAGATGGTGGTAAAATCTTTTTAGACCTTATTGAAGGAATCTTCAGGCGACCTGCGCCTGCCTGGTTAGCAACAACATTGACTGGTGCTGGAACAGCCTTGCTGGTTGTCTTGATGATCCTAGTGACCATTAAGGACTTGGGTCAATAATGATTTACAAATAATGTTATTCGCTTTTTCATGACAGGCCATTGCCTATTAATTAAAATTAGTCGAAAGAAGGACTTTATGAAACAATCACAGCTTTTCATGCCAACCTTGCGGGAGATTCCCGCTGACGCCGAAGTAAAATCACATCAGTTGCTCTTGAAGGCCGGTTACATTCGACCCGTTACAGCTGGAATGTTTGCTTACTTACCATTGGCAAAGCGTGTGTTGAACAAAATTGAAGCCATCATCCGTGAAGAAATGGATGCGGTGGATGCCAACGAAATGTTGGTGCCTGAAGTTTTGCCAGCTGAATTGTGGGAGCGGTCAGGCCGTTATGCGACTTACGGTCAGGATTTATATAAGTTTAAGAACCGTCAGGACCGTGATTTTATCTTGGGTCCAACGCACGAAGAGACTTTTACGGAACTTTTTGCTAACGATGTGAAGTCTTACAAGAAGTTGCCATTATTGGTTTATCAAATTCAAGCCAAGTTCCGTGATGAAGGTCGTCCACGTTTTGGCCTTTTGCGGACGCGTGAATTTATTATGAAGGATGCCTATTCATTCTCAGCTGATCAAGCTGGTTTGGATGCTGCCTTTACGAAGATGGAAGTAGCTTACGTGAAAATCTTTGATCGAATTGGCATTGATTACCGGGTAATCGTTGGTGATGCTGGTGCCATGGGTGGTTCTGATTCAAAGGAATTCTCAGCACCCGCAGCTGCTGGGGAAGACACGATTGTTTATTCTGATCAAAGCGAATATGCAGCTAACTTGGAAATGGCCAAGGATGCTTATGTTCGCCAGGAAAATCCACAAGAGGGTCAAGAATTAGCTGAATTACAAAAGATTGATACGCCAAATGCAAAAACGATTGCAGAATTGGCAGAACTTTTGGATGAGGATCCAGCTCAGCTAGTGAAGACAATCATGGTTATCACTCCTGACCAAGACTTGGTTGCTGTTGTGACAACTGGTGACTTTGAAGTGAACTTGGTTAAGGTCCAAAATCATTTGGGTTATCCAGAAGTTGAATTGGCCGATGAAGGATTGGTTAAGGAAACTGTTGGGGCATCATTTGGCTCATTAGGACCAGTTGGTTTGCCAGAAAACGTTCAATTACTGGTTGACGAGCGTGCCGCTGATTTGCTCAACTTTGCCGCAGGAGCCAATGAAGATGGCAAGCACCTCTTGAACGTGAACTGGGGTCGCGATGTTGAATTGGCGGATGACCGGGTTGCTGATTTTCGGACGGCAAAGGAAGGTGACCTTTCCGTTGACGGTAAGGGAAAGCTACAATTCACCAAGGGAATCGAAATTGGCCACATTTTCAAACTAGGAACAAAGTATTCAAAGGCCTTGGGTGCCCAAGTACTTGATGAAAATGGCCGGAATACTGACATGATTATGGGTTCTTATGGCATTGGCGTTTCTCGTTTGTTGGCTGCGATTGCAGAACAAAAGAGTGACGACAAGGGATTGGTTTGGCCAGCAAGCGTTGCGCCATTCGATGTTCACCTTGTGCCCATCAACTTGAAGGATGATGACCAGGCCAAGGTCACGGCTGAATTGGAAGCTTCATTGACTGCCCAAGGATTAGAAGTCTTGGTTGATGACCGTAAGGAACGTCCAGGTGTCAAGTTCGCCGATGCTGATTTGATTGGTTTGCCAATTCGCATTACGATTGGTAAGAAGGCTGGTGAAGGGATTGTGGAAGTCACTGTCCGTGGTACCCAATCTGAATTTGAAATGCGTATTTCAGAAGTAAATGAATCGATTGCCGTCTTATTAGATGGGCAAGAAGATGCACAGTAAGTTTGACAAAAAGCCGATGTAGATCGGCTTTTTGCTGTCATAGAAAGGTTTTTGTATGCCGCTGAGCCCAAAAGAACAATTAGAACAATTACTCACCCAAACGAAGCAAGGGGAAGAGAACCGGGCGTATTTTCAAGGTGGGTACTTAAAGGCGGTTGAGGTTAATCCGGTTGAAAAGTCTTGGCGCTTTGTCTTGGCAGTAAATCAGGTTTTGCCATTCCAGGTTTATCTGAGTTTTTCCCAAGGTCTAAAAGGAAACTTCCAACACGTTTCCTCAGTTGATTTGGCCATTGAAGCGGCTGATATAACAGTTAGCGACGAAGTGATTCGCGACTATTTTCACCTCGCCTTGACCAAAACCAGTCTGCCTTTTGCCGTTGGGCAACAGTTAGCGGCTTCTTCTCAAATCAATTTGGCGAAAGACCGTCAGGTATTGATTGCCACGGCAATGCCTAATTTGGCTGCTGCCATGACGAAAAACATTTTGGCTGAATTACAGAGTGTCTATCAAAGTTTTGGCTTGCCTGATTTGGCCTTTGCCATCCAAATCGACGAAAAGATGCAGGAAAAGTTGTCGCAAGATTACCAGTCTCACCATCAGGCTGTTCAAGAAAGTATCAATCAGGCCATTGAAAAGGCCAATGCGGCCAAGCCAAAGAAGTCTGCATCTGGGGTTGCACTGCGCCTTGGCCGCGCTATTAACGCGGATATCCCGGTCACTCGCTTAGAGGAAATTGATGGTGAGGAGTCGCGGGTCGTCGTTGAAGGCTTTGTCTTTGCCGATGAAGTTCGCGAACTGCGGTCTGGTCGTAAATTAATGACCTTAAAGATTACGGACTACTCTTCATCAATTACGGCGAAGAAGTTTTCAAATAATGAGCAGGACGAGGCTGTCTTCGATCAATTAAAGGCGGGTCAGTGGGTGAAGGTCCGAGGAAACGTGCAAGAAGATACCTACGCTCGCGAATTAGCCTTAAACATCTATGACCTTCAAGTCGTTGACCACGAAAAGCGATCCGAACCCTATGAGGGCGAGGAAAAGCGCATCGAACTGCATGCTCACACCAATATGTCTGGGATGGATGCGGTCACTGATTTTAACGGTTTGGCTGGCCTTGCTGAAAATTGGGGCCAGACGACGCTGACGGTCATGGACAACGGCAACGTTCAAGGGTATCCAACGGCGATTGCTGCGGCCAAAAAGCATAATTTGAAAATGATTTATGGTATGGAAGCCAACGTCGTTGAGGATGGTGATCCGATTGCCTATAACACCAAAGACTTAGACCTTTTGGCTAAGGACCAAACCTATGTCGCCTTCGATTTGGAAACGACGGGGTTGTCGGCCGTTTCGGACCGAATTATTGAATTATCGGCCGTGAAGATGGAACTGGGGAACGTGGTTGACAAGTTCTCAGAATATATCAATCCTGGTTTCCCACTGTCCGAATTTACGACGAACCTAACGTCGATTACCGATGCCATGGTGGCTAACGCCAAACCCGAAAAGGATGTGATTAATGCCTTTCGGGAATGGGCCGCTGGGACAATTTTGATTGGCCATAACGTGACTTTTGATGTGGATTTCTTGAATGCTACCTATGACCGATATAATGAAGAAGCGATTTCAAATCCTGTGATCGATACTTTGACCCTAACGCGTTGGCTGTATCCTGACTATAAGTCTTACCGTTTGGGTACTTTAGCCAAGAAATTTAGTATCGAGTTGGAGCAGGCCCACCGAGCCATTTACGATGCCGAAACGACCGGCCACTTGGCTTGGAAGTTACTAAAAGAGGCTAAGGAACGCTTTGACCTATCAAACCTGAATCAGTTAAACGATCATATGCTCGATGGTGGGGCTTGGCGTCATGGCCGGCCATTTCACCTGTCTGTCTTGGTGCAAAACGAGACTGGCCTAAAAAATCTGTATCGCCTGGTTTCGGAATCAAACGTCCTCTACTTTAACAAGGTGCCACGAATTCCGCGGTCAGTTCTGGTTAAATATCGGGAAGGACTGTTGATTGGAACCGGCGATACTGATGGTGATGTGATTGTCACGCTGATTGAAAAGGGTTACCAAGCGGCTAAGAAAAAAGCTGCTTTTTACGATTACTTGGAAATTCAGCCATTGGCGAATTATCAGCCAATGTTGGATAGCCAACTGATTGCCAATAAAAGTAAGCTGGAAAAGCTGATCAAGGAAATGATTCAGCTTGGTCAGGAATTGAATAAGCCGGTTGTGGTAACGGGCGACGTCAAGTATACGAACCCCGAAGACAAAATTTATCGAAGCATTCTGATTGGATCACAACCAGGAAATCCGTTGAACCGAACAAACTTGCCGGATTTGCACTTCCGCACAACCCAAGATTTGCTTGACCAGTTTGATTTCTTGGGTGAGGATGAGGCCAAGCAAGTCGTCATCGCGAACACGCACGCCATTGCAAATCAGGTGGAGGATATTTCACCGTTGAAGGAGGGATCATTTCCACCTAAGATTCCAGAAGCCGGTGATGAATTACGCGAAAAGACCTTTGCTGCTGCCAAGGAAGCTTACGGTGATCCACTGCCCGAGTTGATTCAAGAACGAATCGACCGGGAGTTGAAGTCAATTATCGGTAATGGCTTTGCGCCGCACTACATGATTGCCCAACGTCTGGTGGCTAAGTCCAATAAGGACGGCTACCTGGTTGGTTCTCGTGGATCGGTTGGATCATCCTTCGTGGCCACGATGTCTGGAATTACCGAAGTTAATCCCTTGCCACCACATTATCGGTCGGCTCATGGCGATTACTTTGAGTTAGCCGATGAAAAGAAGTATGGTTCGGGCTATGATTTGCCTGATAAGGAAGACCCAAACCATCCTGGTGAAATGCTGATTGGTGACGGGCAAAATATTCCTTTCGAAACCTTCATGGGCTTCACCGGAAATAAGGTCCCTGATATCGATTTGAACTTCTCGGGTGACTACCAGCCGATTGCCCATAACTATATGAAGGTGATGTTCGGGGAAAAGAAGGTTTACCGTGCCGGCACGATTGCGACCGTGGCTGAAAAGACGGCCTTTGGTTATGTGAAGGCCTACGAACGTGACCATGATAAGCATTACCGTGGTGCCGAAGTAGAACGGTTGGCTTCCGGGATTACCGGGGTCAAGCGAACGACGGGGCAGCACCCCGGTGGTATTCTAATTGTTCCAGCCGACTATGATATTTATGATTTCACGCCGGTGCAATATCCAGCCGATGACCAAACGGCCTTGTGGCAAACGACCCACATGGATTATCATTCCATTCACGATAATCTTTTGAAGATGGATATTCTGGGACATGATGATCCCACGATGGTCCGGACGCTGAAGGATTTGTCCGGGATTGACCCACAGTCAATTCCAGCTAATGACCCCGGCGTTTTGAGCCTCTTTACCTCAACCGAGGCCTTAGGGGTAACACCTGAGCAAATTAATTCGAAGACCGGGACCCTTGGGTTGCCGGAATTTGGAACGAACTTTGTGCGGGGCATGCTGGAAGATACACAACCACACACCTATTCGGAATTGTTACAGATTTCTGGTCTGTCTCACGGAACGGATGTGTGGTTGGGGAATGCTCACGACTTAGTTGAAAACGGAACAGCCACAATCGCGACGGTGATTGGAACCCGTGATAAAATTATGACTGATTTGATTGGTTATGGACTGCCTTCAGAAGATGCCTTTAACATTATGGAAAAGGTTCGAAAGGGTAAGGGCATTACTGATGAGTACCAGGCACTGATGCGCAAGCATGAGGTGCCGGAGTGGTATATCGAATCTTGTTTGAAGATTAAGTATATGTTCCCTCGGGCCCACGCGGCGGCCTACGTGTTGATGGCGCTGCGGATTGCCTACTTTAAGGTTTACTTCCCAGCGGTCTATTACGCGACTTATTTTTCAGTCCGGGCTTCGGCCTTTGATGTAGTTGCCATGGCTCGTGGTAAGGAAGCGGTTAAATCAGCCATCGCCAAGATTCGTGACCTCGGTAATGATGCCACCAAGGGTGACCAAGATTTGCAGACCGTATTAGAGATGGCCAATGAGGCCTTAGAACGGGGAATTTCCTTTAAGATGGTCGATCTTTACCAATCAGAAGCGACGGATTGGGTCATTGATGGTAATGAATTAATCCCACCGTTTTCAACGATTCCTGGTTTGGGTGACAACGTGGCCAAGCAAATTGTGGCAGCCCGTGCCGAAAAGAAGTTTATCAGTAAGGAAGACTTGAAAAAGCGGGGGAAGGTCTCCCAGACCATCATCGAGTTCTTAACGTTGCACTCGGTCATCTCGGACTTGCCGGATGAAAATCAGTTGTCTTTGTTTGACTTTTAGGTCAGGCTATCAGATGGTTCGTGTTTACTTTTTAGATAGGGCTGTCGGGTGGTTGATACTTGATTTTCAAGTAGGGCAGTCAGACAGGTTACGTTTTTTTCTAGGCAAGACCACCAGATAGTCAACGTCTGCTTTTGAAGTAAGACTGTCAGAACGCTAATGTTTGATTTTTCAGCAGGACCGTGAGATAGTTAAGACAAAAGTGCACCACTGCTGTGGCGGATATCAGCAGTTATCAAAAAAATAAGAAAAGGAGCCGGCGCTTTGCCAGCCGGATATCATGCAATCATTTTTTAAACTCAAGGAAAATAACACCACGGTGCGCCGTGAAGTGGTTGCCGGGATTACGACTTTCGTGTCCATGGCTTACATTTTCTTCTTGAACCCACAAATTTTAGGACAAACGGGGATGCCGGCTTTGGCTGTCTTCGTGGCAGCCATTATCGTTGCTGTTTTTGGAACCTTGGCGATGGGCTTGTATGCCAACGTTCCCTTTGCCCTAGCTCCCGGAATCGGGATGCAGGCCTACTTCACTTATACCATTGTCTTTGGCTTTGGCTTTAAATGGCAACAGGCTTTGGCCATCGTCTTCTTGGTTGGAATTTTGGATGTCATTATTACGCTAACCCATGGTCGTCAAGCAATTGTGAAAGCCATTCCAACTGAGTTAAAGGCCGCAATCGGTGGTGGGTTAGGTGTCTTTGTAACCTATATTGGTTTGAAGAATGCCGGCTTCATCAACTTTGTGATTGACGGCAACAACTTGATTACCGTTAACGATAAGGCCTACAATGGTGGGTCAGTTCACGGACCATTGACTTCATTGTTGGCCTCTGGTGGGGTAACGCCAGAATTAACGAAGTTTACGCAATCACCAGCACTTTTGGCCTTGATTGGCTTGCTTTTGTTGACCTTTATGTTGATTAAAAAGGTCCCAGGTGCATTTTTGATTACGTTGGTTGCAACGACTTTGATTGGTATCCCAATGGGTGTGACAGACGTGCATATGTCAGCAGCCACCTCTTTACCACACGCTTTTTCTGAATTTTCATCAACCTTTGGTGCTGCCTTTGGGCCACACGGCATGCAGTCACTCTTTGGTACTTGGCAAAAGACCATTTTGGCGGTCGTTACGATTTTCGCCATGGGCTTGACTGGCTTGTTTGATGCCATTGGAACTTTGATTGGAATTGGTAACCAGACGGGTATCTTCTCCAAGGAAGATCAAGAAGCCTTTGTTGCTGATAACTCCTTCAATTCTAAGATGGATAAGGCTTTGGTCGTTGATACCTTTACGACGACCTTGGCTGGGGCTGTTGGAACTTCGAATACAACAACTTTTATTGAATCAGCGACCGGGGTCGCCGCGGGTGGTCGAACTGGTTTGGCCAACGTAGTGACTTCAGTTGGCTTCCTGTTGATGCTCTTTTTGGCACCATTGGTCTCAATTGTGCCAACGGCCGCCATTGCACCGCTTTTGATTGTAGTTGGAATCATGATGATGGCTGAATTTAAGAAGATTGATTGGGCGGATTTGGCGGTTGCCTTGCCAGCCTTCTTTACGTCAATTTTCATGGCCTTCTCTTATTCAATTTCTTATGGAATTGCCGCCGGCTTTATTTTCTATATTGTGGTTAAGATTGCTCAAAAGCAATTTAAGACGTTGTCACCAATCTTGTTGGTGATTACCGCCTTCTTCTTAATTAATTTTATCCTGATTGCCATTATTTAAAACAAATCAGGATTGAAAGATGACTTTGGTCGTCTTTTTTTGTTGGCAAATTTTGGTCCTGATTTTACAGAAAGAAGACTTTTACCAAGCGATTCAGGCCGTTTTTTGCTATAATAGAGCTATGAAATATGGAACAGTAAAAATTTGGCAAGCCGAACGCGGCTATGGCTATATCACACCCGATCAAAAGGGACCGGACGTTTACGTCCACTTTAACGGCATTGCTGGAGATGGTTTTAAATCTCTCCACCAGGGGCAACGAGTAGCTTATGTCCTGGTTCAAGGCAAGGACGCTTTTCAAGCTGCTCAAGTCCGGGTTATCGACGGAAAGGACTAAGCATGGCGGAAAAAGAACGGTTTTTATCAAAGCAGGACGTTTACCAGGGTAAGATTTTCTCTGTTGAGAAGCGCCAGGTGGAACTTGCTGACGGTAGTCAGGCGCAACGCGATATCGTGCACCATGCCTTGGCCGTTGGTATCTTGCCATTAGTAGATGCCGATCACGCTATTTTAGTTCGTCAATGGCGCGCTGCAGCTGATGACTTTGTCCTAGAAATTCCGGCTGGAAAAGTAGACAATCGCGACCATGGTAACGAAGAGGAATCTGCACGACAGGCAGCTATCCGGGAATTGAACGAAGAGATTCGTTTTCATCCTCGTTCTTTGACTAAGTTTGCGACCGTTTATGAAGCCATTGGCTTTACGGATGCAAGAATTGTCCTTTACCTGGCAACCGATATGACGGCTCTAGCAAATGATGATCAACTGCCACAGGACCACGGGGAATCTTTAGACCTATTGACGGTTTCCCATGATGAAATGACCGTACTGTATCAACGAGGTGAACTCAATGATCAAAAGACATTGACGGCTTATTTCTATTGGACAAATTGGAGATTAACAAATGGCAAATAATCATTTTTTCACCCGGTCACGGCAAAGCCGTGAAGATAAGAAGCGGGCAAAGATGCGTCGACAGGTTGAACGCGAATATGAAAAGGCTCATCCGGATGAAATCACAGTGGTAGAACCAGAAAATCGAGCCGAGATGCGCTTGACGAAAAAAGGCCGCTTTGAACTCGGATCAAATGGTGAATTAACGGAAAAGGGTAAGACGGACCGCCTAGCATACCGCTATAACCGTGGCATGATTTTTGTGGCGGCTTTGATTGTCTTGACTTATCTCTTCTTTTTCTTTGTCAACTTTAATTAAAAATCAGTGAGGACACCTACTTTGAAAGTTGGAATTATTACCCCAATGCCGGAAGAAAAAAAGGCATTGACGAATGCTATTAAAAACCCCGTCGAAAAAAGCTTTGCTGATTTAACAGTTTTGGTCGGTGAATATGCCGGTCAAGAAATCTTTTTAGCGGAATCAGGGATTGGTAAGGTTGCTGCCGCAACGGCAACGACGATTTTGACCCAGGTCTTCCATGTGGACGTGGTCATCAACACCGGTTCTGCCGGTGCATTGCAGCCGAAATTGGCTATTGGTGACTTGGTCATCGGTACGAAGTTGACATACTTTGATGCCGACGTCACAGTCTTCGGCTATGATTTTGGTCAGTTGCCAGCCCAACCAGCCTACTTCGAGGCTGATGCGGATTTGGTTAAAGCATTTGAGGCCTTGACGGATAGCCAGGCTGGTTTGATTGTGTCTGGTGATAGCTTTGTTCAGCAGGACAAAAAAGAAGAAATTAAACAACAATTCCCCAAGGTCCTCTTGGCCGAAATGGAAGGGGCAGCCGTTGCGCAGGTCGCAACGCGCTTTGACGTGCCGTTTATTGTTTTGCGGGGCGTTTCTGATTTGGCCAATGGTGAATCATCTGTGACCTTTGACGAGTTTGTTGTCGAGGCCGGCCAAAAATCAGCCCAGTTATTACTGGCTTACCTGGATTCATTGTCTGCCTAAAGAGCGGACAGCCAGCGATCGAAAATATTTGAAAACAGAGGATAAAAAATCATGATTGCAGTTTATAATCAAGCAGCAGTTGGCGATATTTTGATGTTAACCTTTGCCCCAGCAACGGGGAAGGTTGCCCAAGAAACCAAGGGGCAGGTGACCAAGGTTGTCGATGCCGAAAGTAAGCAAACATTGGGCATCAACATTGAAGGTGTCGGTGCAACTTTGGCATTGACCGACCAAGCTGGTCAAGTCTTTTTGACGGAAAGCCAAGTGGCACAAGTTAACCAGATTTTGCAGGATGCTGGTTTTGACGATGCTATTGCCGTTGAACAATCAAACTTGGTTGTGGGCGAAGTTATTTCAATGACTGCTCACCCTGATTCTGATCACCTGCACGTGACACAGGCAAACGTTGGCAATGGTGAAAGCCTCCAAATCGTTTCTGGTTCCCCGAATATGCAAGAAGGAATCCGTGTCGTGGTTGCTAAACCTGGTTCGATGATGCCTTCAGGTGCCATTATTTGGGATGGTGCTTTGCGCGGTGTACCGTCAGCCGGCATGATTGTTTCTGGCCGCGAATTGAAGTTGCCAGGGGCACCTGATAAGCCAGGAGCCTTGGTTTTGCCAGCTGACTTTGGCCAAATTGGTCAGGCTTTTGATTTTGCTGCTGCCCAAAGTTTGTATGCGGACGGCTTGATTGATACAAACTATTAAGAGGGGCGACTGTCATGTCAGAGAAGTATTATTTTATCGGGATTAAGGGGACTGGGATGGGACCTCTTGCCCAAATTTTACATGACCAAGGCAACGAGGTCTTAGGGTCAGATATTGACCAGTTCACTTATACGCAAGCGCCATTGGAGCAAGCGGGCATTAAGATTTTACCTTTTGACGCAAACAACGTCTTGGATAATCTGGATGCAATTTTTATCCGAGGTAATGCCTTTGAGGATGACCAGGTGGAAGTCCAGGCAGCATTGCAGGCTGGGGTCAAGATGATTTCTTATCCAGAGGCCGTTGCCAAGCAAATTGATCAGGCCACAACCATTGCGGTTGCTGGGGCCCACGGTAAAACTTCAACCACCGGTCTTTTATCACATGTCTTTAAGAATGTTGCGAAGACATCTTACTTGATTGGAGATGGAACCGGTCACGGTGTGGCGGATTCTGATTTCTTTGTTTTGGAAGCCGATGAATACCGGCGCCACTTTGCGCCATACCACCCAGACTATGCCATTTTGACCAACATTGACTTTGACCATCCGGACTATTACCACGATTTGACAGATGTTCGCTCGGCCTTTGTTGATTTTGCTAAGGGCGTTAAAAAGGGCATTGTGGCTTGGGGCGACGATTCGAGCTTGCAAAATTTGGGTGTTGACGTGCCCGTTTATTACTACGGTGATCAGGCCGGTCGTGATGACTTCTTGATTAGTAATGTCAAGAAGACGACCTCTGGTTCAACTTTTTCAGTGAACTTTAAGGGGCAGGACTTGGGCGAGTTCGCGATTCCAATTTTTGGTCAGCATAACGTCTATAATGCGACAGCGGTGATTGCCGTTGCTTACCTGGAGGGGTTGGACTTGGCGATTGTCCGCGCACACTTGTTGACTTATCCTGGGGTGAAACGCCGCTTCTCCGAAAAGAAGGTCCAAGATATTGTTATTATCGATGACTACGCCCACCACCCAACAGAAATTCAGGCAACGATTGATGCCGCCCGGCAGAAGTATCCAACGAAGGAAATTGTGGCGGTTTTCCAGCCGCACACCTTTACCCGGGTAATCGCTTATAAGGACGAATTTGCGCAAGCTTTGCAGGCGGCCGATACTGTTTACTTGACGCCAATCTTTGGTTCTGCCAGAGAAAGCAAGGGGACGGTTTCCGCCCAAGACATCGCCGATGCTTTGCCAAATGGCGCTGTTGTCTTGAAGGAAGACGATGTTTCACCATTGTTGAAGCACCATGATGCTGTCTTGGTCTTCATGGGGGCCGGTGATATTCAAAAGTACGAGTACGCTTATGAAAAATTGCTTGGCCAAACTTTGCCTGATTTGAATTAAGGGCCATCCTTTAATCTAAGATTAAGATTTTTTTGTTATCATATAGATAGAAAAAATTAACAATACCAATGGGAGGTATCTGATGGATAATTTTGATATGAACGCTCGCCGCGATGTGACGGGCGCTGATGAAGGCATGAAGTCCTTCTTCCAGCGTGTTTATGGCTATATGGCAATTGCCTTGGCTGTAACGGCCGTTGCAGGCTACGTCGTTCAACATTTCTTTTTGCAACAAGTTGCCCAACTCTTTTTGGGTAGCTGGATTGGGATGGCGGCGGTTGTTGTCGTTGAATTGGTCATTGTGGCCATGATTCGTAGCGCTTCATTCGCGAATAATCCCTCAAAGGCCTTCGGTCTTTTGATGGCCTTCTCGGCCGTCCAAGGCTTAACGCTTGGTTTGATTTTGGCCGTTTATACGGCCGCTTCAGTTGGCGCTGCCTTTATCTCAACTGCGGCATTGTTTGCCGGAATGGCTGCCTATGGCTACTTCTCAAAGAAGTCGATGGCTTCAATGGGTCCAATCCTTTTTGGTTCATTGATTGGGATTATCGTGGCATCAGTGATTAACATTTTCATCGGTTCTTCAACCATGCATTTGTTGATTTCAGTGGCAACTGTTATCGTGTTCGCTTTGTACACAGCTTACGACAACAATACATTGCGTCAAGTTTATGTTCAATTGTCAGCTAATGGTGCTAGTGAAGCTCAGACAACCGGCTTGGCCGTGTCAGGGGCTCTGATGCTCTATCTTGATTTCATGAACATTTTCTATGCTTTAATCCAACTTTTCGGCGATAACCGAAATTGACACGTCAGAAAAACTAACATTGCTCGCTTCGGCGAGCTTTTTTTGTGCTAAACTACAAACAAGTTAAATAAGGACTAACCAATGACTAAAAAACTACTCTTAATTGATGGGAATTCGCTGGCGTTTCGGGCTTTCTACGCGATGTACCAACAGCTAGACCGAATGGTAACACCGGAAGGATTACACACCAATGCCCTCGTGGCTTTTAATAACTTTTTAGAATCAATCGTCTTACCAATGCAACCTGACTTCGCTCTTGTTGCTTGGGATGCCAAATCAGGTAAGGAAACCTTTCGCGGTGACCTCTATGCCGACTATAAAAGTGGTCGGGATAAGACGCCGGTTGAATTTAAGGAACAATTTCCTTACCTTCGTGAAATGGTCTTGGCCCATGGCCTTCACAATTACGAGCAAAATGGGTTGGAAGCAGACGATATCATTGGAACACTGTCACGGGAAGGAGAAAAAGCGGGTGATGATGTCATCATCATTACTGGAGACCAAGATTTGACGCAGTTGGCCACCGATAAGGTGACTGTAAAAATTACAAAAAAAGGTGTTACTCAGATTGAAGAATACACACCCGCTTATATCCAAGAAAAGTTCGGACTGACACCGGCACAGATTATCGATAAAAAAGCCTTGACTGGTGATACTTCTGATAATTATCCAGGCGTAACAAAGGTTGGTGAAAAGACAGCCTTGAAGTTATTAACTGAATACCATGACTTGGATAACTTATACGCCCACGTTGACGACATGAAGAAATCCAAGATGAAGGAAAACTTGATTGCGGATAAGGAAGTTGCTTACCGGGCGCAGAAGTTGGCCACGATCATTACGGATGCTGATTTATCAATTTCCTTGGATGACCTGGCCTACAATGGTCCAAAAACCAAGGGCTTGGTTGAACTGTTTGAAAGTTTACATTTCAAATCAGCACTGGCCAAGCTGAAGGCGCACCAATTGGTCGGTCAAGATGATGCTTCCGTTGAGGAGGCTGAGTCACAAAGCGCCAACTTCCACCCAGTGAAGGAGTTGGACGAAGCGGCCCTAGCTAATCTTGCCAAGGCAGATACTTTAGCCATCCAAATTGATACAGATGCAGATAATTATCATACGGCCGACATGCTCGCTTTTGCTATTGGTAATGATGATTTGGGGTATTTTGCTAGTCGTGACTTTACCTGGTTTGAAAATCTAACACTACGTGACCTGATTGAAAATCCAGAACAGAAGTTACGTCTCTTCAATGCCAAGGAAGTTTGGGTATTGATGCACCGCTTGGACCTGACGCTTGCTGGGGTCGATTTTGACTTTATGCTCGTCGCCTATCTGCTCGATACGGTTGGCAATGACAACGTCTTATCAACGTTGGCCGCCCGCTTTGGTTTGTATCTACCAGCCGATGAAGATTTTTATGGCAAGGGTGCTAAGTTCTCTGTACCAACCGATGATCAAGAAGTCTTTGATCACCTCGGCCATAAAGCAGAAGCGCTTTATGGCTTACGTGACAAGGCCTTTGAGGAATTGGCTGAGCACAAGCAGACGGATCTCTACCATGATATCGAGTTGCCACTGTCATTCGTTTTGGCCAAGATGGAAGCCCAGGGATTTGCCGTCAAAGAAGACCGTCTGGAAAAGATGGGCCAGGAACTCGACGAAAAAATCAGCCAACTCAAAGAAGGAATTTACCAAATTGCCGGGGAAGAATTTAACATTAATTCAACCAAGCAGTTAGGAACGTTGCTCTTTGAAAAGATGAACTTGCCAGTGATTAAAAAGACAAAAACCGGTTATTCAACCGCCGTTGAAGTCTTGGAGGAACTGGCACCGCAGGCGCCAATCGTTAGCCATATTCTTGAGTACCGGCAACTGGCAAAGATTAAGTCAACTTATGTTGATGGCCTCATGGCCGTTGTTGATCAAGCCGACCAGAAAATCCACACCCGGTTTTTACAGACGTTGACTCAGACCGGCCGACTGTCATCAGTTGATCCGAACCTGCAAAACATTCCGATGCGGACGGAGGAGGGGCGTAAAATTCGCCACGCCTTTGTTCCCAGTCATCCCGATTGGTTGATTTTCGGAGCCGATTACTCGCAGATTGAATTACGAGTTTTGGCCGCCATCACCGGTGATCCAAACATGAAGAAGGCCTTCATGGAGGATGACGATATTCATGCCGAGACGGCTCGCGCCGTCTTTGGTCTGAAGGCAGATGAGCCGGTTGATGCCAACCATCGAAGGACAGCCAAGGCTGTCAACTTCGGAATCGTCTATGGTATTTCTGATTTTGGCTTATCAAAGAACCTTGGCATTTCACGCAAGGATGCCAAGTCCTTTATCGAAACCTATTTCAAAGAGTTTCCTAAGATTCATGGTTGGATGGAACAAATTAAGGAGCAGGCTCATCAAGATGGTTTTGTTGAAACAATTGAACATCGCCGTCGTTACCTGCCCGAGATTAATGCTAAGAACTTCAACCGCCGGTCATTTGCTGAACGAACAGCGATGAATTCGCCAATCCAAGGTTCGGCGGCTGATATTATCAAAATTGCCATGATTAAGGTTGACCAGGCCTTAACCAAGGAGGGCTTGCAAGCTAAAATGCTTTTGCAGGTTCACGATGAACTGGTCTTTGAATGTCCGAAAGAGGAGTTAAAGCAAGTACGAAAGTTAGTAACCTCCGTGATGGATTCCGCCGTTTCTTTGTCCGTACCATTGAAAGTTGAGGACCATGCCGGTCCAACCTGGTACGAAGCCAAGTAAGGTGGTCATCACCAGCTGAAAGGAGTTTTTCATGTCCAGTTCTGAATTGCAACGTAACCGAGCCGTTTTACCGATGTCAACCGTCCGCGAGTTGACCCTGCTAACCGACCGCCAGATTCGTTACTACGAACAGCACGAATTAATCACTCCGAAACGGGGTAAGGGTGGTCAACGCCGTTTTTCTTTAAACGATATTGATCGGCTCCTGCAAATTAAGGACTACCTCGATGCTGGTGACTCTACCGCGGATATTAAAGAACTTTTTGCCAAGGCCGAACGGAAAAATCAGCAACAGGTCAGCGTTGATAGTAGCCTGCGCCGCTCGTTGCAAGATGAATTTGCTCAAATCGCCCGCTTTAATACTCACTGATTGTTCAGTTGATTACCCCAATAAAATATATTTTGAATTAAAATTGTTAATTAAAAAATGATGCCCAGCTGGTCAGCTTGGTTGGAGAAAGCCTTCAGCCAAGAAAAAAATGTACCCACTATAGCAGCCAAGTAAAGGAGTTTCTAATGGCAAAACCTTCTTACACCAAAGCAGACATTAAGCAAATCGTTCAAGACGAACAAGTTGAATTCATTCGCGTGACATTCACTGACGTTTTGGGCGCTATCAAGAACGTTGAAGTGCCAGTTTCACAATTGGACAAGGTCTTAGACAATGACCTGATGTTCGACGGTTCTTCAATTGAAGGATTCGTTCGGATTAACGAATCTGATATGTACCTCTATCCTGATTTGTCAACGTTCATGATTTTCCCATGGGCGACTGACGAACATGGTGGAAAAGTTGCCCGTTTGATTGCGGACGTGTACTCAAAGGATCGGACACCATTTAAGGGTGATCCACGAATTGCCTTGAAGGATGCCGTTGCTCGTGCCGAAGCCGAAGGCTTTACTGCCTTCAACGTTGGTACGGAACCTGAATTTTTCTTGTTCAAATTGGATGAAAAGGGCGAACCAACCATGGAATTAAACGACCATGGAAACTACTTCGACTTGGCCCCATTGGACCGCGGTGAAAACGTTCGTCGTGAAATCGTCTTGACGCTTGAAAAGATGGGCTTTGAAGTTGAAGCAGCCCACCACGAAGTTGCTGCTGGTCAGCACGAAGTTGACTTCAAGTACTCAGATGCCGTTGACATGGCCGACAAGATTCAGACTTTCAAGTTGGTTGTAAAGACAATCGCTCGTAAGAACGGCTACTATGCAACATTCATGCCAAAGCCTGTCTCAGGTATTAACGGTTCAGGAATGCACACGAACATGTCTCTGTTTGACAAGGATGGTAACGTCTTTGATGGCCACGATGCTGACAAGAACTTGGGCTTGTCTGACACAGCCATGCACTTCTTGGGCGGTGTCTTGAAGCACGCTCCTGCCTTGACTGCCTTGGCGAACCCAACGGTTAACTCATACAAGCGTTTGACTCCTGGCTTTGAAGCCCCTGTTTATGTTGCTTGGTCAGCATCAAACCGGTCACCAATGGTTCGAGTGCCAGCCTCACGTGGATTAGCAACTCGTTTGGAATTGCGTTCAGTTGACCCAACAACAAACCCTTACACGGTTTTGGCTGCAATCTTGTCAGCTGGCTTGGATGGTATCGACAACAAGTTGGAGCCATCAGCTGCTGTTGATAAGAATATTTACTTGATGGATGAAAATGAACGTAAGAAGGCTGGTATCGTGAACTTGCCTGATACGTTGTTGGCTGCCCTTGATGAATTGAGTAACGATGATGTTGTGATTGATGCTATCGGTACCCATATTACTGATAAGTTTATCGAAGCAAAGCGCATTGAATATACTTCATACCGCCAATTCGTTTCACAGTGGGAATTGGACAACTACTTTATGAACTACTAAGCAATACTTTTAAACCGGCATTAGCCGGTTTTTTTGATTGTTTTTTTAATAAATCAGTTCTTGGCCTTTCTCATTTTAGGGTTGTGTTTCAAAAAGAGGCTGTCCTGTAAAGAAAAAATAATAGAATCAACGGCTAGGATGCTATTCTCGATCGAAGGTGGCGGCACAGTCCTTAGTCCGTGAACCGAGCAGTGACAATTTGTTAGCAACGGTAATGCTTGTTTGGGGAGAAAAAAGCAAAGAAGGCTTTTTAACATATTTTTTGTTGGTTCCTAGCTGGTTCCTCCTTTGTGAACCTCATTGTGGCTTTTTCCGGTGTGATTTTAAATCACACCGGTTTTTTGATGTCCGAATTGAGTTGGGGTGGAATAACATGCTAAAATTCAAACCCCATTGTCAGTGGGAAAAGCAGGTCCTTGTCACCGATGGTAATTGGCTGGGTACTGCCTGGTTTTTAATCAAAGCCATCAATAGAATTAAGGAATTGATTACACCATAATCATCAGCCAATTAAAAAAGTGGTGCACAGTATTTGTCAGCAAGGGCTAATATAAGAAATTCTTTTGATTTTTGTTTTGAATTTTATTATTTTGATTTAGTATGGTTTTTTTTATTTTATTGAAAATGGAAGCGCTTCCAAAAAGGTGGTATAATGAAGCTACAAAATTTAAGAAGGAGTTATTATGGAAAAAACTAAGTACGAAATCCCTCTTTTAGGCAAAAGGCAAATCTTTAATCTTACATTTGGATATTTTGGGTTGAATATGGCCTTTTTTTTACAGACATCACAAATGAGTAGAATTTTTCAAACGATTGGGACGGATCCCACTAAGTTAGGTTGGTTCTTTATTTTACCGCCACTGGCAGGAATGATTGTCCAACCAATTGTTGGAAGAATGTCGGACAATACTTGGAACAGATTCGGCAGAAGGTTGCCTTATTTAATATTTGGGGCCATTATTTCAGCATTGGTTTTAATCCTCTTACCAAATTCCGGTTCGTTAGGTTTTGGTTATGGGTCTTTAACTGCATTAATATTTGGGGCAGTCATTATCATGATGCTCGATGTCTCTTCGAATATGTGCCAGCAACCATTTAAAATGTTAATTGGCGATATGGTTAATGAAAGCCAAGTGGATCGGGTTTGGTCGTTGCAAAATATTTATTCGAATGCAGGGGGGATGCTAGCCGCAATTTTACCATCCCTAATCACTATAATTGGTTTTTCTAATATAGCACCTAGAGGGGAGGTTCCGGTCAGCGTTAAAATCTCTTTTTACCTAGGTGCAATCATTATCTGTGTAACAACATTGTATACAATCATGAATGTGAAAGAATACAACCCCCAAGACTACCAGCAGTATCATGGATTGAAAAAAAATGATATTGAAAAATCTCCCAGTTTCACTTCATTGTTAAAAAATGCCCCATCAATTTTTTGGGAACTTTTTACGGTGATGCTGTTTAGTTTCATTTCCGTTCAATTTGTTTGGACTTATAGTACGGGTGCATTAGCAGAAAACGTATGGCACACTACGGATCCAGCTAGTGCTGGCTTTCAATCAGCGGGCAATTGGAATGGTATTTTAACTTTTGTACAGTCACTGACCGGGGTGCTTTGGGGTACTTTGGTTTTGGCACATTTGAAGCCTTCTAGACGAAGGATAGTGCTATTTTTTGCTCTGATTTTAGGTGGGATTGGATTGATTATGATGTCTTTTATCTCTAGTAAAATACTAACAATAGTCCCTTTTTCTTTGTTTGGAATTATGTATATAACTATTGGAACAGAGGCTTTTGCAATGATTACTAGTGTAATTAAGGGAGCAAATGAAGGGGCGTACTTAGGTTTGTTTAATTGGCAAATTTGTATTCCTCAAATTGTCGCTTCTGTTGCGAGTTTTGCTATTTTCCCAATGGTGCACAAGTCAATGAGCGCCATGATGTTGATTGCTGGAATTTCTGCTTTAATGGCTGCAGTAATGATGAAATTTGTCAAAAAAGTAGAGAATTAATTGAGGAGCAGAATAATTATGCATAATAGAAAGTTGATTTTAAGCTTAAAGGACATTAATTCCAATAAAAAGGGCAATATTGCTGCCATATTTTCTTTGTCAAACGGGTATATGGGCATACAGGCTAGTGATCCAATTACTGGAGCAAATGACGTCGGAACCCTCGTCAATGGATTCTTTGAGTATAGTCCAATCACATATGGTGAACCAGCAGCGTTTTATCCTAAAAATAACCAAACCATTGTTTCTTTGCCAAGCCTTAGAAAAATAAGGCTACTAGACGAAAATAACCATAGTTTTAATTTTTCCGAATTAAAAAATATTTCACTCGATTTAAGTAATGGACAATTAACGGAGGTCTATGAAGTCAGTAACCAAGGTGGTGAAAAAATTGAAATGACGGTTGCTTCAGCTATTGATCAAAAAAAATTAGCGTTTTATGGAATCAAATTTTCTTTTAAGCCTATATCTTATCAAGGAAAATTAGTAGTTGATAAACATTACAAAATCGAAAGGAAAAATAATGATGGTGTAGGCGAGGTTGAAGATCCAAGAAAAACACGGTTAGTAAAAAGTATTTCTAAGCATATCATTAGTAGTGATGACTTTCGAGAGGTTATCAAAATTGAAACTAAAGAATCTCAGCAATCAGTCACAATTGAAGGTTATTCAACTTCTGAAAAAATGTTAACTAAACGCGCTTTAAAAACTGGCTTTGACATTACTTACATCTATAAGGTTAGTGAAGGGGTTAAAAATAAGGGTGTTTCGATAGAACAAAATAGTTTTGACAAAATAAAAGAGCATAGCCATAAGTTCTGGGAAGATGTTTGGAACCAAAGCGAGGTAACTGTTTCAGGCAATGATGAAATAAACTTAGCTCTCCACTTTAATATTTTTCAATTAAATCAAGCGACAGGAAGAGATGGCAAAACTAATATTGCAGCAAAAGGATTAACAGGTTCTGGCTATGAAGGACATACTTTTTGGGATACTGAAATGTATATGCTGCCTTACTTTATTTATACAAATCCAGAATTTGCTAGGAATCTCTTGATTTATCGCTATCATACTTTAACTTTTGCAAGAAAACGTGCGAAGGAATTAGGCATCAAACATGGTGCGTTGTTTGCTTGGCGGTCAATTAACGGTGAAGAAACATCAGCATACTATCCAGCAAGTACGGCAGCATACCATATTAATGGAGATATAGCTTACGCGATTGGAAAATACTATGAAGCCACGGATGATGATGATTTTATGGAAAAATATGGTTTCGAAATCTTATTAGAAACCGCGCGTTTTTGGAGAGAGTTCGGTTCTTGGACTGAAAAGGGTGGAAAAAAGCAATTTGAATTTTTAACAGTTACTGGTCCAGATGAATACACGGCAATGGTCGATAATAACTACTTTACTAATCGAATGGCTGAAAATAATTTGAAATTAGCTTACACGGTTGGTCTAAGACTAGCCAAGTCAAATCAAAAAGTGTTCGACCGATTAAATTCCTCTGAAAGTGAGCTGCGTGAATTCCATCATATTGCTGATAACATCTATTTCCCAATGAACGCTCAATACCAGATTAACGCACAGGATGATAGCTTCTTTAGTAAGCCGGTTTGGCCCTTTAACAAAACTCCAAAAACTAAATATCCTTTACTCCTTCACTACCATCCACTTAATATTTACCGGTACCAGGTGAATAAGCAAGCAGATACCATTCTTGCTGACTTCTTATTTCCTGAAACAATCACTGACTCACAGCTGAGGAGAGAATTTGAGTATTATGAAACAATCACGACACATGATTCCTCTTTGTCCCGGTCCATATTTAGTGCTGTAGCTGCAAGGATGGGTAAAGTTAATCATGCATACCGTTATTTTACTGACACTGTTCGGCTGGATTTAACTGACCTTCAAGGAAATACAGAAGATGGCTTACATTTAGCAAATTTGGGTGGCAGTTGGCTTGATGTCGTTCAAGGGTTTGCAGGCATGCAAGTAAGTTCCCAGGGTTTACTTAAAATTATTCCACACTTACCAGCAGAATGGGATTCTTTTCAAATTAGGTTAGCGTTTAAAAAAAGGCTACTAGATATTGTCATTGATAAGAGTCAAACACAAATTGTATTGTTAAGCGGTGACCCAATGGAAATCGTTATTAATCAAAGCCAGCAAACGTTAACAAAAATAATCAAAATTAATAATTAAGGAGATTAAAAGTGGAGTTTGAGAATATTAAAGGAGTTATTTTTGACCTAGATGGTGTGATTTCTAACACATCGAGACTGCATAGTGATGCTTGGCACCAGGTGGCAGATAAAGTGGGAACAGAATGGACTGAGAGCCTTTCAAATAAATTAAAGGGGGTTAGTCGGATGGAGTCCCTCGAATTAATTTTACAAGCGAGTTCTCTTGAAAGTCATTATAACGACCAGCAAAAGCAAGAATTAGCACATGACAAGAATAAAGATTATTTAAGGCGGGTTGAAAATATGACTAAAAATGATATTTTACCCGGAATTGAATCTTTTTTAGAAAGTTTAAAACAAAATCATTATGGTCTCGCTTTGGCGTCGGCGTCCAAAAATTCTGCAAGGGTATTAGAAAAAATCGGACTAAGCCATTATTTTTCTGAAATTGTTGACCCAACAAAATTGTCTAAAGGAAAACCAGATCCAGAAATTTTTGCTACAGCAGCAAAATTATTAAGACTGGCACCAGAAAAATGTCTGGGCATTGAAGATGCCGTAATGGGTATCCGGTCAATTAATGCTGCTAATATTTTCTCAATAGGTATTGGAGATAAAAATATTTTAAATGAAGCCGGAATCGTTTTTGAAAACACGGAATTGTTAACGCTGAGCAATATTCGAAGCCATTTTGATAAAAAATAAAATATGGCAATAAATTAAACTAGCCTATTTGATGCAGAAACTGTCGATGGATTGTTATGGCCGATTAAAACCCAATAATGTCCCCAATGACCTTAACAAAAAAACGATTGGAAGCGACAATCCAGTGATCGGAAATTTACGCTAAAATCTGATTTTCGTTTTTTGAGTAGTAAATCAATCCTTTCACGTTGGATTTGCTTGAATGAAGCAATGAAGAAAAGGCATTTTCAAAATATCTATCTATACAATATTAAAAAACGAGTAGGAATTAAGATGGATAATATTCATTTTTTGTTATATTACAATTAAAATGAATTTATTTATTTATTTAAATTTTATAAAAAATAACTTTGATATACAGCGGTATAAATATAAAAAAATAAAATAAATATGGGAAAAAAGACATTTTTGTATTTTATATATTGTAAATACAAAAACCTCTGACTATAGTTTACTTGTAACATAAATAATAGAATAAAAGAGGAATGTTTTATGGGACATAAATTAGAACATTAAACGGTCACAACTGATACGAAGACAGTGAACGAGACCGTTCATTACCAATACGCTGATGGAACCAAGGCAGCTGATGACTATGTAGCAACGCCAATTACCTTTACTCGTAGCGTGTCAACGGATGCAGTAACGGGTGAAAAGACCTATGGTGACTGGACAGCAGATCAGAGCTTTGCAGCAGTAACGAGTCCAACGTTGTAGGGTTACACCGCTAACCAAACCAGCATTGCGGCACAAAAGGTAACGCTAGAATCAAGTGACTTGACTTACATTGTTAAGTACACGAAGAATGTACCAACTGTCACGACCACTACAACTAAAATATATGCTGGCAGTCCGGTTACTGCAAATCAAATTGATTAAGTTCTTAAGTCGCAGGCCGAAAGCAACCACGGTTTGCCAAATACTGGATTGAGGTCCGAACGAAACAAGACTAATTTAAGTCTTTGGTCTGTTTTAGTTATTAGTTTTGTGGGACTTGACATTTTCTCCAACCGTAAAAAGAATAAGTAATGGTTGTTAGACAAAGTAGAAGGCTAGAATTGTAAAAGCAATTCTAGTTTTTTTCGTTGGTTTGAAAAATAAAGGCAAGGAAACCTTATAATATTCTTGCAACAGGAGTTGTTATCATGAAAAAAATATTGACTGCCCACTCCCCACCAGGACACTATAACTTAGGTACTGGGTGCTTTTCATTCCTAATGTTTTCAGCTAACGATTCTCATAAAAAATGAACGTTTTAGGAAGTGACTTTAACCCAGGTGAAATTCTGTGAAGCCAGTGTTTTTTTGGATAAAAATGTGAAATTACCCGCGGATAGTGGCAAAAGGAGGGGTGCATTTTGTATAATAGAGGATACGAACGCCTGTTCTCTTTGGGCGATTTGATACAAGGAAAGTAGAAGGAAGACCATGCTTAGTTTTATTCATGCCGGGGATGTTCACCTGGGCAACCCCTTTACCGGGTTGAACCAAAATTTGAGCCCGGACTTTCAAGGAAATGTTCAATTAGCGACCTTTACGGCACTAGACCGCTTGGTTGAATTCGCGGTTGATCAGGAGGTCGATTTGGTCTTATTTCCAGGTGACCTGTACCATGGTTCTGATAATTCACCACTTATTCAAGAGCGCTTGACAAAGGCTTTGACCCAATTAGACCAGGCAGGAATTTGGTCAGCAATATCTTTTGGAAACCACGATTTCCAGCAGGGGCAGCAAGTCCATCCAGCTTGGCCAGACCGGGTTTTGGTCTTTGGTCCTGCGGTCGAAACGAAGACGATTACGACGGCATCCGGTCTGAAGGTGGCCATTTCGGGCTTTTCTTATGCAGACCGTCAGCACCGTCAGTCAGCCTTGCCGGATTTTCCAGTCAAGCAGGCAGGGGTTGATTACCACTTGGGAATGTATCACGGTGTAGTGGGGCAAGACGGCGAGAAGTATGCGGCCTTTTCTTTACCGGATATGGTGGCAAAGGGCTACGATTACTGGGCCCTTGGCCACATTCACGTCCGCCAAATTCTGCACCGAAACCCTGTAGTTGCTTATTCTGGTAACCTCCAAGGCCTTAACCGCAATGAGGATGGTGAAAAGGGTTTTTTCTTGGTTTCCGACCAGGACGGTCAGGGCCTATTGCCGGAATTTTACCCCGTTGCCCCCGTTTTGTGGCAGCGAATTCAAATGCGAAATTGCCCTGATTTGGCAACTTTGCAGGGTCAGTTAAATGCTTACCACTGGGAACAGCCAACCCTAGTGATATTAGAATTAACGGGGCAGGTTGGTCCTGATATCGAGGCGGTTGCACGCTTTGGGACCTTAGAGGAAAGTTTACAGGCAAGTCGCAAAAGCCAGAGTGATTACTGGCCAGTGAAAGCCCAGATAACCCCGAAGGCTCTTAGTCAAGAACGACCAGCACTGCCCGCTGATGTTGACTTGCAGGCGGCCATTAACCAGGTAGTCCAGCCAGCCAGCGTTGGTCAATGGCTTTCTGACCAGGCACCGACGTTTATCAGAGATTATTTTTATTCAAAAGAGGGTCAGGCCGACCTAGCTGGCCGTATCTACCAGGACCTAGTGGCAGGAGGACAGGATGAGGATTAGAACTATTCATATTTCTGGCTTCGGTCGTTGGTCGAATTTAACCCTGGCTGATTTGGCCGACTTCCAGGCTTTCTTCGGACAAAATGAAGCTGGAAAATCGACCCTCAAGGCCTTCATATTAGGCGTTTTATTTGGTTATAAAGGGCGGTCTAGTCAAAAATACGAACCCCGGTCGGGTGCAGCCTATGGTGGCTACCTCGATATTGAAATCAGCCAGGGTACCTATCGCATTCAACGAATGAACCGAACCCAGTCAGAATTAACGGTGGTCAACTTGGCCGATGGTCAGGCCCTGACCGATGGCGCGGGCTTTTTAAACCAATTATTTGGGCCGCTTGAACGAGTGGACTATGAGCAAATTTTTGCTTTCGATGCCAAAGACCTGCAGCTTGTCAACCAGTTAACGGGGCCTGATTTGGAAAAGCACCTGCTGACCTACACAAAGCCACGGGCGTCGAAGTGGCTAGTTTGGGCGGCAGACCAGCAGAAGGAGGGGAGCCAACTCTTTGCTAAACAAAAAACGGGGAAGCGCCCGCTGAACCTCGCTAGTCAAGCCTACCAGCACCAGCAGGAAAGCCGCTTTAACCAGGCGCAGTCTTTGAACCAGTATCTTGAAAAAGGTAATCAGGTGGAAGCTCTGCAAAATAAGGTTGCGGACCAAGACCAGCAATTGACAGCAATTAAGGAGGAGCTAACAGTCGCTCAGGACCTATTATCCTATTGGGACCTTTACCAAGAGACACTGGTTTTGGCAGCCACGGGGGCCGATGGTGGGCAGCTGGTCAACCATCCCTCACAAAAAATTAGTGTTGAAGACCAAGACAAGTTACAGCAATTGGCCCTGCAACTTGACTGGTTTAACCAGCAGCTTGCGGAAGCAAATGACCGCCGAGCTAAACTCAAAGATGGTCAGTTGGCCAACCTTAATCAAGCCGAAATTATGGACGTTTTACAGGAACTAGCTGAAACAAGTCAGGCCCTCAAGGGTCTGCTTGTACAAATCCAAAGTGCTGACCATCAGGTCACTCAGTTTAACCAACAATTCCGGGGACGGGAACCAAAACCACTTGATACCACTGATTTTCGCCTCCTACAGGAACGAAACTACTGGTTGGTTGGGGCAGTGGTCAGTGGCGCATTAATGGTTGGGGCCTTTTCCCTTAACTTAGGCGTCTCGGTTGAAGGCATTGTTGCCGTTACCACAGCTGTTACAGGTTATTTGGCTAAACGTCACCATGACCGTGTCGCCGCAGTGATGGCACCCTTTGCCCCATGGGATAAGGAAACAATTATAGCCGGCCAGTACGAGGCTCTTTTGGCCCAGGATGCAAAAAAGCGGTCCAGTGACCTAGGCTACCAGGCTCAGACCTTGGCTGGCCATATCAGTCGACGCTTGAACCAAGTTGACTCTAAGCGCTTTGCCCGCTTTCAAGGCCAAGAATCAATGGAGGATAATTATCAAGACCTCCTAGCCGCAGTGGACCAAGCTAGTCAGTTGTATGGTTTGAATCCGGCTGCCGGGTTAAAGCGGCGGGTGGAAAAGGACCATGCGGCAGACCTCGAACACCAGCTCTATCAGGACCGGGACCAGGTCCAGGCCCAGTTGCAAAAAATTCTGCAACAAAACGGTTTAGTTTCGCTTGACCAGCTGTCAGCTGCTTTGGCTAGGCAAAATGACCAAACTAAAAACGAACAGCGGCTGGCAGATTTATACCAGCAGATTGGTACAGAACGTCGAAAACGATTGGTCAAATATCGGAGCCGACCTGCCCTAGAGAAGGCAGTTGCTGCTTTGGTGGCAGAGCAAAAGAGCCTTGAATTTGCTAAGGAACAGGCCATCAAGCAGGTCCAAGCCCTGCAAGTTGACCAGGCCGCCCTGGTTTCCGAAAGCCAGTTCCAGGATTTGACCCAGGAAGTGGCCAACCAGGAGGCACGCTTGACTGAGGACTTTGGTCGATACCTAGAGAAGTCGCTCTTGCCGGCCTTGATTCAAAACATTTTTAATGGGCAGGACCAGGATTTGAGTACTAGTGTCCAAGACCAGGCGGGAACTTACCTTCACCGCTTGACACTAGGTCACTACCAAAAAATGCAAATTACGGAGAAACAGGTGCAGGTCTTTGACCGAGACAACGAATCCTTCACTTTGGCTGAATTGTCGACCGGGGCGGCGGACCAGGCCTATTTGGCCGTTCGCTTGGCCTTGATTACAAGCTTGCAGTTAACAGAAGATCTGCCCATCCTAGTCGATGACGCTTTTGTGAATTTTGATGAGAACCGTCAGGCTGAAGTGCTATCCTTATTACAGGACCTGGCAGGGGAACGGCAAGTCCTTTTCTGGACTTTTACCAATCAGGTAGCAGCAGACCAGGAGATTAATTTAGGAGAAATAAATGGCTAAGTTATTACTGCAGTACCATGAAAATGATGCGGTGGACGCCTTTGCCTTGTTGAAGAAGGCCGACGTTCGCCAAACCAAGACCGGCAAGGATTATCTGGCTTTGACCTTTTCGGATAGGTCGGGTGATATTCCTGGAAACCTTTGGGATGTGACGAAAGAGGGGATTGACCAGTTCCAGGCTGGTCGAGTCGTTAAGGTTACCGGTACCAGGTCAGCCTTTAAGGGCAACCCACAAATTCAAATCAGTCAGCTCCGCTTGACTGAAGATGGTGAGCCTAGTTTAGCGGCAGATTTTATCAAAAGTGCCCCCGTTAAGAAGGCTGATTTGGAAGCGGAATTAACGGATACAATCTTTAAGATTACCCAACCAACATGGAACCGCTTGGTTCGCCAGTTGTTTAAGAAGTTCCACGATGACTTCATGAAATTTCCGGCGGCCAAGACGAACCACCATGCTTTTGCCCGTGGGTTGGCTTTCCATAGCTTGTCAATTGCTCGTTTGGCAAATGCTGTCAGTGACCTATATCCTCAGTTGAACAAGGACTTGTTGCTAGCCGGAGCACTCCTTCACGACTTGGGTAAGGTGATTGAACTTTCGGGTCCAGCCTCAACGGAATATACCCGAGCCGGTAAGTTGATTGGTCATATCACTTTGATTGACGAGCAGCTAGTGTTGGCAGCTAATGAGCTCAAAATGGATTTGAACCAGGAAGATCTTCTGATTTTACGGCACGTTGTGCTGGCTCATCACGGGCTTCTGGAGTATGGGTCACCCGTTCGCCCTCAGATGATGGAAGCCGAAATTCTTCATCAGCTGGATGAGATGGACGCCTCAATTCAAATGATGACGGGCGCCATGGAACAAACCGAACCTGGCGAGTTCTCAAAGCGAATTTTCGCCATGGATAATCGGGCCTTTTACCGTCCGGAGAGTGTTCAAAGGGCAGCCGGTCCAACGGACAATGACCTGCCACCATTGCCGCCGGAAAACCCGGAAGCAGGTTCGCCAATCGACCCAACGGCACTGTTTTAAGCCTAAAAAGGTGGCGCGCGGTCTTAAGTAAAACGCAACAAAATGGGGGCTAAACCAAGTCTCGATAAAAGGGCTTGATTCGTGACTGCGAATACTTGGGCTAACCCAAAGCCCATCCACAATTCCAATGCACCAAAAAAGAGGATTCCAACTGGAATCCTCTTTTCTTTTTTTAATTGTTACTGTTTGATTAAACGCCAGCGGTTAAGTAACCTGACAAAGAGTTCTTCAAATCAGAATCTTTGATGCTAACATCATCCTTACGGAGAATCTTACCAACAATCTTTTGAATCTCAGTTGCATTGTTTGAATCGCTCAAGAAGTCGCTAGTTAACCTATCCTTCAACTTCTGCTCAACCTTGCTTTCGGCTGGCTTACTTGCCATCTTGTCAGTGCGGACAACATAGTAGTTTGAACCAGATGAAGGCTTAACAGGTGATGATGAGTAAGAACCTGCATCCTGGTTAAAGGCGGCCTTACGGATTTCAGAATCAACAGTGGTATTTGTTGAATCGAAGGCAGGCAACTGACCGGACTTGTTAACTTGTGTATTCTTTGATGAATACTGCTTGTAAACGTCATCCCATGAAGTACCGTTGTTCAAGGCATCGATGGCCTGTTGAGCGGTATCTTGGTCCTTGGCCGTAATCAAAGAAATCGTCGTCTCAGGGACGTAGTTGTTATAGGCGTCGTTCAACTTATCCTTTGAAATCTTGTAGTTAGCCTTAACTGCTGCATTCATCACAAGCTTTTCGCGCAGTGATTCTTTGTACTGAGTGTCCGTCAACCCTGACTGAGTCAACATAGTAGCAAATGAATCGCCATATTGAGCCTTGGCTGTTGTGTAGGCGTTGGTTACGTCTGATTTTGAAACCTGCGAACCGTAGTGCTTTTCCAAGACCTTATCAATCACCATTTGGGCGAAGACTTGCTTACCAGCAGACGAGGACTTCACCTTGTCGTAGTATTCTTCTTGGGTGATTTTACCGGCATCGGTCGTGGCCAGTGTCTTTGAAGTGGACAAACCGAGGTAGGCAACGCCAGCAACAAAGACGATGACGATGAATCCCCAGATAACTTTGCGGTGCATAAAATTAGTTTCCTTCCGAGTTGAAATAATTGATACAAAGACTATTTTATCACAGTTTTGAATCGTTCGACTGCGTTGCCTTCATTTTTTCTTGAACTTCCTTGATTCGATCGAGGTGAACTTGGTTTTCATATTGGGTGCGCTTGGCTGCCCGCTGTAATTTTGCCAAATCAGCTTGGTTTGCCTCGAGCGCTTTCGTTAAGACGGTGACTTGCTTTTTTGCCCGCTGACTGAGGCGCAAAATCGTCTTGAATTCCGTGATGGTTGCTTTTACTCGTGCAAATGCCATGGCCTACTCCAATTCTTTTTTAATATTTTGAGCGATTTCCTCGTAGCGGCTTTCGTCGTACTGGTCAGAATTGTCAATCGTTGGTGCTAGGGCATCATTGAGACAGTCACCATCGCGACGAGGAATCAGGTGCCAGTGAGAATGAATGACGGTTTGACCAGCTGAGGGACCATTGTTGGATGAGATATTGATACCGGTAATGGTTTTGTCGGCAGTCTTGATGGCGCGAGCCAAGACCGGCAACTTTAACAAAACCTTTTGAGCGATGTCATCATCGTAGGCGAAGATGTCATCGACGTGCTTTTTGGGAATTAAGAGCGTGTGACCAGGGGTAACCTGGGAAATATCCAAAAAGGCGAGTAAGTCGTCGTCTTCATAGACTTTATAAGAAGGAATTTCTCCTGCGATGATTTTGTCAAAGATATCTGCCATAATGGCCTCCTTTTTCCTGTATTGCTTTATTCTCTATTATAGCAAAATTCAGGCAAAACAACCGTTCTCAGACTAGAACCTGGTATAATAATGGCTATGGGACTATCAATTACAAAATTATATGGTGGCTATGCTGGCCAGGATGTCTTAAAAGACTTTTCTATCACGGTACCTGATGGGCAAATTGTCGCGTTAATCGGCTTAAATGGCGCCGGAAAGTCGACCACCTTCAAACATATTATTGGGGAACGCCCAATTCGAGCAGGGAAGGTTGTTTTGAACGAGGTGGACCTCGTCCAGAATCCAACCGCCTTTAAGGAGCAGTTGGCCTATATTCCAGAACAGCCAATCCTTTATGACGAGTTGACCCTAGCGGAACATATTCATCTAATGTTGGCCAGTCATGGTCTGGACGACCAGGCACATTGGCATCAGGCGATGACCTTGTTGGCAACATTCCGTTTGGATGATAAGTTGCACTGGTTGCCTAAGCACTTTTCAAAGGGCATGCAGCAAAAGGTGATGTTAGTGGCGGCTTTCAGTCTCGAAGCGCCATTAATGGTCATCGATGAGCCGTTCCTCGGTTTGGATGTTTTGGCCCAAAAGGCTTTGGTCCAACTAATGGAAGACCGAACCAAGGCGGGTGGTGCAATCCTTTTGACGACACATTTGCTGTCCTCGGCGGCAGCCTTTGTTGATCAATTTGTCTGGCTGGACCAAGGTGAGGTCCGTGAGCAGGCCAGTCCCGAAGAAATGGCAGCCAAGCACCAACTAACTCTTGCTGAAATGGATGAACTCTTTTCATGACGGCTGAAACTGAAAAACTGAACTTGAACCGGCTTTACAAGGACCGGTCAGTGGCTATTAACCGGCAAAATCGGCATTACCTTCGCCTGTTATTTAATGATCATTTTGTCGTCTTTCTCCTTATTGTAGTTGGTGCTGCCATTCTGGCCTTTCAATCATTAGCCAAGAAGTCCCTGGAAACGCCAATTGCTTTTTTACCATCCTATTGGCAGCTGGGCTTGATTGCCTGGCTGGTTCTGGGGCAGCAATTTGGGTCTTTTGTGACTTACCTTAAACCGGCGGACCGAGTCTTTCTAGCAGCTAGTGACGACTTTTTGACGAAAACCTATTTGAACCAAGCCTGGTGCAGGTCCTTTATCTTGGCTACCGGTTGGCAGGTTGCTTTTTTGGGTTTGGCCTGGCCAGTGATGAACCTCATTGGCCTTGGTCATCCGCTTGATTGGTCACTGTCCTTGCTCACCTTAGTGGCTAGTAAGGCCTTTATGCTCGTTCAGGCCCTTGACCGCCATGAGCGGGGAAACACCTGGACTGGATTTGACCAAACGAGAGCAGGCTGGTTAATTCGCCTTGCCATGCCATTTGTTTTGGCCTTGGCAATCGTTTTGCTACCTGATCCATGGCGACTTTGGATCTTGTCTGGACTGACGGTGATTTTAGTAGCGGTTGCTGTGGCTTGGTTCGTGCAACACCAAAAGGCGCAGCGGGCGATTGATTGGCATGTTGCTTTGACAACTAGTCAGCGGCACAGTCAGGCGGTCTGGCAGTTTTACGGTCTCTTTGCTCAGGTACCCAATCAGGGTGCGGTGGTCAAACGACGGGCCTACCTGGACAATTTGCTTGGCCGGTTCTCCTTTCAAAAGGAGCCGATGCGTCGGTTGTTCTGGATTAAGCTCCTGCGCGGTGGGGACGAGCTCGTCTTAGTTCTTCGCCTGGTTGTGGTTGGGCTGATTTTACTAGTGGTCTTGCCCAAGGATAGTTATTACCTGCAGGCGGCGGGGATGGCAGTGTTGATCTACTTGATTAACTTCCAGCTGCTGCCGGTCTTTGAAAAGACGCGGGTGGTGCTGTGGTCACGGTTAGCCTTCGCGGATAAAAATCAGCAAGAAAAAACCTTCTTGGTTGTCCTGGCCGAAATCACTAGTACCTTGACTGGCCTGACATTCTTGATGATGTTGCTGATAGCGGGTCCTGCGGCTGCTTTAGCTGTTTTGGCAGGCGGTCTGCTCTTAGCCTTAGTTCTTTATGGGCTTTGGCTTCCAAAAACTTTACACAAAAAGAATTAAAAGGAAATACTTATGCATTTACGTTCAAAACCATGGGCCAAACCTTGGCTTGAAGCTCACACTGATTTGGTCATTGACCAGGAACACGCACAAAAGTTACGTGGTCACTGGCAAGAAATTTTTGACCAAGACCAACCAATTCACGTTGAAATCGGTTCCGGAAAGGGTCAATTCATTATGGAAATGGCCAAGAAGAACCCGCATATCAACTATATTGGGATGGAAATTCAAGAAACGGCTGTGGCGATTGCTGCCCGCAAGTCTTTTGAAGCTGTTGGTATTTTGCCAAACCTGCGTTACCTTTATGGTAATGGTTCAGGAGTGGAAACTTATTTTGAGAAGGGTGAAATCCAAAAGATTTACCTGAACTTCTCTGATCCATGGCCAAAGTCACGACACGAAAGCCGTCGTTTGACTTATAAGACCTTCTTGTCTTCTTACCGAGCAATTTTGCCAGAGGGTGGGGAAGTCGAATTTAAGACTGATAACCGCCATCTCTTCGAGTATTCTTTGGTTTCCTTCATGGACTTTGGAATGCGCTGGACGCCAGAAGACTTTACCTTGGACTTGCATGCTGATGTTGACAAGGTTGAAGGCAACGTTGAAACGGAGTATGAACAGAAGTTCATGGCCTTGGGTCAACCAATCTATAAGGTGAAGGCTCACTTTTAAAAAGTAGTAAAAACGACCGTAAGGTCTTTTTTTGTAGGTTGCAAATATTTTCGAAAATTTCAATAATTAAGCTGCTTTGAATAATTAAGACCAACAACTTACCAATCTGATAGGACAGTGCTTGGTTGCCAAGAGAATTTGGTATATTTAGGGATTACCTGGTTGCTGCATAAAGCGTTACTTAGTATAGAAATTTCGTTCAAAGTTTAGCTGTCTTGGGAGAAATATTGGTACTAGTATGAAAAAATTTGCTTTCAACTTAACTTAATGAGGTGAAATAAAAAAATCCTCTGACTAGCTTCGACCGAAGACCATGGTGGTCGACCGATTAGTTGGCTAGTAAGAGGATTTTTATGTGGGGCTGTGCTTTTTTAAAGGAAGTTCCTGGTGTTACGGAAACCATCAATCGCAAGTTTTGCTGACAACTGGTCAGGAAAGCGCTGAACGTGCAAGTTGACAATGCTTGAGTTCGCAAAAAGTTCTACGCGCTGAACAAGATAATGAGGGGTATTGACGCCAGTTGAAAGTGAAATGATGTCACCTCGTTGGGGCGTGATTGGTAATTGAACATCAGTCTCTACACGGGCTGAGGCAAGAATGAAATTGTACTGAACCATTAGTTTTTCCTTTCGTAGCTTTGATTGATGACCTGTTATTATGAACGAATTGGCTACAATCATTGTATTTGTTTTTTGATTGAATGTAAAATATTTCCAGTAACAAAAGTTATTTTTAACATTTATCTGTCGATTTTAAAAAAATAATTGACACGTCTTGTTGTTGGTAGCTTTGCACTAAATTGGACAGGATTATTGTTCAAGATTTAAAAAGCTGGTCAGAAAATATCTGACCAGCTTTTTGATTTAACATTTAGAAAATGAATGTCCGGTGTTTCTGCTGAATTTCAACCTTACAGGTCCGAATGATTTGATCGACCTGGAAGGGATAAGTCTAAGACCCCTAAGTTGTCCTTGTTTTCTTCACCAACGATAGCTGCTGCTTCACCATTTTGATCAAAATAAACACGCTGATTGCCCAATTGACGCCAACGTCCGCGTGAATTTTCAGGTGCTAAATCTTGGTTATGTTCATGCATTCGTTCTTGAATCCAGCAATTTAAGCCAGAGTCAATTCGGGTAGCAAAATTACCGTAAGCATTTGATGAACTGACAATGCCAACGACTTGGTTGAACGAATTAAGCATTGGGCCGCCACTATTACCGTTGGTCCAATTCACGTTAGTGGTTAATAATTGCCGACCGGTGATTGCCGCAACGGTGCCATAATCAACGTACATTCGATTTTCTCGATTTTCTGGTTCAGCAGTCCTTCCAGGACCAAGTGTCGCTGGGAAACCAATGACTGAGACAATTTCACGATTTACATCTTGAGGGCGAAATTCGGCTAAAGGTAGTGTTGGAGCCCCTTGTACTGGTTGGTTTAAGTGAATAAGTGCAATGTCATTATCGCCTGCATCGCCACCGGGGCGTAGTGCTGCTTCAAAGTATTCGCCCGGAATGGAAACAGTTTGACCATGATAATACCAACCAAATGGGTATCGTTCTGATGTAGCACCGGACTCACCACCATAGGCTGGCCGAATAGACAGTGAACTCGGATTAATTAACTGTCGTGGCCAATCAGCATTATTATCACTTTCACGTAAAACGACATGGGCGGCAGTTAAAACCGTATCGGGGGCAATAAGCACGCCACTGGCGGAATCGCCTGTTTCACCATCAACAATAAATACAATTGAAGAAAAGGGCGCTTGTCTTGTATCGGGAACCTTTCCTTTTTGAAACTTCGCGGCGTCAAAAACATAGGCATCCGCATAATTGCTTGTCATCTGCACGCCTAGTAACATGGTTAAGGTTAGTGCACCTAATCGTCCCCACTTTTTCAAATTATTCATCATTTCTCCTTTATTAAATAATCGTGCAACAAGGTTTGCTTGATAGAGGCTACCGGTGAAGAGGGAGCCACCCGAAAGATATTTGCTGGGATAGGCGAACAGGCTGTGTTTTTCTTTTAGTGAAATGGGGTGAATTCAATTTATGTTTTTTTGATTTTTGCATCCTATCACCTCCTTATCTGCCTTCAATATAGCACGTCCTAAAAAGACGCGTGATGACTGGTATGAAGGGGTTTTTGACTAATTGGCGCCTTGGAAATAGGATATAGCATTAGATCAAATTCGGTCAATATTATTCTATTTTTGAATAAATTTGATAGGTGAATAAGAGTGGCCTTCAGAGGGCGGTTAACTTTGCTATCTTGACTAGAGCAATAATGCTCTAGACATTATAAAAAATAAAAAACACCTCGATTCAGAAATGAACCGGGGTGTTTTTGCTGAGTACCGCAAAAGTATTGCGCAATCGTTATCAATGCTGATATATTAACACATCCAATGCACTGAGGGAACGTATTTGATATTTTGCTACAAATGCCTATCTAAAGGCATTGTGTTTACAAACGTTGATTTAAAGGCGTTTGTAAGGTCTTTTTTAAAACAGGTTCAAACGTGTTGAACGTATGTTAAACTATTATTTTTGCTCGAAAGTCGTGCAAAAGTCGTGCAATGTTAATGCGACGATTAAAGAATGTTTAACTTGTCCAATGCCTTTAAATTTTCTTCGTTTCGTTTGTCTTCGAGAAGGTGAGCATAAATGCCGAGAGTGATATTTGTGTTAGCATGACCCAACCGTTCACTAACGTACTGAACAGAAATATCGTTAGCTAGTAGGTAACTAGCATGTGTGTGACGCAATCCGTGGAATGTGATTTGTTTTGAATTATCTTTTTCCAGGTAATTTTTTAAAGTGTGATTGCAGGAGGCGCTTGTAGCAGGATAACCATTTATCCCTTGAAAAACGAACTTATCGCCGAACTCCCATTTATTGAATAAGTCTACTAAATCGTCAGGCATCGATATTGTTCGTACTGATGATTTGGTTTTAGTCGGCTTAAACTCGTGACTAACTTGGTCCCATGTCTCCACAATGTTAATTGTTTTGTTGTTTAAATCAACGTTTTCTGGCCTTAATCCAGCTATTTCAGCGTATCTCATGCCAGTTAAGCAGGCGGTGATTATCATATGCGCAGAAACCGAATTACTTTGTTTAGCACGCTGTATCAGCTTTTGAAATTCATCGTTTTCAAGGAATTTCATATCAGCCGTTTTGCTTTCGACTTTTCCAGTGTTGTAAACATTTCGAGTAAAATCACGAGTTGTATAGCCTTCGTCAAAGGCATACCGACCGAATTCAGATATAATGTTATTCACTCGCTTGGTGGAAACTTTAACATGTGTCTGACCATACTTATTTAACAACTGTTGGAAATCTGACGAACGAATATCTGACACCAATTTATCAGGCCACTCTTTTTCAACCAACTTTAGTACGGTATTGAACCATAATTTTGTCGCACGGGCGATTTTTGGTTCTTTGAAGATTGTGTACCACTTTTTCATCTCGGTAATGAACAGCTTGTTTGACTTGCTGAAATTACCTATTGATTTTTCGTACTCAACTTTTGCAACCCATTCGTTTGCTTCTGATTTTGTCGCAAAACCGTTTTTCTGTTTTGTTTTACGTTGTCCATCGACGTTTAACAGAACGGAAGCGGTCCAAGTCTTCGCTCCTTTTCGTTTAAAAATACTCGCCATAATGTTTCCTTTCCAAAAATAGGTACAAATAAAAAGGCCAGGGGCCTTAAATTACTTATGGTCAGAATCAGATACTTCTGATTGGTCTGTTATATCAACGCGTCCATTAGACTTTTGTTCTTTGATTTTCTTTATTGCTAAATAGAAACAGCAACCAGATAGCGCAAATGAGGCAAACATAATAAACACCCAGCTAAAGATGAAAGAAAGAATGGATACTATGACCCAAATGATAATCAACCATGGCAAGAATACCGTTAAAGATTTCCACGTAAACCAGATACTGATGATGAATAGTGCGATTAAACCAATTAATATCATTATTTGTCTCCTAACTTTCTTTCTAACCTATCTAACTGTTCAGTGATTTCATTCAACTTCTGATTTAGTTCATCTTTTGATTTATCAGCTTGTTCTTGTGTAAAAAACGAAGTCACTGTACTGGTAATTGTACCAATTAATCCAATGCCGACGAACATTAGTACAATAGCTATACCACGTCCTATTGCAGAAGTGGGGGATATATCACCATACCCAACTGTCGTAGCTGTTACAATCGACCACCACAGTGCGTTGCCGTAGCTAATGTTTTCGGCTAACGAATACACTCCAGCAGATATTAATATCAAAACAATGGCAAAAGTCATTAAATAAATGAAACCATTCGTATTGATGAACTTCACTAGGTTGCGTTTAAAACGCCCAGCAAATCCAACGATTCTTACAAAGCGTAATAGTTTCAGCAATCGAACGGTTCGAGCTATTCGGAACATCGAGAAGACGGAATCAAAGGGAATGATTGCCAATAAATCGAATAGATTTGATTTAAAAAACTGCCACTTGTTATCAGCTTTAGTAAATCGAGTGATGTAGTCTATCCAAAAGAACATAAGGATAAACTTATCAATTAGAAAGTAAGGTGCTTTGTTAATCGATATCAATCCACCTATATCCAAACAAGCCAAAGCAACAGAAACAACGGCGAACGTGAAGACTGCGGCGTAATATAGTTTTTTCATTGTTTTCCTTTATGTACGCCCGAAAGGGCGTGGGTTACTTACTTAGATGGTCGATAGCATATTGAGCTTGGTCTTCAGTAAACTTATCACCATCTTGCGAAGTGAGTTGGTCTTTGATATCGTCAACAGACATGTGTTGGTCTTTTTGATATGATTCAGCGGCCTCAAGAGCGTTCTTGTTGTAGTCTGCCTTTAAGTTATCAACTGCATATTGAGCGTCAGAAGCAGAGAATTTATCTCCATCAGGAGATGTCAATTGATCATAAATATCTTGCTTTGACATGTGCATTGAGTCACTGTAAGTCTTGGCACTTTCAAGTGCAGCAGTTTGCTGTGCGGTAGCTTTACTACTTTTTGAACTAGAACTGCTGCTTGAATCAGTAGAAGTTTTAGATGATTGTGATGAAGACTTAGCAGAACTAGATGAACTTGTTTTACTACTTGAACTGCTAGAACTGCTAGAAGAATCACTATCATCTGATGAACCGGCCATTGTACCACCGATAATAACAATGAGAACAACAAGCCAAAACCAAAACTTTTTGTAAAATGGCTTCTTAATTTCATTACCGTTCTCATCGAAAACTTTCTTACTCATATATAACTCCTCTAAGCTTTTAACGTGGTTCCTTCCTGCACGTAATATGTACACCCGAAGGGCGTGGGTTACTTAACTTTATTAATTGATGTAATCCAGATGGTAGGGTACTTATCCGTGTCACCGTCAAAAGTAACCATTGATTTTTTCATGCCCTGAAGAGTGGCCTTAATATCGACAACGTCATCAACTTGGAAATTGTAGGAAGCCAAATTAACGGCTTGTACATGTGTTGTTTTTTCATTATTTTCATCATTAATCGTTTCAATCCAAAGCCCACCGGCTTTTTTATCAATTCGTGTAATCTTTGCATTGGTTAAGTGAACACTCTTACCAATATTTGCTTCATTTCGATAGTCTTCATCAGTAAAGTTAGAACCGTTAGTGTTTCCATCGGCTTCATTATATGTCTTTGTATCATTAGTCTGTTTAGTCGACTTCTTAGCTTGACTAGATGATGAACTAGATTCTGTCTTTTTACTTGAACTGCTTGAAGATGAACTAGATTCTGTCTTTTTACTTGAACTGCTTGAAGATGAACTAGATTCTTGCTTATCTTCTTGTTTGCTTGAATGTTTAGAAAATGGTCCATTAGCTAAACCAACCATGATCGCAAAGAAAACAATAAATCCTACCCATCCTTTGAATACCTTACGTTGATAGAGCTTTAAACTTTCTGGTTCGGGCTTAATGGTTTTGCCGTCTTCCTCGGTTTCGATTGTCATTCCGAATATCGTAAGAGCGCCAAAAATAATAATAATAGAAATAATCCAGTGGTCGATTACGAAATCAAGAATACTCAAAACAAAAACTGCTAATAATAACCAGGGTAACCAACTAACAATTTTTGATGATGCTTTTAGTGCAAATACATAAGCAATAACTAACAAAAATACAATATAAAAAATAAACATACTTCCCCTTAACCTTCTGACTAAACTTATCAGCTTTAAACGTGGTTCAGCCTTGCACGTACTTTTTAAATATGCTGGATATATTCCGCTTCTACATATTCAGACAGCCACGATGGAATCTTATAAAATTCCATGAACGCTTGAACGCTTGACGGCCGTTTAATTTCCATCAGCATATCAATAGCGTGTTTGTGCATCTCATATTCTTCGCCACGTTGGAAGTAGGGGCTAAATTGATACACGGCGTCTGGTAAATTATTGCCGTACATAATATGGCTTAATTCATGAGCCAATCGAAAGGCATAACTAGACTTTTTATAGGCAGGATTCATTAGTACCAATTTATTATTACTCATGGAAGAATCTGGCGTGTCTTTTTCAAGACTATCAACATCAAAAATAGTAATTTCATTTTGTCTAGCTATATTTTCAAGTTCTTCTAAAATTTCTTCCACTTATTTTTCCTTTTTCTGACTCATAATGTAGCGTGCGTAATCGAGTAGCTTTTCACGTTCTTCATCAGGTATGGGTTTACCATCAAATGCCATGATCAACGTATCATCAGCAATATCAGTTGTTTTATCTGATGAATCATAACTATTCATTTGATTAGTACGACCTAATAGGTAGTCGGTAGATACGCCTAAAACCGTGGCTGTTTTATCTAAGACAGATGGTTTTGGTTCGTGCTTATCCCATTGATAAATGCCAGATTTTGCAATTCCTATCTCTTTAGCAAGCATTTCAATAGTCAATCCTCGTTTTTTTGTCATTTCTTTAGTTCGAGATAATAGCGTCATATCAGCATTCCTTAGTGTCGAACAAGAAATAAGTCTAAAAAATTAGATTAAACCCTTTACAAGTCTAACTAATTAGATTATACTTCTTCTTGTAAGTTAATTACGCAAACAAAAAACAGTTAAAACTAAAGTGTCTTGGCGGGCTACTAAAGGTTATAACAGGTCTTTTGTTATGCATTTACTATGTCATTGTAGTCTAATTATTTAGACTTGTAAAGTAAAACTTACAAACATTTGTTACTGAAAGGAGGAATAAGAAAATGTCAGAAGTGAATAAAAAAAAGCAACTTCAAAAAGAAGTTGCTTCTAGCGAAACGATTAAGCCTTTGAGTCCTGATCGTCTTCATCGACAAAAAGTTCTTTTAGAACAGAGTATACGAGCTGTTCGGCATACCGACGAGAAACAGTAACTGGTAATTGAGTTTCTGGTGCAGTTTGTCCATTGAGATCATCCATAATTTTTTGATATACCTCTGGTCTGTCAAAACTATCATTGGCTTTATCTCGTCCAGCGTAAAACTTTTCTTCAAATGCTTTTTTATCCATTGTAATTCTCCTTTCAATTTACTAGACAAATGAGTCGGTAGTTAAAGGATAGCAAAAATACAGAAGGGAGGTATTAGATGCAACTATCAAAAGTCTTATACCTATTGTTCAAATATCAAAAGAATGTACAAGTGTTTGAGAAACGAAAAAAGTATATGCCTGGTTATGATATCGACATTACCCACGTTTATGCCGAAACAAAAAGGCATCCGAAGATGCCTGATGACTACGTAGTCGTAATTATTCCAAAATGAAAAGGAGAAAAAATGAGTAATAACCCCGTTAAAAAAGTTGAGTTTGTTACGTGCGTGAAAGTTAGTGTTGAAGTTTTAAATACCGATGTATCTCCTCATCGGCGAGAAGCGTGGATTGAATATTTTGATGGTGAGGGAAATTTAATTGGAATCATTCGTCCAGATTAACATCCGGTTTTAATTTATGTGCGTCTTCCATGATTGTTTTAATGGCCATTTCGTCATCATGAGGCTCAACGAACCACTTCTTTATAAGAAATTCAATAATTGTTATGGCATGTTGAGCTTCTTCTGAAGATACTTCTATTTTGTTAATTTCAAATTCAGAATTTTCTTTTTCTGGATGCGCTCCCGTATTTCCAAGGTGTCGCAAAGAATTTAATGCTCGATATTCAGATTGGCTGACTCTTGTTTTAAGCTGTTTGATTTCAGAAAACAAATTTCCTTGCTTAACATCTGGAAATTTATGACGAATCAATCCCTGGGCGCAACGTCTAGACAAAGTCAAAGAGGCACGAGGAGATAGTTCCGCTATTGCAACAGATTCTGAATAATCTTGAACTTGTTCAGCTGGAACATAATCTGGATAGCCTTTTGCTTCTGAAATGGGTTGCATCGAAAACTTTTTTGAATCTGTTTCGCTAGATACAAGATAAGAAAAAATAGTTGTATTGAAACAGGTAGCACACTTTACAAAATGAATTTCAATATAGGGATAAAGACTATTTTGATTGTGAATAATAAGTTGCTTGAATCTATCAAAATCAGTCTGTGCACTAAATCGATTCATAAAATATTTTTTATGACCAGAATTATTGGATAAAGGAATTGTCACACCGCAATATTTGCATAAAATTGTTGTTTTATTAAATCGTTCTTTATCAATTTGATCAAATAATTCATCTATATCTTGATTGCTACTCATATGTCTTACCAACTTTCTAAGTATATATGGAATAAGTATATCAAATGTTTTAATTCAAAAATTACATCTCTACTAAATACAGAAAGGAGGTCTCACATGTCAGTAAAGGAAGCTAAGCGAGTTCTTGAAGAAGAACGTTTTAAGTTTCAATTTCATCTAAAGATGAAGGGGATTAAGCAGGCCCAGTTGGCAAAAGTCGTTGATTCGTCACCATCTTACGTTCGCCAATTATTGAATGGATTAGCAAGCGGTCCGGCGGCTCATGACAACTTGCAAAAGTTGTTCGACTTCACTGGATACGAAGGCGAAAACTGGTTTTAAGAAAGGAATTTAATAAATGAATCAAATCATCAAAATTAAAACAAACGAACAGGGCGAGGTAAGTGTCAGCGCTCGTGAGTTGTATCAGGCACTGGAAGTAAAGAAGCGGTTTAGTGCTTGGTTTGACGCAAATTCCAAGCAATTGATTGAAAATGAAGATTTTACAGGTGTACCTGGAGGTACACCCGTTAATGGCGGTAACGGCAATATTCAATACCTTCAAGACTACTCACTAACAGTTGACGCCGCTAAGCAAATTGCAATGATGTCCGGAACTGACAAGGGTCGTGAAATTCGCCTGTACTTCATTGAAGTTGAAAAGCAATGGAACAGCCCAGAATTAATGTTGTCGCGGTCATTACAGTACGCCAATTCAAAATTGATTAATTATGAATCGCAGATTGCAGAATTGACACCTAAGGCAGAACTAAACGACGTCTTTATCGAAACGGGTGAGGCCATTGGTGTTCGTGAAGCGGCTAAAGAAATTAACGTTAAGCAAAACGAGTTCATCGACAACTTACTGAATAACAAGTATCTCTACCGTTCAGCGGGAAGCCGCGGAAGGTTGCAACCATACAAGAAGTATGTACCTAAGTTCTTCGTGCTGAAGAGCGGTTCTGTAAATGGTGTTGAATTTACGCCACAAGTTTTGATCACGCCATACGGGCGTCAGTTCTTCTATAAGAAGTTTTACGCTCCAGACCAAATGGAAATGTCGGTATAAAAATTACAGAAGACTAAAAAGGAGGCAAGGATATGTATGAACGATTTAAGCCAGATAGGGAATACACACAGCAACAGATAAAGGACGAACTTGAAATTAAGTCAAACGATACTTTCCGGAAAAATTACAAGAAAAAGAAAGGGTTTCCGAAGCCAATACACGGTGGAAAGACCCATCCTGTCTGGGATGGATTATCACTTCGTAATTACTTCTTCAAGTTATCAAACCGTTACGCATAAGAAAGGACAAGTCATGACACTAATGCAGTTTAACGATTTATTGATGATAGTGATTGGAACGAGCGTGACAGCACTGTCAATCATGGCATACAAATACTACAAGCGAGCACCGTTGTTCGATGCCTATGACATTGAGAACGATATTACCAATGACATTGTTCACCAGGGCAAGCGACTTGCCAAACGAGATTTAAAGCGCGCAAAAAAAGCCCGCTTAGCAGAGCGAGCTTAGGCATAAATTTATCCAGAAAAATAATTTATGCCTCTATTGTACCACGGAGGACGTATGAGTAAAAACAGATTGAAAGAACTCCGAAAAGAAAAAGGCTATACCTTAAACGATATAGCCCAAGCTATCGGAATTAAACGCGGTACTTTTAATAATTACGAAAACGGTAAGACTGAGCCAAAACTAGAAACATGGGAAAAGTTAGCTAAGTTCTACGGAGTCACACCAGCATATCTAGTTGGATGGGAGGACTAAATATGACAACAACAGGAAACAGGGTCGCAGACGGATTAGAGCAACATCTAGCTGACGAAGCGAAATGGGAACGCGAACAAGAACGTGAACAAGAACGTGAAGAGGTGGAAGACGATGAAGCCTGAACAACGTTTACAATCACAAATCACGACCTATCTGCGCCAAAATGACCACTTCATTATCAAGACGCAAGCAGGTCCCGGAACTGATATTGGAACGCCAGATATTATTACGATTGATAAGCACGGCAAGTTCTTAGGATTGGAAATCAAACGACCAGACGGACAAGGTACGGTATCAGCCGAACAGAAAGCAGTCGGTGCTCAAATCAAGCGAAACGGTGGTTTATGGTACGTGATTGATAGCTTTACAAATTTCTTGGAGGTTATCGATGACGTCGAACAGCTCTTTTAGCTTATACGAAGCACAACAAGCACAGGTAGATAAGTCAAAGCCTAACTACTATTACGTGATGAAAATGGGAACAGGAAAGACCGTTGTTGGTTTGTCTCATGTTATGAAACACTTCCCATCGTCTGACGTGATTGTAGTGGCCCCACGTCAAGTTGTGAAAGCAAAGTCGTGGGAAAAGGATGCTGAACTAGTTGGGTTTAAAAACGAAATGCAGGTCATCACGACTGATGGCGTTAAGAAGTTAAACAACATTGACGTGCAAGATAAGGTGCTGATCGTTGATGAAGCCCACAAATTTAAAAATGGTTCTGGTCGTTCTGAAAAGTTACGAATACTGACTAAGTGTTGTGCAGGTTTTGTCTTCCTATCGGGTACACCAACAAACGGAAAGCTTGACGATTTGGAAATGTACGCCCTGTACTTTGGACACGTCCCGACTAAGAAACAGTTCAAGGACTTATACAAAGTCGCTGAACATCCGGGTTGGTCTAAGTTCCCAATTTGGAAAGTTGGGAAGAACACAGAAAACCTGACGAAGTGGTTCAAGTCCATCAGGTCGGACGTTGTCACGCTTGATGACATTACGGAACTACCAGATGTGACAGAACATGTTATCAGTTTCAAACCGGACCGTGAGTACAAAAAGACCAAGATGTCTTACAAAAAGGACGATAAAGTTATCTTTGCCAATCCAACTGCACGTCGTATCTATCAACGTCAAAATCAAAATAACAAAGCAAAACTTGATTGGTTAGAAAGCGTTAAAGAGTCATACGGTGATGAGAAGACACTTATTTTCTACACCTATGATAACGAATTGCAACTGTTAGACGAGGCGTTGAAAGATTTCAATGTTGGTCACGTCAATGGCCATGAGTACGACAGTCAGGGTGACTTCATCTTGATCCAAACAACGGCTGGTTCGGGGATGACGTTGAATGAATACAAGCACGCAATCTGGTGGTCGTTGCCTGATAGCTTTATCGATTTTGACCAGTCGAAGTATCGAAATTACCGTATCGGTCAAGACAGCAAAATTACGCGAGATTACCTAGTCGTTCACGGGACGATTGACGACGCTTTGTGGAACTCATTAGAGATGAAGGAAAGCTTTAACGCAGAAATGTTCGAGGATTAGATATGAGAATGAGCGAATTACAAAAATGGTTGATTGATGTAGGCGACAAGGTTGTTCGACTTGCGTTCACATCAAAAGGCCGCAAACAACCAGAATCAGAACACATCATTATTAATGGTGGAATCTACAAAATCACGATTGAAAAATTATAAGAAACAAAGAGGAAACAAATGCTGAATGATATTTTCTGTTCGCTTTGTTTTGCTCACGACGCACCGGAACTTGTTGTTAAACATAAAAACAATCAAACAATTATTGAAAAGCGTTGCCGTTGGTGTAACCACAAGATAGACGAAAGGGTCGTACATGGAAAAGATTCATATGAGCCCAACAAGGGCTTTCAAATTTAGCAAAAACCCACTTCGTGCTTACCACGATTACATTGGAGAGCATCCATGGTGGGAAGGTAATAAAGATGCACTGTTGTTTGGGACAATCGTTCACAACGTTGCTGAAGGTCGTGACAAGACACAAGATATATCGGACGAAGACAAAGACCTGCTGATTAGTAAAGCAGGCAAAACGAAAGGGCAGTTTAAAAAAGCCTACACAGACGCCGAAGTAATTGGTAGTCGTGTTCATGAATACGTTGAACGATTTGGCAAAGCTGAGTTTGAAGTTGAAATCAATGAAGAAGCCGAAACTAGCCAAGGTGTGAAGTTTACTGCTACTGGTCGAGCTGACATGCTAACCAAAAACGCAGTGTTTGATTTCAAGACAGTAGCTCCTATGGAATTTGACGGTTTCGTTGAATATGGATCGTTCCGTGACGATCGGCAAGAAGAGTACAAAAAGCAAATCGCTTACTATGCCTTCATGTTTGACAGAAACGAAGCCCACATTATTTACATCAAGAAAGACCCAGACAAGCCATTTATCTACGATTTCAAAATGGACCACGATGAGATTTTACGATATGCCAACGAGATGGCAAATGTGATTGAACAGGCAGTGCATTATGTTGACTGTCCAGATAATCTCGAAGCAATCAACGATGGAAGCCAATGGGCTTATGAACAGTTTGGGGGTGTGATTAATGCTTAAGCAAGCTAGAGCAGTAAGTTTTGAAGAAACAACAAGAGATGTTCCTTATTCTTCATACTCAACTAACAGAAAAGGGAACATCGATAAGTATCTAGATGAAGGATATATTGTCGTTTCATCTCATGTTGTCGGGAAATGGATCGAATACATCGTTCAAAAGGAGATAGAAGATGACTGATTACATTTATTTAACTCGTGAACAAAAGCTAATGGCTGAACAGGCAGTATCACTTGATGATTTACACATGAAGCTGTTTCGGCTAGGTCACAATCCGGAAATTGAACCAGAATTATTTAACAAGATGAAGAAGGCTTATCAATTTAGAAGTTTGATTCGAGTGAAACTGCAAAAAGGGGAATATTGATGATTAAGGTATCAAAGTTTCAAGAAATTAAGTTACAAAAGCCAGACCCAAAAGCCATCGCTGTTTATGGTGAACCAATGGCCGGAAAGACGACGTTTGCTGGTAAGGCTAACAAGCCCCTCTTTCTATCATTTGATGGCAACGCCGACAACGCTGGTTATAATGCTGTTCGCCCTAAGTCTTATCAAGATGTGATGGACGTGATTGAACAAGCACCAGAAGCAGGATACAAGACATTAGTAATTGATACGGCAGAAGACATGGCAAACATGTTGGAATTGGAAGTGCTGGAAAAGCACAATGCCAGTTCGCTCAAAGAAGCGGGTGACTATGGTGCCGGGTTCGGCGAATTTAACAAAGCGTTTAGTAATATCATCAACGCCCTCACTACTTCGGATATGACTGTTTACTACTTATTGCGGGCCAACATGGACGATGAAGAAGGCTTGGTTATCGTGCTAAAGCCAAAACTGTTCAACGTTATTGGTGGTTACTCTGACGCACTTATCGAAATCAATAACAAGCACGAGGCAAAGTGGAAGAAGCGTCGCTACGAATGGGATGACAGTAAGTTGCCAGCACCACTTAACACAGTCGTTGATAAGAACAAGAAATCAGCACAAGCCCTTGAATCAATGGGACTTTAATTAGGAAGAAAATAGGAGAAAAATAATATGGCTTTAGATATGGAAAACTGGTTCGACAACATGGATGAAAACACGGCGCAACCATCTGCGTTCGGGTTTGAAGACGGCACAACAGACGCTGTATTGACCGAAGTGTCTTTATTCCAATCAAAGAGTTCTAGCTGGTCAGCTGTACAGTTTACCTTCGAAGACAGCGAAGGGACATCAGATAACGGTTATCGCGTGTCAGTTTCACAGAAGAAGACAGACGGGTCTAAGTTGTCAGCAAAGGCTTGGCAGTCAAATGTCTTCCAACTTATGCGTCCATTGATTTTGTTCAACAAGGAAATGAAGAAGGTTGTTGATCTGGACACCATCCGCCAAGGTAATCAGGCAGTTGTCGAAGCATTGCAACCGGTTGCAGACAAGAAGACGTTGAAGGTTAAGATTTTGAAAGAAACACCTGAAGCTAAGGAAGGCGAAACGGCGTTCTCAAAATACACGTTCCTTGACCCAATCGACGTACCCTTTGACATGGAATAATGGCAACTAAGACAGAGGCCATTAGATGGTTAAACGAAGGGTATGACATTACCCCAATTCAAGTTAGTTATGACGAAACCGGCCACGCTACTAAGAAACCAATCCTTGCATACGCCACTGATAAATTAGACAAGTTATGGGTATTGTCCAACTGGAAACGTCATTATGCCATTGGGTTCGTCATGTCTGGATCGGATTATGTCTGTTTCGATTTTGATGATATGCACGAGTACACTTCGTTCCAAGTCCGCTTTCCTACGATTGAAGATGGTGTGATTGAAGAGTCTGTGTCTGGTCGTGGCATCCATGTGTTCTTTAAAAACAACCACAATCTGACCCAAGTTATCGGCATTGAAAAAGGTCTCGATATTAAGGCCAGTAAGAACAACTATGCCGTTGTTGACCCAGATACCGACCTGTCTGAATGTGTTGATTTGCCTGATGAGTTGCTCGAGTTTTACAACGAAAACAAGGCAAAGGGCCAAAAGGTCAACAATTCGTATGAAGGACAGAGTAGTCTGACAATTCCAGAATTAGCCATGATAACCGAAGGATTTGGCGCAGAAGGTACACGAAATCGGAACATGTCGGTACTCGTATGGACACTGATGACAATGGGCTTTCCAAAACAGGCTATTTACTCTGTTATTGACTTAGCTAATCAACAATCGGGATTAACACAGTCAGAAATCGAAAAGACGATTGAGGGAAGTTGGAGGAAATGGACGAATGGCAATTAAAACAACGGTCATGGCCGAAACACTTCTGGATAACTTTGATATTCAATATGACGAGTTCATCGGACAAATTGTACTGAAGAAAGACGTACAAGGTCAGGAAGTGTTAGTTGAAGCCGGTCAAATGACGGACAACAAAGCACGGCTTATCCAAGCATTCTTGGAGCGTAAATACGATAGTCCTTACCCTATGAGTAAATTATTCGAGGCGATTGAGTCGGCAGCTAGTCAGCATGTATTCTCATCTGTCTATGACTGGATTGAGTCAAAAAAGTGGGATAAGAAAACACGCTTGTGGACGATTGGCGAAGAGTTGTTCGGAGTTGAAAACTCTGACATCAACAAGGCAATCGGCATTTGGATAGTCAATTTAGTAGGTGGCGCGTATGGTGTCGATACCGGTAAATTTCAATACACATTGGACATCATTGGGAATCAAGGAACAGGTAAAACGTCATTCTTAAAGCGATTAGGTGGTCAGTATTATACCGACCAATTCATGTCTTTTACCAAAAAAGACGATTTTGAAATCATGATGAAAAACCTAATCGTGAACGATGACGAAATGCAAGTGACGGCGATCAACAGTGACAAGGTGTTTAAAAAGTTTGTCTCAACGAACGAGTTCACTTATCGACCTGCTTATGCACGCAACAGCGAAACGAAAAAACGTCACTTCGTCATCTCAAGAACGACAAACGATAGTTCCTATCTAACTGACTTGGGTGGTAATCGTCGAATTATCCCGGTCATTGTGAACGATTATAAAATCAAGCAAAATGCTTTCAAGTTGCCAGATAGCTGGTATGAAAATGTATTGGCAGAGGCTCGTGATTATTATTCTGATGTGATTGTACAACCAGATAAGACGATTGACGATATCAACAAACAGATGGAGTCGATTAGTTTTGAAAATATGACGGAAAACTTGAATGTATTTGCTGAAATTGACGACGTTATTATGAATGTTTTGAAATCAGAACACGAGTTTGACGAGTCGATTCGAGTGAGTGAGTTGAACGCGTCAATTGAACAAGAGCTGTACAGTCAGATGATTGATTATCAGCAAAAAGAACTTCGTAATCAGATTCAAATGGTTATGCAGCGTGAAGGATTTGAGAAAAAACCTAAGAAAATCAACGGAAAAACAGTTCGTTGTTTTGTTAAAAAAACGGTTACTCAAGAGTCAAAAAAGGTTACTTCAAAGGGGTAAAAAGGTTACTTCTAAAAAAACGATAGTTAAAAAAATCACAGATTTTTTGACAAAGTTACGTAACTTTTTAAAAAATAGGTAACCGCTGAAAACGTTGCTAGAGTAAGGTTGACAATCGTTAGGTTACCGGTTACTTATACTTTACTAATATTTATATATGTATATGTATATAGGAGTTTGAGCCCCCCTTTTGTGACCACTTTTTTGTAACCAGAAAGGAAAAAGATGATTAACGCAATTATAGTATTAGCTGGATTTACAGGAGAAGCGATTGCCTGTTTCATTTGGTACAATATCGGATTAAAAAAAGGGAAGAAGGCCGGATTTAAAAGCGGTCAAAATGACATGCTAACTAGAGTTGAACGAATTTTCGAAGAAACTAAAAAAGAGAAGGACGTTTGATTATGACTAAAAAATTTACTGAAGAACAATATCGAGCAATTGCAAAGGCTGGGGATAAGGCGGCAAACGAAGTTTATGGACTTATTGACAGTCGTGTTGATTATGAAGAATTATTAAGAATGGAAGCGCCAAATCAGGATAACGATTTTTATTCAGAATTCACTTTATACAATCAACAAATTATGGCCATTGCCAATCCACTAACCCGTGATTGGGCACATGAACAATTTGTCGAGAAAGAGAGAAAGTATATCTGGCAACTGAAGCCTCTTTTCGACGATGATGACGAAATTTATTTGAAGGAATATGAAAACGGAATAATTAGCTACACAATTAATTCCAATCACGCTTCTCCATTGACGGAATCCAAAGTACGTGAATGGGGATATAACCCCGACATGTTCAACCGAGAAAGGGTGGAGTGATGAGGCTATCTGATCATATTGGAAATAATGAATGGTGCCAATCTTGCTTCAGACGTAGAGTTAACAAAGGTTATAGTCAATGTCTTTTCTGCCAACGAAAAATAACAAAAGAATCTATTGACTACTACAAAGTAGGATACGGAGATGGATATGCAGCGGAACAAATCGAAATGCTTACATTAGGAACAAACAGGGCTGATTTTATAGAAAACCAACAGCTACTTAAAGTTCCAAAAATATCAAAAAGTGACTACATTTTGGGATTCGAAGAGGGTAAGAATAATTATCAAGATGATTACAGTATGGATGCAGCGTTTGGATTTGATTTATAAAGGAGCGAATGGTTATGAGAAATATTAAGTTTAGGGCGTGGCACAACGAAGAAGAACGATATGAATATTTGTCAAAATCTTATTATATGGGCGGACAAGTAGGAATGATGGACATCACTATTGGTAGTGATAAAGCAATTTGGGAACAGTTCACTGGCCTACATGACAAGAACGGAAAAGAAATCTATGAGGGTGACATCGTAAAGTTGCACGTTGTTATTTTGTCCCCTGATGACAAAGTTGGCTTCATCGAATACATTCCAAAGTTTGGCTACTGCATTAATTTTGGCAAAGCTATTGCACGTCAGGAGTATTGGGCAGCTAACGATAAGCACGACATTGAGGTCATAGGCAACATTCACGAGAACATAGAACTGTTGGAGGTAGTTAATGACAATTAAAAATATTAAATATGAATTGTTCAATGATCACTTTCAAAACTATAAGCAATATGGAATACCAAAAGCGCAATTAGTTATTGCAGATATTCCATATAACTTAGGTAACAACGCCTACGCTTCTAGTACAGAATGGTATGTTGACGGAGACAATAGCAAAGGCGAGTCGGATAAAGCCAATAAAACATTTTTCAATACAGATGTTGATTTTAAAATTGCAGAGTTCATGCACTTTTGCTCAAAAATGTTAATCAAGGAACCGAAAGACAAAGGAAAAGCACCAGCTATGATTGTCTTCTGCTCATTTCAACAAATCCAAGAATTGATAGACCAAGCTCGAAAGTATGGGTTTAATCACTATTACCCACTGGTGTTTATCAAGAACACTTCGCCGCAAGTTTTGAAAGCTAACATGAAAATTGTTGGTGCTACGGAATATGCTTTGGTGTTCTACCGAGATAAATTGCCAAAGTTCAACAATGACGGACGTATGGTACTGAACTGGTTTAACTGGGTACAAGATGGCCGATACCCCAAAATACACCCAACGCAAAAGCCTGTGCCTGTATTGAAAGAACTAATCAATATCTTTACCGATTATGGTGATGTAGTTATTGATCCAGTAGCGGGAAGTGGCTCAACGTTACGAGCTGCTATTGAATTAGAACGTAGCGCATACGGGTTTGAGATACAGCGAGATGTTGTTAAAGAGGCAAAGGAAAAGATGTTACACAATATGGCAACAACTTTGTTGTTGTGAGAAAGGCTATAAATGAAAAATTACGTTAAATGGTTAGGACAAGAAATTAAGTCATTGAACACAGTAGGAGCGGTAATGTTGGCGTTCATGGTTGGCGTGCAGTTGGCACTGTTCTTGGTGGCACCTATTACTGGACTATCAATTATCACGCTAGTAGCAACGTTGGTTGGGTCAGCATGTACGGTATACATGATGATTGGAAAGCCTATCAACGGGCTACTTGGTTTGATTAGCGCACTAGGATTTATCTACGTCAATTGGACGGCTGGACACTATGCCAGTGTGTTAGATCAGTTAGTGTTCGTGGCATTGATTGATATTCCACTGATTGTGACTTGGAAGAGTTGGGGTCACCGTATTAAAAATGGTGTGAAACATTTGAGTTTCGGGAACTGGATGTCAACAGTGGCATTGATGTTCATTATCTGGATTCCACTTATCGTTGTCTACACTTGGTTAGGCGACACTAACCCAGCATGGGACTCATTGACATTGGTAATCGGTGCGTTTGCATCAATCTATGTATTTCTAGGATATGGTGACAGTTATACATTGTGGTTGATGGCTGATGTGGTCAATATTGCGCTTTGGTTTACTGCTTTGTCTGCTGGATATTCCGCAAGTTCATTGCCAATGTTGTTGACGATGGCGTTCTATCTGATGACAGCATTGTATGGACGTTTCGTATCAGTTTGGAGTAAGTGATGAAAGTACATGAATTGAAATTAGACGAAAAATATTTTGATTTAATTAATAATGGCTTGAAAACATTTGAAATTCGGAAGAATGATAGAGACTATCATGTTGGCGATTTGTTGGCCCTTTCTAGATATAACAGCGAGTTGAATTGTTATAAGCAAACAGACAGTGCTTGGGCATCACAACCTTATAAAGCTAGTTCAGTTCATGAAGCCGATACGATTTTAAGAAAAATCATTTATATGACGGATTACGAGCAGAAAGATGGTTACGTTGTTTTGGGTATTGGGAAATATTAAACGGGTGATGTAGAAAATGAAGAAGATTGAAAAAGTATGGAAAGAGTTTAAAGAGCTAGAAAACCCTAGTCGGTATGTTGGTAAGTCTGGTATGCAAGTGTTTGATGTGATTAATGAGTTTGGACTTGATTTCTACGAAGGAAGCGTACTTAAATATCTCATCAGATACAAAAAGAATAACGGAATTGAAGACTTGAAAAAGTGTCGTGAATATATCGATTACATGATTGCGGGGTATGAGTAATGGACAAATATCAAGACGAAGACGGCAATCAATACTATGTGTATGAGTACAAATCAATTCTTGGCGTTTGGCGGATTGAGAAGATTGGCGAACAAGGATTTCAAGAGACTGACAAGCATGGGGCTGACAGTTTCATTGCTGAAAACCAGCTAACGGTAGTGGAGGAATAATTATTGAGGGACTGCATTGTTGAATTTGATTTAAATGTTCTCAAACAATTCACTCTCAATAAGTACATTCAGGCTGAACGTAAGAATCGTTACATTGGCTCAAAGATGAAGAAGCAGGCAACAAATTACTGCCAGCTAGTAGTACAGCAGGCAATGGTAGACGGTGTGCGATTCGAGTGGCCATGCATGCTTGAGTTCCGTTGGTATGTGCCAGATAAGCGAACTGATTCAGACAATTGGGCGTTTATCAAGAAATTCATTCTGGATGGAATGCAGAAGGCAAATGTACGGGGTGAAGTGTTCTTGCCGAATGACAGTCTGAAATATGTGACTGGATTTCATGAGTCGTTTGAAGTGGATAAGGAACGGCCACGGGTCGAGATAAGAGAAGCAAATAACGTTGTTAGGGGAGAGTGTAGTGGCTGACAAGATTGACAAGTTATTTACAGAATATTTTTCAGGCGAACTTGAGAAAGAGATTTCGTTTAGAAAGTTCGAGTTAAGAACTGCTCATTCGACTGATGAAAACATTGGTGGCGGACGAGCTGAGAATATCAACAACGAAAAGTCAAAAGTTGAAGGCGTTCTTATAAAAGAGTATGAGGATCAGGAACTTAATTTGCTTCAAGCAAGATACAACGCTGTTCACGATTTCATTGTTGATAACGATTTGGAATTGGTTAATATGCTTGATTATTACTACGACAAGCGCAAGAAATATGTTTGGAAAAAGGTGTCTGGGTTGGTTTTCAAGTCAGAACGTCAATGCAAGTATGACCGAGATAGAGCTAAGTACAGATTTTTGTTAAAAAACACGTGGATTGGCTAAATGTTGCACTTTTTCAGTTGGAAAAGGCGGTAAAATTGTAGTATAGAAACATTAGATATTTAGTGTTTCGACAGCGACCCAGTTGCTCCAATTACCTTTTTCTTTTTACGTTCTGGGTTCGCTGTTACTTTTAGCTCGCCGTGATCCAAGATTAGATACCTTGGTAGCGAGTAGTAGTCATCTCCTGGCGGAAGGTGGCTACGGTACATATTTCCGGTTGTCAATACGCAAGGGTATACATTAGCTTGAGAGCTGTGTATTTGAATATGTAAGTCGTATTGATTAAAAACGATGTTGCATGCACATCTAATCCGTTTGTTTCGGTTTGAGACGGTTGGCAGGGTCGCTACCTGCATTACATACTTGCCTCGTGGCGGGCATTGTACACCACTGTATGCTCTGACAGTAGTACCATACTGTTACTTGCCGGCCAATGGGCATTGTACGTTGGAGGCTGTACCGGCTGTTACATCTACAGTCACACAAAGTCTGGAACTCGTGAAACATTTGCAATATTACTGATTTGCTTTGTGTACATAACGAACTGTTGCAATTTTTGCAATGGTTCTTTTTATTTGGAGGAAATGCCATGTACGAAGATAAAGAGACCAGAATGCGACGTCATAAAGAACAGGCAACGGCTGTTAATAAACAGTTCGCTACTGTGACTGATGAACGGCCAGACAAACACGATTATCGGCATGCAAATATGCGGGCAGGATTTCGGAACGGTGCGATTAATTACTATAAGCATATGAGGTGGCTAAATGGAGAATAAGATAACTGTTGTGAATGTTTCTTATGAAGGAATGGCTGTACAGGTAAATTTTAAAAATTCTGATGGAACTTTGGTTCAGGGAGTTACTGATTTCAATAAGAAAGGTAACGCTCTTGTATTAAATACAGAAAAAAGAGTGTTTGCATACAATCTTAAGCTTGTTCATTCGATTGCCTTTTTAGAAAAGTGAATGATAACCGAGACAGCTTAGGCTGTCTTTTTTAGTACATAAATCAAAACGAAAGGAACGGATAAGTGATATTAATTTTAATTATGATTGTTCTAGCTTTATTTATAATCGAACTGCTATTTGATGCCGTTGTATTGACGTTGGTTATTGTCTGGTTGCTCTTTGGATTAAAGGCAGCGCTGATTGTGTTAGCAGTGATGTTGATAGTAGGGTGGTTGTGTCATGCCAAAAGTTAAGCGATGTCGAGCAAATGGTTGTCATGCAATGGTGGCGTTTGATTCACGCTATTGCAAGCGACACCAAGATTTAGCAATGGACGAACCCAAACCTAAGCGTAACAACTACCACTACAATCATCATGTGCGTAACCGTGACGAGAATAAGATTGATCAGTACAAATTCTATCGAACAAAGAATTGGGTACAGTTACGACAGTTGACACTCGAGTCACAACATTATCTGTGCCAGTATTGTTTGGCGAACGACATTGTGACGACTGCCAAGACAGCGGACCACATTGTGCCAGTAGAGTTTGACAGTAACTTGAAGGATAGCATCGACAACCTAGCGGTTATCTGTCCATCTTGTCACACCAAGAAGACCAAATGGGAACAAAGATGGTATGGAACAGGTCAAGGCAACACGCTAAGGTCTGTGCGTCCAATCAATGACATTAAAACAATCAATAAAATGATGAATGACGTTTAACGTGCCTGACAGGCGTTTTAAGCGTTTTTTTATTATGCCGGTATAATTACACTAAAATAGATTTTAAATTTAAAATACCCCCCCTAACGTTCGAATAACAATAGAGCGCTCACATATCGTCATCTTATAAAAAAATCGAATTTTTAAACTTTTTAACCCAGGGGGGTCAAGCAAAAACGAAAGGAGGGCGGGAATGCCTAAAAAATCGAATAAAAACGTCAACAGTGGGCGCTTGCGCAAAGACCCGCCTGACTATTTCGGAAGACAAGCGGGGGTAACGTGGCGCAAGGTAGTCGATTTTTTAAACGACTATCCAGAAGTGATTCGAGTTGATGCTAACTTGGTTGAATTGTATTGCACCCAGTACGAAATCTATCGAAATGCTTACAAGCATATCCAGGAGAATGGCGAAGTTCAACCTATTTATGTTTCAGTTCAAAACGCAGCTGGAGATGTCATTGAAAAAGATTTCAAAGGCTATAAGCGCAACCCGATGACACAGATCTATAACGATGCAGTTAAGAATTTGAACAGCATTGGTTCGGAGTTGGGCCTATCACCCAAGAGTCGCCGTGCTTTGTTTGGTGAATTGTCCAAGGGTGATGATGACACTGCCGAAATTATGAAATTGTTTGGTGGTAGCTGATGAAAAAAATCGACTTAACCGTTTCGCATAAAGTTGACGAAGCGTTCGAACAATTGAATACAGACGAGATTAGAAGTAAGTATACTGACAAAGGCACGCGCTATGCTTTCAAGGTTTTGAAAGGCGAAGTAACTGCTGGTTATATGATGAAGTTGGCAGCATTCCGCCACATTCGAGACTTGCAACGACAAGGGGATGCTGACTTTCCGTTTACTTATTCGATGAAAAAGGCGGAACAGATTCTGCTATTCGCGTCCATGTGTCCAAACGTTGACACTGGTGAGCCAACAGAACTGATGGATTGGCAAGAGTTTATCCTTACTCAGTTGATAGCATGGCGAAACGAAGACAAAGGTAAACGTTTCAGTCGTGCCATTGTTTCAGTTTCCCGTGGACAGGGCAAGACTTACCTGATGGCGATTGTCATGTCTTATTCTTACTTCATTGAATCAATCGGTTTGGAAAACCAGGACTTTTTAGTGTCATCTATTAACTGGAAGCAGACAACTAAGTTGTTCGGCTACATTAAGACCATGATGAAATCACTCGCTCATGAATCAGTGTTTAAGAAGATTGCTGACGAAAGCGAGTTGGCAATCCAAAACGACCAAATCATTATGAAGAAACATAACAATGTTATTCGTGCTATCAGTCATGAGTCTGGCCAGTATGATTCATACCATTTCACAACAGCGATTGTTGATGAGATTGGTGAAATCAAAAGTCGTGAACGGATTTCCAAGATTGTATCTGGTCAGGTTAAAGTTAAAAACCGCCAATTCATTCAAATATCAACGGCCTATCCAGACCCGTCCGTTCCTTTTCATGACGATCAAAAGATGATTCAACAGGCAATGGAACAAGATTATAAGCGTGATGCTGATACTTATTTGGGGCTGATATGGTCCCAAGATGGACTTGATGAAACGTTTCAACCCGAAACGTGGATGAAATCGAATCCATTATTGGGATTGCCTAGCCAAAGAGATAATCTACTAAGTGGACTTGCAGACAAGCGGGATTCTGACGCTTTATCTGGAACGATTTCAGACTTTCAAAATAAGAATTTGAACATGTGGCTGCAAGAATCGACTAATTCGTTCTTGAAATTGGCAGACATTGAGAAATCGGTTGTTCCAAGCTTCGATATTGATGGTCGCCAAGTCTACATGGGCTTTGATTACTCAATGTTCTCGGATAACACGGCCATTGGTTTTGTCTTTCCTTACGAAGAAAATGGTGAACGCAAGTGGCATGTTTACCAGCATAGTTTTATCCCGTGGGAAAAAGCTGGTTCGATTGAGGCCAAAGAAAAGCAAGATGGTCTTGATTATCGACACCTTGCAGAACTGGGATATTGTACGATTACGAGTCATCCACAAGGGCTGATTAATTCTGACCAAGTTTATCAATGGATGCGTGAGTTTGTTGAAGACCATCGATTGGACGTTGTGTTCTTTGGTTATGATGCCTGGGGCGCAACGCCAGCTATCAAACAGTTAGAGTCCAATAGCTCGTGGCCACTGTTGGCTGTTCGTCAACGAACTAGTGAGTTGAAAGACCCGACTAAGTTCCTGCAGTCGTCCATGGTGGAAGGTTCACTGACACGATTTGACGACAAAATCATGGAAAAGGCACTGATAAATGCCAAAATTGTTGAAGACAAGATTGGTATTCAAGTCGATAAGGCTAAGGCAACGCTAAAAATTGATGTGGTCGATGCCATTATTGATGCCATGTATCAAGCAATGTACCATTTTGAGAGTTTTTCAACGGTCAATGACCCGAACCAACAGTATGAACGAATGACGGACGAACAAAAGTTAGAGTTCTTACTCAATGAATCAGGAATGATTTAGGAGATATACAACATGATTAAACAACTATTAGCGCCTATATGGCGCTTTTTTGATGTCATTTTTTTCACGATTTCGATGATATTTATCAATATTTTCGCGTTTTCTTTTGGAAATCGATGGGGATTTCTAAGTATTGCGATCACTTCGTTTTTGGTCGCGCTGGCAAGTGAATTGCTGGCGTACCAAATGAAAGGAGGAAATGAATAATGCCACTTTTTAAGCCGAACTTTCAAAATGGATTGGCGGTTCCTGGTGGTGTTGAAATTGGATTTACAGACGGTGATGTCATCAATTATCTGAACGTTGATAACAATGACAATAAGTATGTCTCGGCTGAAAAAGCATTGGAGAATTCTGATGTGTACTCGGTTATCTATCAATTGAGTTCAGATTTAGCAACGTCGAAGTTGAATGCTAACAAAAAGCAGTCGCAGGCGATGATTGATAATCCAACGAACAATTGGTCAAACAGTCACGCGTTTTGGCAGTCAGTATTCGCGCAATTGTTGTTAGGTGGCGAAGCATTTATCTATCGATGGCGCAACGTCAACGGTAATGATATGCGTTGGGAGTATTTGCGACCAAGCCAAGTGACAATTTACGCGTTAGAAGACTTTTCGGGCGTTTATTACAACGCTTCATTCGACAGTCCGTTGGTTGGATACAAGGAAGCAATTCCAGCTAACGACATGATTCATTTTAGAATGATGAGTCAGAACGGTGGGGCTACTGGTATAAGTCCACTTAGTGCTTTGTCCAACGAATTTAAAATTAAGGACAATTCTAACAAGCTGACATTGAATGCGTTAACTCAGTCGGTGCTGTCGCCTGGAATCTTGAAGATGGATATGGGTCTGCTAAACGATAAAACCCGTGCTGCTGCTTCACGAAAGTTCATGCAACAGATTAACGACTCGAACGGCGGACCAATTGTACTGGACAACTTGTCTGATTATTCGCCATTGGAAGTTAAGAACGATGTGTCAAAGCTATTGGCGCAAACGGATTGGACGGGAACACAGATTGCCAAGGTATATGGCGTTCCTGATTCTGTTTTGAACGGACAAGGTGATCAACAATCGTCTCTTAATATGATTGGCGGTGAATACGCCAAGGCATTGATGCGATTCGCCAACTCAATCACGTCTGAACTATCTAATAAGTTGGGCGCGAAGGTATCGATTGATTTGAAGCCTGCACTCGACCCACTGAACAACGACTTCGCCTCTAATATCCAATTACTCTCACAGTATGGAACACTCTCACCAGAACAAGCACAGTGGTTGCTGAAGAACTCGGGATATTTGCCAGAAGACATGCCTGAGTATGTTGCGCCAGCAGAACCACCAAGTGCTGGTGGAAAGGAGGAAAGCTAATGACAACTATTGATGTGAAGGGTCCAGTTGTAGATAACGATACAGCGATGATGTACGACTACTTCGGCATGAATTCAATCTCACCTAATACAGTTAGTGCTGCAATTGATGAGGCGAATGACAATGACGATGTAACCGTCAACATTGCGTCAAACGGTGGCGATGTATTTGCCGCTTCCGAAATTTACACGATGTTGCGTTCTGCACCGAATAATATTGTTGTTAATATTCAAGGATTGGCTGCGTCAGCCGCTTCGGTTATCGCAATGGCTGGCGATACAGTCAACATTAGTCCGACAGCCCAAATCATGATTCATCAGGCTTCAACGGTTGCCCAAGGCAATAAGGACGACTTAGGGAAGCAAATCAACGCATTGTCAGGAATTGACCAGTCGATTGCTTCAGCATATGAACAAAAGACAGGCATTGACCAAGGGCAGTTGTTGAACATGATGTCGAACGAGACATGGATTGGGGCAAAGGATGCCGTTGACAAAGGATTTGCAGACAACATTATGTTCGCTGAAGAGCCAACGTTGCAGGTTGCCAACGCTGTGACTGATATTATTCCGAAATCAGCAGTAGCCAAATTCATGAATTTGAAAGCGAAGGCCGATTTGGAAGAACAACACGAGCAGGTTGAAGAACCAGTGGTCGAACAAGACCCGTCAGAAAAGACGGAAAAATCAACAACTGAAGAAACAAGTGATAGTCGCTTATCTGATTTACGAAATCAGAAGGCGGCTATTTTGTTAGGACAAATTTAAGGAGAAAGTGTATGAACATTAATGAATTGAACAAGGTATTTACTGATGCCGGGCAAAAGGTTTCAGACTTGCAGGCCAAGGCGCAAGCAATGGCTATCAACGACGAGGTCACAGCAGAAGAAGTTGCTGAAGTGAAGAACCAAATCGACAATGCAATTGCTAAGCGTGACTTGGCCAAGCAAAACTTGGAACAAGCTCAAGATGCACAAGCATTGGAAGTGATGAACACGAAGGCAGAGCCATTGACTAAGAAGGAAGAAGATGTAAAGGGTTCATTCGTTCAAGATTTCAAGGACATGGTTACTGGAAACCCACGTTTTTTGAACTCGATTAACTCAAGAACTGACGATTCAGGAAGTAATGCAGGATTGACAATTCCGCAAGACATCCAGACTCAAATTCATCTTTTGGTTCGTCAATACGAATCATTGCAGGAGTTGGTCAAGGTCGAAACAGTCGGCACGTTGTCAGGTTCTCGTGTGTATGAAAAGTGGACTGACATTACGCCATTGCAAAACTTGGATGCAGATGATGCGTTAATTAGCGAAATCGATTCACCACATTTGACAGTTGTCAAGTACCTTATCAAGCGATATGGAGGTATGCAAACAGTCACTAACTCGTTGTTGAAGGACACTGCCGAAAACATCATGGGGTGGTTGACTACTTGGGTATCACGTAAGGTGGTTGTTACTCGTAATCAAGCCATCATCAGCCAATTGAACCAAGCTCCCAAGAAGGCAACGGTTGCTAAGTTTGATGACATTAAGGATTTGATGGGACAACTCGACCCTGCCATCCACATGTTGTCATCATTTGTGACGAACCAAGCTGGTTGGGTGGCTTTGAGCAAAGTTAAGACCGCTACTGGTAAGTATTTGTTGGAACAAGACCCAACTCAACCAGACCAATACACTATCTTGGGACACCAGTTGAAGGTAGTGTCAGACCGTTGGTTGCCTGACATTTCAGGAAATCACCCATTGTACTTCGGTGCATTGGACCAAGCAATTACATTGTTTGATCGCGAAGACATGACGATTCAGACAACTAATGTCGGCGCTGGTTCATTTGAAACTGACACTACCAAATTGAAGGTCATCGACCGTTTCGATGTACAACCAACTGATTCAGATGCCTATGTAGTTGCTTCATTTGCTGCATTGGCAGACCAACAATTTAACGGTACAGCAGCCGCTGCAACAGGTAAGTAATCAATTTCAGTCGCCGGATAAATAAACAGTACCCAATCAGAATGGGGCGGCTAATAGGAGGACACAATGCTAGTATCAATTGATAAGTTGAAGCTGTCCTTAAGGATTGATAGCAGTGCTGACGATGCGTTGCTAACTGGTTATTCAACTGCTGCCGAGTCTTATATTAAGAATGCTATTGGATATGATTATGATGATTTCTACACCGAAGAAAGGGTAGCACCACTATTCGAGACGGCAGTAATTGCCCTTGCAAGTAGTTATTACACGTTTAGAACGTCGTTATCATTGGTCCAGTCTTATCCAGTAGACGTTGCGGTTGAGTCGATTATTGGCCAATTACGTGGCGAATATTTGTTGTTCGAGGAGGCTAATAATGCAGATAAATCCAAATGAGTTTACTGACCGGTGCGAATTTGGTTATGTCGATTCTGTCCCGAATGAGACGAACGGCAACCCGGAAGATAAGTTCACTTATTCGTTTTCCCGTTGGTTTGGCTGGCGTAATCAGACGTTCAATCAACAATATCAATTGTTGGGTGTAACTAAAACTGATACGAGGCAGATTGTCGTACGACACGACCCCGAAATTAAGCCGAACATGCAGGTACGAATTGATGGAATTGCCTATCGGTTCGTCATTTTTAGTCCGGATAACCGTTCGTTGCGTGATACCTTTGATTTGCTGACATTGAAGGAGGTGGATAAGCCATGAGTGGTTTTGAAAATCAAATGAATGGTATGTTGAACCAATTAGGCGGTTTAGTTAATTTGACTGTTGAAGAACGAGAAGAAGTCACGAAAAGTGGCGCTGACGTTCTGAAGGAAAACATGCCATCGGTTACGCCATACAACGGCAGACGTAAACATGGACGAATTGACCATTTGAAAGATAGTTTCGAGATCGGACCAATTCAGGGTGAACCGGAAGATGGTCATACTGGTTTTGGTTTTGCCAAAAAAGGCAAAGATGGTGTTAACCATGCTCGAATCGCCCGTTTTGTTAATGATGGAACGGTCAAGAAAGCACCTACTCATTTTATTGACAAAGGTTTTGTCGAGTTCCAGGGAGCGGCGAACGAAGCAATGGCCAAGAAGCTGTCTGATATTCAATTGAGAAAGGCCAAAAAATGACTGTATTAAGTAATTTATACAAGATGTTAAACGGGCGTTTCGGTTGGGCAGACAGGGTATACGTCAAATCTATTCCATCGAGCGCACCATCGGACAGCACGTTTATCTTTATTACGGATAGTACGCAACAAATTAAAGATTTCGGGTCAAACGCATTCCAAAACATGCAGTATGACTTAGAAATTCAAATTTTTTATAGCACAAAAAGCACATTGGATTATGACTCGGTTGAGTTAGATTTGATGCGCTTTTTAATTTCAAACGGATATGTAATTTCAAATGTTCGAGGTCGTATTCAAGACCCCGACACATTCCAAGATTATCAAACAATTATTGTCTCAAAGACAGAAAGAGGTATTTAAATGGCTACATTAGGAATTGGGCGGGCATGGGTTGCCCGTATTGGTGACGACGGCAAGGTAATCACTGGTGTCAACGGTATCAATGGTGATGCGTCAGACACGAGCGGTGTATTCATGATTGACCAGTCATCATCTATGGGTATTGCATCAGCCAATATGACGAACTTGCAAGGTGCTTTGTCAGATATTTATGGTTCAAACAAGCTGGTTTACAAGTCAGCCGCTAAGGGTAATGCTCAAACTGTATTGACGGTTAACCATGTTCCAGCAGAAGTTAAGCAACGGATGTTGGGCGCTGCGCCAGATAGTCGAGGTGGCTTTACTATCAATGGTAAGGCAAACTCTAACAACCGAATTGCTTTGCTGGTTGAGTCAGCAGACGCGTTTGGCGACCAAGAAGCAGTCTACTTTGGATTCTTCCAAGGTATTGTCACAGAAGCATCAGAAAACGTCGCAACGAACGATACTGCTGAAAAGCGGACACAAGACGTTTTGACGTTCGGACATTTGGAACGTGGCGATGATGGATTTGGTAAGCGCTACTTCTCATGGCTTCCAAACTTCGACAAGCAAAAGATGTTCAACGACATTTTCCCATCAGCTACTGGAACGGCGGTATCAGCACCATCAACACCAGCACCAACTTCATCATCTAATTAATTTTTTATAAGTCGTCTTCGGACGGCTTTTTATTATGCCCAAAAGGGCGCCACTAACTATACAAAACAAGGAGATACAAAAATGGCAGTAAAAATTGATGTTAAGGAATTATTGGGACAAACAAAGAAGGTGGAAGTTAAGACCACTACCAAGAATTTCAAGAAGGCGGTTTCTTTCATGCGTTCGTTAAATAAAATTCAACTTGATCAAATGCACATTGAAAAACAAGGTGATGATCTTGAAGACTTTAATAGCGTGGAAGGGTTGGAATTAAGCGACAAAGGAATGGGTAGCATGATTGAAATGGCAGATACAGCCACCCAGTATATCGCTGAAACATTGAAGCTTAGCAACAAACAAGCTGAAAAATTGGAAGAAGAAAAGGACATGGACGAAGTAATGGCGTTTGCCATTAAACTTGCTGAAGAGGTCACGGGTACCAAGGCTGAAAAGGCTGGTGAAAAGGAAAATTTAAAAGCTTAAGCGAGCGCTATGACTACTTAGATAATGCGCTCAAGGACTTGGCTTACAACGAACAACAAGCCATGATTAACCTGCACGTCATGCCAGAAGAGTATGAAGAGCAAGACTACTTCCTGATGATGGAAGTTATGAACGCCAAGTCAAAAGAAGACCGTCCATTGTCTCGAAATGCGTTCTTGAAAGAGATTGGTATTGATCCAGACAATCTGACGGAAGACCAGCAAGGAAAGGAGGTATAAATGGCTAAAATCACAAACGAGATGGCGACCAAGCTGTCTCTTGATACAACTTCAGCTTCCAAGACGTTGAAAGAGTTCACTGATGACGTTAAGAAGTCAACGAACGAGTGGAAGGTTCAAGAAGCGCAAATGAGGTCCGCTGGCGACCAGTTAGGCGCTTCAAAAGCCAAGTATGAAGGCTTGACAACCGCTGTTGAAAAGCAATCAGCTAAGGTTGAATCGTTGAAACAGGCGTTGGAAAATACCAACACGTCAACGGAAAAAGGCCAAAAGTTGCAAGGCATGTTGACGGCTGAATTGGCGAAAGCTGAACGGCAGTTAAACAGTTACAATGGCCAATTGGATAGGGCGGAACAGTCATATAAATACCAATCGTCTGGTATGGCTAAGCTTAACGATGACATTAAGCACAACACCGAATTAACCGAAGCCAACGTGAAGCAGTTGAAGGCTGAAGGTAAGGAGCACGAAGCTAATAAGGTAAAGCTGGAAGGGTTAGCCAAGAATCGTGAGAGTCTGAATGGTATCTTGAAGATACAACAGGCTGAACTGGATAAATTAGCTTCGTCTGGCGATAAAAACTCGGAAGCTTACAAGAAACAAGAACTTCGTGTTGCTCAAATGAAGGCCAAGATTGCCGAGGCTAATTCAGAGATTCGGACCATGAATAGCCATGGTATTAAAATCAACACGTCTAGTCTTGATAAAGTCAACGAGCGATTAGCTAAAATGAATGAGCGTGTGAACAAGAGCGGTCATTTATTTGGTAAAGTTTTCGGAGCTAACATTGTTTCCGCTGCGTTTATTAATGGATTGGCTTCATCGAAAGCTCATTTGGTTGACGCGTTAAAAGCTGGTACTGATTTCAACAAAGAGCAACAGGTCATGGGTGCCACTTGGAATACATTGACCGGTTCTGCCGAAAAAGGACAGGATATGGTTAACTCCATTAACTCCATGTCTAAGGCGTTTGGCCAATCAAACGATGTCGTAAATGAATTGCAACAACAGTTCTATCATGTTTTCAACCAGAAAGAGCCAACAGAAAAGCTAACTGGTTCCATGTTGACACTGGCTGATACGTTGGGAATGAATAACGAAGAAGTTGAACGATTGGGTCTCAACTTCACTCATATGATGTCGTCTTCGAGGTTGCAGTTGGGCGACTTCAACATGATTTCTGACCAGTTGCCAATGTATGGCGAAAAACTGTTGGAATATGAAAAGGAAGTTCAGCATAATTCTAATTTAACGATGGAACAATTGCGGAAACAAATGTCTGATGGCAAGATTTCCGCTCAAGATGCCACTAACGTTATTAATGAATTAGGCGATAAATACAAAGACGCCAGTGAAAACATGATGTCTACGTTTACTGGTATGCAACGCCGAATCAAGGCACAAAGCCATGTGTTGGCAGGGTCAATTACAAGACCATTGCTGGAGACGAAAAACCCGCTGTTTAAAGCTGTGTCTGATTGGGTGGCTGATGACCGAACGGTTAAGCTGTTTGACAATTTTGGTCAGCAATTAAGTAAGACGTTCAATACCATTACGTCAGCATTTGGTAAATCATTTAAGAGCAAAGATTTTGACGAATTTGCCAATAACACTATGGTGAAATTGACTAATGGTGTCCAACGTTTTGGCGACTATGTAGCTAAACATTCTGACGACATTATTAACTTCTTTAAGGGAGTTAAGTCGGTTGGAGGAGCAGGTTTTAGCACATTAGGTGTGACGCTTAAAATCGCCATGCCTCTTCTCGAAATGATTGGTAAATTTGCAAGTGATCATCCTAAGGCTTTCAAGGCATTAGCAGTTAGTGTGATTGGATTTAATGTAGCTTTGAAAGGCACCATCGGTATGTTGATGGGCGTTTCAAAAGCCAAAGAAGCACTAATTTTTGGAAAAGGATTATTTATTAAGCCAAAAGTTGATGGGTCGTCTGCTAAACGAGAACTTGGAATTATCAGTAAATCTGTTGTTGGAATTGGGAAAGGAATAAAATGGGTTGCTAAATTAGCATGGAAAGGCGTTAAAAAAGCATTTGGTGCAATCAAGTTTTTGGCTAAAGGAATTGGAAATGCAGTTAAATGGACTGGAAAATTAGCTTGGAAAGGAGTCAAGTTAGCGCTTGGATCTATCAAATTCCTGGCAAAAGGTGTCGGTAAAGCCGTGTCTTGGACGGCTAAACTAGCATGGACTGGTGTTAAACAAGCATTTAAAGGTATTGTAGCGCTCGCAAAAAATCCTGATAAGTACATTAAGTATGTTGCAAAAATGGCATGGAATGGAGTTAAATTAGCTTTCCGAGGAATAATTGCGACCGCTAAAGCAATTCCAAGACTATTAAAGTGGACAGCAAAGATGGCTTGGACTGGTGTTAAAAAAACTTTCAAGCTAATTGTCGCTTCTGCTAAAGGTGTTGGTCGTGCTATGAAGTGGACAGCAAAGATGGCTTGGACTGGTGTTAAAAAAGCTTTCAAGCTAATTGTCGCTTCTGCTAAAGGTGTTGGTCGTGCTATGAAGTGGACAGCAAAGATGGCTTGGACTGGTGTTAAAAAAGCTTTCAAGCTAATTATCGCTTCTGCTAAAGGTGTTGGTCGTGCTATGAAGTGGACAGCAAAAGTAGCGACAGGCGGAGCAAAAAAAGCTTTATCTGGATTACTGACTGCTGCCAAAGTGACAGGTACTGGAATGAAGGCCGCTTTCAGTTGGGCAAAAGCTAATCCTTTGTTTTTAATTATTACGGGAATTACACTTGCTGTCACAGCCTTCGTTGAACTTTACAAGCACAACAAAAAGTTTAAAAAATTTGTTGATGGCATCGTCAAGGGTGCCAAGAAACTATTTGATGGCGTAATCAAGTGGTTCAAAAAGTTACCAAAAGAAATCGGTAAATTGTTCAAGGGGGTTATCAATTTCTTCAAGAAAGACTGGAAAGAAATTGCACTGTTTATTGTTAATCCAATTGGTGGTGCGATTGCTTTACTTTATAAACATTTCAAGCCGTTCCGTCAGTTTGTAAATGGTATTGGAAAGTTCTTTAAGAACATTTTCAAATCAATGGCGGATGGCGTTAAATCGGCTATGAACAACATTGGTAAGTTTATCAACTCGGCCGTCAAACTTTGGCAGAAGATTTTTAAAGCCGAGTTGAATATTATTTCATCAGTGTTTAAGTTCATTTTTGACGGGATTAAGGTAATTATCCAGAACGTCATGAAGACGATCCATAATATTATTTCAAGCGTACTAGGGACAATCTCAAACGTATGGAACAGTGTATGGAATGGAGTTAGCTCGTTCTTTGGCAATATCTGGAAGGGGATGTCAAAGTTCATCTCTAACATGATTAACGGCATTCATAACACTATTAAAAACGTACTTGATAAGATTGGTAGCACTTGGAATGGAATGTGGAAAGGTTTGTCTGACTTCTTTGGCAGTATCTGGAAAGATATTAAAGGATTTGCCCAAGATGGTATTAATGGCGTTCTATCCATCATTAACGGTGGTATTGACGCTATTGATTCTGTCTGGAAATTCTTCACTGGTCACGAAACAAGCATTCATCATTTAAAACCAGTTAAGTTTGAACGTGGTGGTGTTGTTGAAACCCGTATGTCAATGATTAACGATGGCAAGGGCGAGAACTGGAAGGAACTTATCCAACTTCCAGATGGTCAACTTAAGATGTCAAATAAGCGTGACCATGTATTACCATTGCCGGTTGGTACTCGTGTCTATAACGGTGACCAAACCAAGCAAATCATGAAAGCGGCTGGAGTTGAAAAATACGCCAATGGTGGAATAATCGGTGGTGTTGTTAGCGCTGCCAAAGGTGCTACTGATTGGACGGTCAAGACTGCTAAGGGTGTAGGCGAATGGGCTGGTGACAAGTATGAGATGGTCACTAAGTTCTTGAAGGACCCACTTAAGAATGTCACTGATTTAATCGTTAAAGGTACCAAGGGAATGTATGATGGTTTGCACAGCTTCGGTGACATGGCTCACGGTGTCTTTGATAATCTGTACAATCCAATTGCTGACTGGTTCAAGAAGGGACTCGAAGCGATTAAGTCTAGTCTCGGACGTAACGCACCGAGTGGCTCTGGTGTTGAACGTTGGCGTGACCAAGTAAAAGACGCGTTGAAAGAAAACGGTATGAGTACCGAGTCTTGGGCGGTCAATAAAATCTTGAAGCAAATCAGTACCGAATCAAGCGGTAATGAAAAGGCTGTTCAAGGTGGCTACACGGACATCAACACGAAGACTGGTGACTTGGCAAAAGGTCTTATGCAGACGATTAGCGCAACGTTTAATCGTTATGCTTTCCCTGGTCACAAGAACATTTTCAATGGTTATGACAACTTGTTGGCTGCTATTGCCTATATCAAGAACCGTTATGGCATGAACATGTCAGGAATTGGCGAAGGACACGGCTATGCAAATGGAGGTCTAGTATCACGTCATCAAATTGCACAGATTGCTGAAGGAAATAAACCGGAAATGATTATTCCGCTTGATTCCATGAAGTCATCTCGTGGTTTTGAGTTGCTTGGCAAGACAGCAGTAGCGATGGCCGCTCGTGATGGACAGTCTAACCAGAATACAACCGATAATTCGGAAGTTGTCGGTAAGATGGACCAAATGATTACATTGCTTAGCATGATTCTAGGTGTTAATAAAGAACAGTTAAGTTCTGGATCACAAAATAATGGCTTAAAAGCTATCTACGAACAAATGGCCCGTGATAATACCATGCGTAAGTATCAATCAATCTAGGAGGATTAGATGTCAGATTTCTTTGTAATGCGCAAAGGGCATGATGAACTAAATTTGTCAGACAAATTGCCTTCTGTGCGTTTTTTAGAATTAAATGTCGGGGCACCCCAGTTGACACCGACTTATAACTCGATTCAGGGAAGTGATGGCCAGCTATTACAGACAGTGTCTTTCAATAGTTCAACGGCCGTCGCTTCCTTTTTTATTGAAGGTCGTAACCGTTCAGAATTCAACTTGGCAAAGTCGGCACTACAACGTGAATTGTATGCCAGAGTGCCAATCAGAATCAGGTCAAGCGATGATCCAGGGAAAGCCATGTGGGTTCTGGCTAACCCAACGGATATCAACCCATTAGCTAACAGTGATGATGCTAAGGTTGACTTAGCTTTCACGATTGTGAGCGGGACAAAGCTGACACCCTTTAATAGTGACGAGCTGGGCAACAATCAGGACAAGTTGTCATTTGGTATGAACCTCGATTTGGATAGTTTACCCAATTATCACTTTAATAGTAATAATTTCAACGTTTTCAACCCAAGTGACCTGGAAATTGACCCATACATCCAACACCATCAACTGGTTTGGACAATTAAGGGAGTAGGACAAAGCGTAACGATTACCAATGCCACGAACGGTACTAGTTTCACTGCTAACACTATTCTAGGAAGTTCAGACACGTTGGTTATGAATGGCATTACACTAGCTAAGAACGGCACACAGGGCGGAATTGATACGGACTTTGGCCATATCATTCTAGCCCGTGGCGATAACAACATAACGGTATCTGGTCTATCGAACGTTGACGTCACGGTGTCGTTCCCGTTTCTGTATTTTTAATTGAAGAGTCAAGACAAATTGGTGGTGCGATCAAGAGACCAGACAACGACCGTTCCAGTACCATCGCTTGATTTTTCAACGCTACAAACCACGTGGGAGAAGAATAACAGCTATCAGATTGCGTTCACGGCATACGATGATGAGAGCCTTGCTTTTAGTCTATTAACAGTTGAAAACAGCGTATTTTGGGCAGGACAAGAGTATATCATCAAACAGTCAACAGATGGCTATTCTGGCGGTGTACACACCGTTCAAATCACGGCTACTCATGTCTTTTATCAGTTGAATAATCGTCGGCAGAACGCTGTGCAAAAAGGGGATGTGTCCTATACGATTCAATCTGCCTTACAGTTTTTGACTGGCGATATACAGGGGTATTCGTTCAATGTGGTTGGCAATCTTAATAGTTCTCACACGATTACTGATTTTGGCAACTGTTCCATCACGGACGGTCTAAGTACGATTGCTTCAACATTCAATGTGTATGCCATTGTTCCGGATAACTACACTGTTAATTTATACAGCGAGGCCAATTGGACCAACGATGTCGGCAAACAGTTCTTCTACCGCAATAATACCAGCGATGTGCAATTACAGTACGATTCGTCTGGTATTGTTAACCGAATTCAGATTGTATCGACCAACGAAACACCACAATTTGAGCCGTTTTATATCACAGACGATGACTCAATCAAACAGTGGGGTATTCGTGATGGCGAACGAGTAGAGAATGACCAAGACAACAACACAGGTCCTAATATTGCCAGTGCCAAAGCCAAAATGGTCACGGTGCCAAATCTGTCGCTTACGATTAGCGTGCAAGAGAATGATGTACACATGGGCGATATTTGGACTCTGGTTATTCCAGAAAATGGTATCGCCACGAAACTTCAAGTCGTGTCAATTGTTGATACACCGTTTTTAAAGAACAACGTGCAAGTGACGTTGAATAACACGATGCAAAATTTCTTGGATTCGTTTAATGCTAATTCCAAAAAATTGGCTAACATCCAATTGAACAATAAAAACAAAGGCTTTTCATTTAACATGTGGACGGTCGGAAAGGTAAGCGAAAATGGCTGATACACCCATTGTCCAATATCCTGACGCCAACGGTAACCGGGCGTATGCCAAGACCCACGTTCAAGCAGTCGATGGTTTAGACGATAAATTGGCTGTTTTTGCTAAAACAACTGACTTAACCACGGCTATCAGTCAAATTCCAAAAGTCGATTTGTCTGGGTATGCTAAAACGTCAGACCTGAGCAACTATGCCACTAAGGACGATTTGCAAAAGGTTGATAACGAGATAACCACGCTCAAGAGTCCAGACGGTTCGGTGTGGTTTTTGTCCGTCGATAACAATGGTCGCCTTTCAACTTCGAAATTGATACAAATTCAGGAAGGAGGGCAATCATGAATTTTTTGAATGTCATCAATCAATTCAAACAGTTAAAAGAGTCTTATGACGAGCTGTTGAAAGGGTTGATTGGTATTGGTTTAATTGAAGAATTTCCAGAGATTTCATTCAATGATAGTTATTCTCGCTATGATGTGAACGACTATCGACAGATTTATAATGATTTGAATTTGGCACGCAGTTGTGTGAATTGGTTGATAACGCTAACCAACAAGAACGGCTTTGCTGACAATGATGGAAACGATTTACAACCAGTTGATTTTACGATTATTGATTTAATTGACGGTCAAGAGCTGTCAGGATATTACACCAGTAAATTAAAAGAAATGCAGACGCTGTTAGATCAACTAAAAGCGATTTTGGTTGAAAACAACGTTCTTGCAAAATAAGGAGGAAATATGGCACGAACATATGCCGAGTTAAACACTAACTTAAACACCAATCAATCCACCTTAATCGACCAGTTGAACGGTCGACAAGGAGATGCGAATCGTGAGGTGTTTTTTCAAATCAAAGATGGTACTACACCATATAATCTTGAAGGAAAAACCATTGCTCTTTTTGCAAAGGATGCTCAAGGCGTGATTAAGGCAACATCAACGATTAACGACCAGACAGGAATTTCTGTTGGTCGTTTTTCTATGATTATTCCAAAAGAATTTTATCAAGCGAGTGGTGCAGTAGAAGACGCTTATATCCAAATTTCTTATTCGGACAAGGTCATTTCAACGATTCCAGTCTCGTTCCAAGTTATCGCTAACACGATGTTGGTTACACAGACCCAATCACAAATCTTTATTGACAGTGTGCAGAACTTAATTGACGATACGAATCAACGACTGTCGACTACAACCACTAGCCTGACTGCTGTTGAAAACGCTGTCGAAGCGCTCAAAGTCACGATTGGTAATTTGAATGACCAATATAATGCTGATTTGTTTGCCAAAAAGGCGAATGATAACGAGTTTAAAGGTGTCAATACATTTGACCAAAAGATTATTGCCCCTAACGGCCTAGAAGGTAAGGCTGACTCAGCAACACAAGCAGACACGTTGAATCAGTCTATTGACCAAACGGTACAATCAATTACAGCTAAGAACTGGTCAACATTCCAGTCGGGTTTAGAATCATTCAGCGGTTTCAAATCACACGGTTGGGCTAATTTAGATTATGCAGCAATTGCTGGAAACATTGATGCTGATGGAGATGTTAATGTTAAAGGTAAAATAAAATCAAGCAGTTTTACTAAATATATTGAAATAGGAAAATTAAATGCAACCATTAGTCGATTTGGAAATGTCGTGTTTATAAGTATTGATACTCAAAAATGGCCTTACGATGGCGCAACAGCGTGGACAGTGGCATACGACATGGTTATTCCAGCTGGTTATCGTCCAGTTGGGACGGCTTCAATGACTATAATTAACAATTATAAGATGTCGTCGCTTAAGGTTAACAGCAACGGTGCTATCTTCTTTACTGACACAGATGTCAGCAGTAGCACAAATTTCGAAGCCTATGGAACTTGGATTACAAATGATGATTGGGCTAATTAAGGAGGAATTATGGTAAACGAAACACAAACGGTAACACCCACTAATCCGCAACCAACAGTCGATTACAGTAAGTGGTATTTCAAATATGACCCAGCCACCTATGCTTTGATTCCTGGTGCGGTGCATGAACAGGTAGACAACTCAACAGAAATCGAGCCAACAGGTCTGATTAATCCAGTATGGAATCCATCAACTAATTCATGGACAGGCCAGTCAATGGCAGATTATTTGGCGGAGCAAAAGAAAAACGCTCAGCAAAATGTAGATCCACAACAACAGCAGTTGGCTAATTTATTGCAAATGATTGTTCAATTGAAGGCTGATTCTGTAATGAACAAAGCACAAATCGCCTCATTGACTGCTCAACTAGCTAAGAAATCGACGGTAGTGCAACAGTCTAGTCAGTCTGCATCACAGTCAACTAGTCAATCGACATCACAAACGACAACAGCGGTGACGGGAGGTACTACTAATGTTTGATATGTTAAAAGGATTGTACCCACAATACGTGGATAAGGCGTTTGTTCATTCTTGCGTGAAATATGAATATATCACTACTGATGAATACAAGGAACTAACCAACGAGGATTATGCAGAATAAAGGGGGCTAAATGCAAAATTGGGGAATTGATCAATGGGCGAGCCTAGTAGGAATTATTGCTTCATCAATTACGGCGCTATCTTGCGGTCTGAAATACGTGGTTATTAAGCCACTGACATACTCAATGGAACGACTAAATGAGAGTTTTGCCGGGCTAAATGCAACGTTGAAATTGATGCAATCAGACGTTGACCGAATTGATGAACGAGTGGATGATCACGAGACACGAATTACCGTTCTAGAAAAAACATCACACCAAGAAGACTAGCAATAGTCTTCTTTTTTATTTGGAGGGAATTTTATGAATTTTACAGACGCACAATCACTGCTTACTTTCGGCTTGATGATGATTATTGTATTTGCAACACCTATTTACAAATTCAATAACTATATCAAGGCACACACGCGCAACGAACACGTTAAAACAGCTACTGAATGGGCGAACCAAGCGGTAGCGGCATTGGTCAATTCAGACTTGAACACGTTGCCAAACCGAAAGAAGGCGGTAGATGATTTAACATCACGAATTGCTAATAATAAATTGGCTGGAAAGTTCACCCAAGACGAAATTGAGAGCTATGTTGAAAAAGCAATTGCAGAGTTGAACAAATAAGGAGGAAGAATATGACAGTATCAGGATTAGCAACACAATACGGATTTCAGTCGTTCCCTAATTTCACCCAGGGACGGCAGGGTAACTCGGTTAATAAGATTGTAATTCACCATATGGCCACGACTGATTATGATTCAGTTCCTGGCATTTGGAACCGTCGCCAAGCTTCGGCTCACTATGGTATTGGTCCAAATGGCGAGATTCGCTCCTATGTAGACGAAGACAACACAGCATGGCACGCGGGTGATTGGAATGCCAATTTGACTTCAATTGGTATTGAACATTGCAATATCAACGGTGCGCCAACTTACGACATTGCACAGGCCACTGTTGAATCGAGTGCTAAGTTGGTAGCTGACATTGCTAAGCGTTACGGATTCGGCCAAGTTGTACCATACAAGAACTTGTTCCCACATTCCCAGTTCATTAGCACAGCTTGCCCAGGTCAATTAGTTGGCAAGTTGCAAGAAATTGCTGACCGAGCTAATGCCATTAACAATGGCGGCGGTTATGTGCCAACTCAAACAGCCACTTCAGCACCACAACCAGTGGCACAAACCGCAATTCAAAAGTTCCAAGCCGGTGGCGACCGCTTCGTTCTGCGTGGGGCATTCACTTGCAACACTTGCCAACGAGTGAACGGAATTTACCAAGTGATGGACGATGACTTGTGCGCTGACCCATTCTCATGGACAGACAATGGTATTCCAACTGATTTGTTGAATGATTTGTCTGACCCAAACGGCCGTACGTTTGAAGACGGCGTTCAAGTTCAGTTCAAGCCACAATACCAATCTGGTACGATTGACCGCTATTCAGAGAACGCTAACGCCGTTGGAATCGACTTCTTAGATGGTAATGGTATTATCTGGTTCGATGCCGACAAGTTCTGGAATCATGCTTGATAGGAGAGTGATGTGAATAAAGATAAACTTGATAAGATTATTAAAGAAGACCACAAGCACACCAATCGTTTAGACAAGCGAATGGGAAAAATGATGAACGACCACAGCTATGATATTGTTGATGTTGATAAGCAAGTTCAGCAATCGATGACCTTAGGTCAAAAGGTAGCTGATAGAGTGGCTAAATTTGGCGGTAGTTGGACGTTCCTGATTGGTTTTATCGTCGTGCTGGTTAGTTGGATTACAATCAACTCATTACACCTATTTGGGGCTAATTTTGACCCGTTTCCATTCATTCTACTTAACCTCTTCTTATCTATGGTGTCTGCACTCCAGGCGCCATTGATTATGATGAGCCAGAATCGTGCCAGTGACTATGACCGGATGAACTCGAAGAATGATTATCACATCAACTTGAAATCAGAAGAAGAAATCAGGATTCTTCACTCAAAGTTGGACCATATTATTCACGAAGACCAACCCAACAATCTTGAAATCCAAAAGATGCAAATGAAGTTGTTGGACGAGATTAGTAAGCAATTATCGTCCTTGCAAGCTAAATAAAAAAAGCCCTTCGGGGCGTACATAAAATAATAAAAAACACCCTAGTCTCGCGATTGAGATTGGGGTGTTTTTTATGCCTTGTCGTGTAAAAGTCGTGCAGATGACCTGCAAACGTTGATATATCAACGTATTTCATGCACTGAGGGGGAGTCGAACCCTCGACCTGCCGGGTAGAAACCGGCTGCTCTATCCAGCTGAGCTACCAGTGCAAATAACAAAAATCTAACACTATTAAGAATAGCAAAAAAGAGGCAAAATTACTATTAGAATTTTGCTAGGCGGAAAAAGAGAAAGTTCGTTCGCTGATTGTTACAGGGAAATCCTTGTTATCTAGAGGCTCATCACTGATAATTGTGGGTACAGACATAAAAGGAGATAGAAATGTTAACTTATTTTTATTTGGCCGTGGCCATTATAGCCGAAACGACTGGTACGACTTTGATTGGCAGTACGGCTGGTTTTACAAAATTGTTACCGACAATTTTGACTCTTAGCTGCTATGCCCTATCTTTCTACCTTTTGGCGCTTGTCGCCAAATCGATGCCCGTTTACCTCGCTTATGCAATCTGGTCTGCAAGTGGTATACTAGTTGTCACGTGCTTAAGTGTTGTCTTGTTCAACGTACATTTGAACTGGCAAACAATCGTTGGCCTGACCTTTTTGGTCCTAGGGGTGGTTTTGGTTAACATCTTTGGCAACGTACATTAAAATGTTCGGGGAAGACTTTCCCTGAGCCGTTGGAGGAGTTTTATGAGTAACGAACAATCGACGTCTGGTTATACATGGCAGGACGTAAAGACGAACATGAAACAGATTTTCACCTGGTCTTATTATAAAGAGGGGTTTTCTGGTTGGGATAAGCAATCTTACATCTGGTTGGCAATTGGTCTAGTAGTCATTTTGGCTACCGGTTTCCCACATGGTTTGGAAACTTTATCGATTTTGTCTATGATTGGTGGAGCAATCGGTTTCGCTTGTACTTTGGCTATTACGGCCAACAAGCGAATTAACGGCTTGCTTGGTTTTATCTCAGCAATTCTGATTTCTATTGTCGCTTTTCACTCAAAAAACTACTCTGATATCGTGATGCAGATGGTTTATGTGGTGTCATTGGATTTGAATTTCATGTTCTTCGGTAATGCTTGGCAAAACCGGAAAATTAAGGCGATGAATACGAACGGCTGGCTGTTGGCCTTGGTAACGTTCGTAGTGGCGTTCTTCTTGCTTTTCATGATGGATACACACTTGCTGATTTCTCCACGGCCATGGCTTGATGCCTTCTCTGCTGCGATTGGTGTAACAGGGGCTGGATTAACGATTGCCAAGTTCCACTCACAGTATTGGATGTGGACGTTGCAAGGCTTAATGTCAGTGACTCTTTGGGGCGTAACGGCATTGCAGGGGGACGCTAACTGGGTCTTGTTTGCAACTTATATCCTTTATTTAGGAAACGATGTGATTGGCCTGTTCTTCTCGCCATGGTCACGAGCTACTAAGGCAGCTGATGCTAAATAAGGCTTGGTAGCTGTCATATTTTTACCAACACAAAAGGCCGATAATTGTCGTTTAGGACAATTATTCGACCTTTTGTGTTAATTTACTTGATATTTAAGTCAATTTAATTCTTTGTTGTTATAATCAAGACAAGTTGAATCGCTTTATCCTTTTAAAGATTGGAGAAGTTACATGACTAAGAAGTTAACGGATGCTCGTGTCTTACGTTCAAGGCAGGTTCTTCGTTCAGCAGCGATTGAATTATTATCAAGAACAGATCGTTTCTCAATTGCCGAATTACTGTTGAAGGGTCGCGTGACTCGTGGAACCTTTTACCGACACTATAATAATAAGGCGGACTTGATCAATGATGTCAATCGGGAACTTATTCGTCAGTTTACGGAAAAGACTGAAGGAAAGTTTCGTGTACGTGAAGTGTTGGAAGTTATTTCGGAGCAAGGAATATTCTATAATGCCGTTTTGAATAACGGTCAGGATAAGTCTTTAATGGTTGATTTAATGGCTGCGCTACGCGAACAACGTGATCGGGCCTTGGCTGATGTAAGTGATGAAAGATTAAAGAAACACTTGATTTATCAATGGGAAATCATTGTCGCTGGTTTTTGGGCTTGTGTGTCTTTGTGGCTACAAGATTCGATGGCGCTGACCTATGATGAAATTCTCGAAGAATTTCGTGAAATTTGGCGGGTAACGATGACGAGGACGAAAAAGACGGGATTATTACTTTTTGATTTTGACGTTTAGTTGCTAATGACGCAAAATTAAATAAATCTAAATTAGTGGAAGCACATTGGAATTATTGCTTCGATTATGCGTCAAAACGGCTAAAAATAAAGATTTCCTTGATAAAACCAGGGAACTTTGATAAACTTAATTAGTTGTTAGCGCAGCTACAACCACACATCTCAGGTTCAAGAAGCTAGCGATAGCCGCCTCGAGATGGTGAGTCTAAGTATAAAAGGAGAATTCAATAATGGCCTACGCAATTATTGTTACTGGCGGCAAGCAATACAAAGTCGCTGAAGGCGATACCATCTTTGTTGAAAAGTTGGACGCACAAGAAGGGGACAAGGTTGTTTTCGACCAAGTCGTCTTGACTGACTCAAAGATCGGTACCCCATTTGTTGATGGTGCTAAGGTTTCTGGAACTGTTGAAAAGCAAGGGAAGGAAAAGAAGGTTGTTACTTTCAAGTACCGTCCTAAGAAGCATTCCCACACAAAGCAGGGACACCGCCAACCATATACACGCGTGAAGATTGATTCCATCGCGTAATCATCACTGTTAAAGGAGAATAGACTTATGTTGATGAATCAAGATAACTTGCAACTCTTTGCCCACCACAAGGGGGGTGGATCATCTGCCAACGGTCGTGACTCAGCTGGTCGTCGTTTAGGTACGAAGGTTGCTGATGGACAAGCCTTGACTGCTGGTTCAATCATTTACCGCCAACGTGGAACGCACATCTACCCAGGTCAAAACGTTAAAAAGGGTGGCGATGACACACTTTTTGCTTTGACTGACGGTGTTGTTAAGTTCGAACGCAAGGGTCGCGACAAGCGCCAAGTTTCCGTTTATACTCGGGAAGAATACAATCAGTTACTTGCTAACGCCTAACTAATTGGGAAAAACAGCTTTGGCTGTTTTTTTTTGCCCAAATTTTTGCATTATTCGGTTTTTTGAAACATTGGACGAGCATTTTGTATTTCTTAAAATAAAATGAGAACTTTATTTTAGAGAGCTTCAAACTTATGGTACAATAACCGCAAGATATATTAAAATTTGGAGGGTCATACCGTGGGATTTTATGAAGAACGTTTGAACAAGTTTCAAAAGCTGTTGAAGAAGTTGGACTTGCAGGGAATGATTATTTCTAATGCCTCGAACTTGAACTACCTGATTGGTTTTGGTGGGGTTCCTGGTGATGGTGTCTTGGTTGTATCATTGGCTGATGCCGCTTTCATCACGGATGCTCGTTACGAAAACGAGTATGTTGGTACGTTACCACAGGGTGTTTCACTAAAGGTTACGCGTCAATACTATGAAAAGGCTGTGGAAATTGTTCGCGAGTTTGGAATTGAAAAGCTTGGCTTCGAATCTGATTTGCCATACGCTTTCTATGAAGAATTGGACGATTTGTTGCCGGCTAACGTTAGCTTTGACGCCGTTCCTGGCGCAGTTGAAGCGTTGCGTGAAACAAAGGATGACCAAGAAGCTGATGCTTTGCGCAAGGCTGCTCAAGCATCAATTAAGGCCTTCAATGCTTTGTTGAAGGAAGTTAAGGTTGGGATGACTGAAAAGGAAGTTGCCAACCGCTTGGATGTCTTGCAAAAGGAGTTTGGGGCGGAAAAGCCTTCCTTTGAAACGATTGTCGCTTCTGGCTACCGTTCAGCGATGCCACACGGAATGGCCAGTGATAAGAAGTTGGAAGCTGGTGAATTGGTTACTGTTGACTTCGGTTACTACGTTGATGGCTACACATCTGACGTTACTCGGACGTTTGCCTTGGGCGAAGTTGATCCTGAATTGAAGAAGATTTATGAAATCGTCAAGGAAGCCAACGAAAACACGATTGATGTTTTGAAGGCTGGTATTTCAGCTTCTGAAGTTGACCGCGTTGCCCGTGACTTTATCACGGAAAAGGGTTACGGTGAAGAATTCCAACACTCAACTGGCCACGGCGCTGGTTTGGATATCCACGAAGGTCCATATCTTTCATCACGGTCAAGTGATGAAGTTCAGGTTGGTAACCTTTTGACGGTTGAACCTGGAATTTATTTGACCGGCAAGGGTGGTGTCCGGATTGAAGACGATGTCTTGATTACAAAAGATGGCCATGAAGTCTTGACTGCTGATTTGCCAAAGGACTTGATTGTTTTACCAGTTGACTAATTTGTATAAGTGATTTCAATAAAGACCGAACTCGGATGTGTTCGGCCTTTTTAATTTTGGAAAATAACTTAGTGATTTAATTTAACTAGGTAATGAGATTTATTTAATTTTTATCACAGAAGGCGTATTGCGATTCGACGATTTAGACCTTATTTTTTGTGGATACTTTTTTGATAAAAGCTTTCTGAAAAACGTCCTTTAATGATAAGATAAGATGAACGGGGGTAAGCTATGGAAGCCATACAATTACGACACACCAATGATTTGCATTCGCACTTTGAGGCATGGCCACGCATACGTCGCTTTTTGCTAGCTGAAAAGACTGCGGATACAACTTTTAACTTCGATATTGGTGATGCTATTGACCGCTTCCATCCGCTAACCGACGCTACTTTGGGCAAGGCGAATGTCGACTTGATGAATGCTGCTCACTATGACGCTGTTACGATTGGTAATAATGAAGGTTTGGGCATGGCCCATGCTGATTTGAATCATTTATACGATCAAGCAAATTATCCGGTGATTCTGGCGAACTTGAAGGAATTGCCAGGGGAAAATCAGCCTGCCTGGGTAGAACCTTACAAGATATTGACCACTAACAATCAGACGAAGGTGGCCATTATTGGTTTGACGGCTCCCTATCAAATGACTTACCGGTCATTGGACTGGCAACCGCTACCGGTTGAAGACGTTTTGGACGACTTGGTGCCAAAACTGAGAAAAGAGGCTGACTTGGTGATCTTGCTTTCGCACTTGGGATTACCAACCGACCGTGATTTGGCTGAAAAATACGATTTAGACGTGATTATTGGGGCACATACGCACCATGTTTTGCCTGATGGTGAAATGGATCACGGTACGTTGTTGGCGGCTGCTGGACGTTATGGCGACCACACTGGCCAAATTGATTTGGTTGTAGACGACCAGCATCATGTGGTTTCGAAACAGGCACGAGCCATTCCGCTCGGTGAATTAGCAACCGAACCTGGTGATTTAGCCGAAATTCAGGCTCTTCATGATCGAGGGGCAGAGCTGGAAGAAGAAAAGAAAATTGTTCATTTTAACCAGGAACAAACAGTTTCTGATCAGGGACAGGCCTGTTTGGCTGCCTTGAAGGAGACGACGGGATTGCCCGTTGCCTTTTGTTCTTCTGGCCTGTTCTTACAGGATTTGCCGGAAGGAACGGATACGGCTGAAGACTTCCTAGAATCCATGCCACATGCGATTCACCCAATGGTGACGACTTTAACTGGGGCGGAATTGATGGCCTTGACCACTGAGTTTCAAGAGCGGCGCACTGATTTGGTCAATCAAAAGATGAAGGGATCTGGTTTCCGCGGTAAGGTCTTTGGCCACCTATTGATTGATGGCCTTGACCTTGATGATGACGGCCAATTGCGGTATGCGGGTCGGGTAGTTGAACCGGAAAAAGCTTATCAAATTGCAACCTTGGACCATTATCGCTGGATTAACTTTTTTCAAGTGTTGGATGAGGCGCCCGCTAAAATCAATCAAAAAATTTTTCTGCGAGAATTACTCGCACAATATTATCAAAAACATGCCCAGTAGATTGAAGAGCTACTAGTGGCTGAAGAGGAATTATGAACCACGAAAGTCTTAAAGAACGGACAATTACCCAACAAGCTGAGCGTGAAAAAGAATTTCAGGTCAGCGTTTTTGGGGATGAAATTACTATTGATGGGTTGAAGTTGACTTTGCAGGAAAACTTCAAGGATGCCTTTGATGCGAGCAAATTAGCAATCCGCTATACGCCACTTTTAAAGCAGTATGACTACATTGTTGGTGACATTTCGGCAGACCAATTGCGCTTGCGCGGTTTTTACCAAGAAGACCGGGAGGTGACTGCTGACCAAAAAATCAGTGCTTTGGCTGATTATCTGTATGAATATGTTAATTTCGGTGCCCCTTACTTCGTCTTATCGAATGCTGCTCCGGCCTTCCGTCCCGTTAGGGTTCATGATTTCTTAGCCGACTGGGAGGCTGCTAACCCTAAGAAGCCGGCACGCAAGCCATCCAGTCCAAAGAAACCCACTAATGGCCGTAAAACTGCTAAGGTTTCTAATGGTCGTAACCAACGTCCAAGCAACAGGGGTGGACAGGATAGTGACCAAAGAAAGAATAGCAGTGGTTCGGCTAAGCGTGGTCAAAACGGAAACGGCTCAAGGCGGAATAATAATCAACATCGCTTTAAAAAAATTGAGCGGAATACCAATGAGGCGGTTCAAGAATCATCTAATCAGAAGCAGGGGGGAGAAACTGCTAGTCAAGACTTGGCTAAGAAGGAGTCGACAGTTAATAACCGTCACCGCAATCAACAGCAGAAGGCCAACCAGGCCGGTGGACCAAAACGCAAGCGTCAAGGAACGAAGGGCGGTCAAGGTAGCGGTCAACGCCAAAAGTCGAAGATTTCAGGTCAAAACCGTCAGGATGGATTCAACCAGAAGAATACTCGCCAAGGCCAAAGTGCCAAGGCGGGCCAGGCTGGTAAAAATTCAAAGTTGCAACGGGCAAAGCAAGGCAATAACATGTCACCTAATTCGCCAAAGCAAACTTCTGTCCCTTCAAAGGGTAAAAATACACAATCTCGGGCAAAATCAGCCAATAATAAGCGTTCCTTTACGATTAAGGAACGGCAATAATAAGTATAAAACCAGTAATCGATTACGATTACTGGTTTTATTTTGACAATCGAAGTATTTCTTGCTAATATTTTAGTTACCTAGTCAAATTAAATAGGGTTACTAAAAAAGAGGAGCATGTTGATGACAACAACATCACGTTTACAAGACTTAACGAAAGGCGCTGTTTTTGTTACGCTATTAATTGTTTTTGCAATGATTCCAGGAATTCCGCTAGGCTTCCTACCGGTACCAATCGTACTCCAGAACTTAGCCGTTATGCTGGTGGTCCTTATCTTAGGACCGAAACGAGGAACGATGGTAATGACCGTTTTCTTGCTTTTGGCAGCGGTCGGTTTGCCTGTCCTTTCCGGTGGTCGAGGTGGTTTAGCTGTCTTGACTGGTCCAACAGCTGGTTATATCTGGGCTTGGTTGCTTTTCCCGGCCGTTTACTGGGGTTTGAATCGCTTGGTGTTTGGCCATCGTAACTTAGCCCAACCGGCTTGGTGGCAGAGTGTGGTGTTGCTGGTCATCGTGGATCTGATTTTGGACTTTGGGATGGGGGCTGCTTGGCTGCATTTTAACCAGGGGCTTGGCTTCTGGTCTGCCTACTGGGCAAACATGGCCTTTGTACCTGGTGATTTACTGAAAATTGCTCTAGCAGTCTTCTTAGATCAGGCTCTTTGGCAGGCGAGTCAGCATTAAGGTTTTAGCGGTTGCGGTGTGGCTGCTTTGCGGCCGTACTAGTCGGTGACGATTGGAAGGAAGACTTGATGAAGAAACAGGAATTCAGTACCAAAAATCGAGTTTTAGCTATTTTATTAACGCAACCTGGTGTTTATTTTTCTGGCGACAGCTTGGCCCAGTCCTTGGATTTATCACGTGAATCAATCTGGAAGGCCGTGCGGTCGTTAAAGGCTGACGGCCATCAAATTGCGAGTCGCAAGAAGGCTGGCTATGCTTACTTACGCAGTCAGCAAGTGGATGCTCTCGTGCTAAATCAGTGGCTGCATCTTTTGGGTTCTGATTTGGTTGAAAATCAGCAGCCAGTGGTGCAAGTTTTTGAACAAATTGGTTCTACCCAGGCCTATGCTAAGGACATGGTTGCCAAGCAGCCGTTGATAAGACCGGCCTTGTTGGTGGCTAGAGAGCAAAGTGGTGGCTATGGTCGCCAGGGTAGAACGTTTTATTCGCCAAAGGACCGCGGGTTATACGTTTCGTTAGCAATGCCTGTACCGGTTGGCACACAATTAGCACCGAGTCTCTTAACGACATCGGCCGCTGTTTCTCTAGTTCAGGGACTGCAAACTTTTTTTCCGGCCGCTCCCTTTCAACTAAAATGGGTCAATGACCTGATTTTACATGATCATAAAATTGGTGGCGTGATTACGGAGGGAATTTTTGACTTTGAGAGCCAACAATATTCGGCTGTGATCCTTGGCTTTGCCATTAACCTAATGCCAGGTGCTTTTCCAGATGGACTCGAGTCCAAGGCGGGGACAGTACTGGCAGATGGTGAAGCTGATTTGGACTTAAATGTGATTTTGGCTCAATTGATTGTTAACCTCATAAAAATGACGGATACCTACCAAAGCGGTGCGTATCTGCCGGCGTATCGAGAGCTTTCCTTATTGATTGGTCACACTATAACTGTTAAGGTTGGTACAGATGAAAAAACTGGGATAGTCACCGGTATTAGCGACCAGGGTGGTTTAATCATGGTCGAGGATGCTACGGGTCAACAGCAGACGCTTTATGCGGGTGAGGTGACCAAGGTTAAACTCCTGGAAAACTTAAATTTGTAGGAAAGAGAACTGCCGACATGGACTTTGTATTTGCTTCGAATAATTCTGCTAAGACTAAGGAAATGGCCGTTTTGGCTCAAGAAATGGGTTATAGCGTGACCAATTATCGAGATATTTTGGGAAAGGAATTGGCTTTTCCGGAGGAAACGACCGATTCACAGTTAGAGAATGCAAAGGCCAAAGCAACTTTTATTCACCAGTATTTACCGGATGATTGGATTTTAGCTGATGACACCGGTCTGTACTTGCAGGCTTTTCCCGACCGTTTTGGCGTGACCTCTTCGCGTGAATTTAAGAGCTTGAATGTGATTGGTAAGGAAGCCGAGATTAACTATATTTTGAGCCTTTATGATCAAGGGCAGGATCGGTCGGCCTACCTTTTGGCTGTTTTGGCCGCCTGCAGCCCGGCCGGTCAACTGTATACTGGTGCCGGCAAGGGTGGCGTTAAGATTGCTACGGAGGCACGACGTGGGGACTTAATTGGCGGATTGGATGACATTATGGAGGCCGAAAATGGTCTGACTTTGTCCGAAATGACCATGTCCGAATTAGTTACCTATCACGACCGTGCCCGAGCTTTGGCTCAGGTTTTACAGGAAATTAAAACGGCAGAATAACCGAACTCTTTTTTAAAAATCAGAAAGTAACACTGGACCGATTGCCACTGTGTTGATACGAACGATGAAATTTGATGAACAAGTTTCGGGAGTCATATCTATGGTGGTGTCGGTTTTTTCTTTTGGTAGATTTCGTGGAAGATTTTCATTGAAGACCTCGATTTTTGAAAAAGACAGCTAATCATGCTAAAATAGTAAGGTTGATTTTACTGGGCTTTTAAAAAGCCGAAAGGAGGGCTTATGACAACTGCTAAGAGTGCATTTTGGCAAAAGATTGTAGATGAAGCCAAAGATGAAAACGGGAACAAGCGACCATTCTTTTCAATGGCACCAATGGAAGCGGTCACGGATACAATTTTCCGTCGCGTGGTTGCCAAAGCTGGTGGGCCGGATGTGTATTATACGGAGTTCACGAACGCTGCATCAATGGTTCACCCTGAGGCAAAGTTTTCCGTTCAGGGTCGGTTAGCGGTTGCTCCGGGCGAAAAAATGCCGATTGCTCAAATCTGGGGATCAAAGCCAGAAGTGATTGCTGGAGCAGCCAAGTTGCTTCCTGAAATGGGTTATCAGGCCGTTGATTTAAACATGGGTTGCCCAGATGGCACAGTTATCAAGAACGATGCCGGCTCTGATTTGATTCGCCATCCGGACCGAGCTAAGGCACTAATCGCTGCAGCCAAGGAAAGTGGTTTGCCCGTATCTGTGAAGACGCGGTTAGGCTTTTATAAAGTCGAAGAGTACCACGACTGGTTGACGATGATTTTCGAACAGGACGTTCAAGTGCTGACGATTCATTTGCGAACTCGGAAGGAAATGTCAAAGGTTGAGGCTCACTTCGAGTTGATTGATGACATTATTGCCATGCGTGATCGGTTGGCACCGGATACACTTCTCCAAATCAATGGGGATGTCAAGGACTACGAGCACGGTTTGGCTTTGGCAGCCGAACATCCTGGTATTGATGGGGTGATGATTGGCCGTGGCGTCTTAAACGACCCATACGCCTTTGAACCAGGCCATCAGGACCACACTTTGGCAGAATCAATCGCTCTTTTGGAATTGCAATTGGACTTGTTTGATGAAGTGAATAAGACGGCTTCTATCAAGAACTTTGAAGCATTGAAGCGTTACTTTAAGATTTACCTGAGGGGCTTCCCTCATGCTTCTCAGTTGCGCCAATTGCTGATGGAAACTCACGCAACCGATCAAGTGCGGGCTTTATTGGCAGAACACGTTGGTGACCTTTTGCAGACTCCTGCACGTTAAGGGATATCATCATTGTGATTGGTTAAGCCGCGATGAGATAAGCCAACAAATTAAGACGTATTATTTGAATAAGTAAAAAGGATTGATACCCCGTATTTTCTCGGTATCAGTCCTTTTAAGTTGCTTTTAAATTATGGTAGTGAATTCATTTTTAATGAACTCATTAGGTGTGGTAAATCGGTGCCTTTTTATTTTTGCATGGTATTGAATAAATCGGTAATAAATGTCCAAAAACAGCTTTATATCAATGTTTTCGAGGGTTTTATGCTATAGTATTTGTATAGCAAACAAGCGTGGATGGTGGCTATCCTTTTTCAAAGGAGGTGGTGCGTATGGTGTTAAAACCAACAATCACATTCTAAGAAAGGAGATGCCAGGGTGTCGGTGACGATTGCCTTACAATTAATGCTGTCTTTCGGAACTTTTGTTCTGATATTGCTGGGATTAGTGATTGAGCTTATTAAATTAAGCCAAAAAAAAATAACCATCACAGGCTTTGACGAGCTGATGGTTATTTATAACTAATCAGATAGCCACCGTTTTACGGGTTTGCTAGAAAGCGTTGTAGTTGTAGCTACAGCGCTTTTTCCACAACACCATTATAACACCAAGATGTTCGAGTGCCAACAGGACGGTTGGAATGTTTGTTAAAATGCACATGGACGTTGTGAACGATTTGAATTTTCGTTTTAATTAATGCTACAATGGCAGTATTGAATAAAAAACTTTGGTTGAGGTCATACTCAAGGCGGAGCCTAACGGGGGAGTTAGGTTTACTTGGAGTGGGCCTTTTTTCTTTGCTCATTTCAAGCTGACTAGGCTATAAATGTGGAGGAAGAAAATGACGATTTGGACATTTGGATTGATTTTGTTCGGGGCTTTGATGATGTCTTGGCTAGCGGAGCGCTTGCGACTGCCGACTGTTGTTGGTCAAATTGGTGCGGGGATTATTTTGGGACCAGCAGGTTTTCATCTGCTGTCTGCTAATCATAGCTTAGCCACATGGGCAGAGGTCGGAGTTTTGCTCTTAATGTTTTTGGCCGGCATTGAATCTGATCTTGGATTGTTAAAGCGCCATGCCCGACAGGCGGTAACGGTTGCTCTAGCCGGGGTGGTAACGCCCTTTGTGGTCTTTTTGGTACTGGGACTGACCTTGGGGATGACCGATGAAAAATCTCTTTTTTGGGCGGTGCTGTTCTCGGCCACATCCGTTTCAATTACGGCGCAAATTTTGACTGAGTATCATCAGGTCAAATCAGACGCCGGAGCGACTATCTTGGGAGCAGCCGTTTTAGATGACATTTTGGCAATTTTGATGTGGACGGTCTACCAGACGGTCTTTGGAATTGGCGAAAAGATTCAGCGCCCCTTATGGTTCACCATTTTATTGATGGTCATGTTTTTGCTTGTGTTAGTTTCAGTTTTGCTTTACGTATTGCCAAAAATTTTGCCAGCAATCGGTCGCTTGTCGCTACCGGGGGCTGTTCTGAATTTTGCACTGGTAATCGTTTTACTCAGTGCAACCTTGTCAGAGAAAATTGGACTTTCGGGAGCCATCGTGGCCTTTGTTGTCGGCGTGCTCTTTTCTCGGCAGAAATCAGCCGCGGCGATTGAATACGGCGTCACTTTAGTTGGTCAAACCGTCTTTATTCCGATTTTCTTTGTTAATATCGGGTTAAAGGTTACACTCGTTGGCCAGTTAGCTAATCTGCCGTTGATTGCGATTTTGACAATTTTCGCGATTTTGACGAAGTTCTTTGGGGCCTACTTTGGAGCTCGGCTAGTCAAGGTGCCGGTTGGCGATGCTCGGGTTGTCGGTGTTGGGATGGTCTCACGTGGTGAGATGGCCATTGTGATTGCTGATTTGGCACTGTCAGCTCATGCGTTGAGTTCGGGTCATTATGCGATGTTGACGATCGTCATTTTGTTAACGACAATTTTCACGCCAATCGCCTTAAAACCATTATTAAGAAAATAAGTGGACTGATAACTTGAATAGCCATTGGTTTATGGGACGTGAAATCAGCGAAAATGAAATAAGTTAACTGATAGGAAATGTTTTGTTCCTTTTCAGGAGCATGTAACTAAAAAATGGCTGCACATAAGGCCGAGTTTTCTCGGCCTGTTTTTGCTAAAAAAGGCTTAGTTTCAGTCTTTTTAAAGGTTCGCTTTTTGTCGGCCTATGCTATAATGAGTCTATGCGATTAACTAGACAAGATGTGACAAAAATTTTACAAAAACACGACCTACTCGTCAGTGAACCAACTGATGATTTGGTCTTTGACCACCTTCATTATGACACCCGTCAGGTCCAGGACCAGACGCTCTTTGTTGTCAAAGGGGCCTTTAAGGCGGAATACCTTGCCGGGGTCGATGGTGTGACGGCCTTGGTAACTGACCATGATTTGGGTACTGATTTACCCCAGTGGTTGGTGACTGATAGTCAAAAGGCTTTATCAGTGTTGGCGATGGCCTACTTTGATTACCCGCAAGACCAGCTTTGGATTGGTGCCTTTACGGGAACCAAGGGGAAGACAACGGCTGCTTACTTTGCCTATACGATGCTGAAAGAAGCAACTGCGGGGAAGACGGCATTGTTTTCAACGGTCGATCGGATTGTTGGCCCAAATCCAGCGGATAAGAAAAAATCAGATTTGACCACGCCCGAATCTTTTGAACTCTTTAAAGACATGCGCCGTGCGGTCGACAATGGGATGACCCACTTGGTGATGGAAGTTTCCTCACAGGCATACTTGCGTAACCGTGTTTATGGTTTGCGCTTTAACGTTGGGGCCTTTTTGAATATTTCACCGGATCATATCGGACCAAATGAGCATCCAACATTTGCCGATTATTTGGCACATAAGGAAATGCTGTTGGATAATTCCGACCACGTGATTTTAAATGCGGGAATGGACCACTACCAAGCAATCTTTGACCGCGCTGCTAGTCAGCATGACCGCGTGTTGACTTATGGTCGCGCCGGAACGGCACCTGTTAATGGTCAGCAACCATTAGTGACCTTTACGAGTCAAGAGTCCGCTTTGCACGAGTCACACTTTACGGTGACAACTGGTGTGGCGGTGCCTGATTTACACGTGATTAGTGGTGGCTACCGCTTGAACCTTCCCGGTGACTTCAACGAGGAAAACGCCGTGGCATCACTGATGATGGTCGGGCTAGCCGGAGCTGACCATCAGTCAATGGTGAAGGGGCTGGATGAGGTCACGATTCCAGGCCGGATGCTTTCATTAAAGTTGCCTGGTCACGGGGTCGCCTTTGTCGATTACGCTCACAACTACGTTTCCTTACTATCGCTTTTGGCCTTTGCCAAGGCGCAGTCCCCAGATGGACAAGTCATTGTTGTTCTGGGTGCACCAGGAAATAAGGGTGTTTCCCGCCGAGCTGATTTTGCCAAGGTCTTGTCACAAAAGGCTGACCAAGTCTTCTTGACGGCTGACGACCCCCAGTACGAAAGCCCATTGACGATTGCCAAGACAATTGCTGATGGTATCACGAATGACCATGTCCAAGTTCACTTTGAGATGGACCGGATTACCGCTATTCACCAGGCGATTGATTTAGCTGGCGAAAATGACTTGGTTGTGGTTGCCGGCAAGGGTGAGGACCCTTACCAAAAGGTCGATGGCGTTGATACACCCTACATCGGTGACTATGCCACTGTGAAAGAGTGCCAGCAGGCCCTTTTGGCCGGCCAGGGATTACTCGTGGAGGATTAGCCATGACAGCTTTTTACCAAGATAAAAACATCCTCTTAGCCGTAACGGGCGGTGTCGCAGCCTATAAGGCAGCCGAATTAACGCGGCTGTTGATTAAAGCTGGAGCCAATGTCAAAGTGGTGATGACGGATGCGGCCCAAGAATTTTTACCAGCCAAGACTTTGGCGGTGCTTTCGACGTACCCCGTTTTGACCGATGCAAGTTGGCAAGGACCTAGCAGCGCTGTTGACCACGTTCACTTAGCGAAGTGGGCTGATTTGATTGTGCTGGCACCTTTGACGGCCAATACCTTGGCTAAATTAGCTTTGGGACTTGCCGACAACGTGTTAACGGCAACGGTCATGGCTAGCGCAGCTCGCAAGATTGCTGTACCCGCGATGAATGACGTGATGTGGAGTAGTCCCGCGGTGCAGCGAAATGTTGACCAACTAAAGCAAGACGGTTTTGACTTTATCGGACCGGCTAGTGGTTTCTTGGCCGAAGGCTATGAAGCCAAGGGCAGAATGGTGGAACCAGCTGAAATCGTGAAGGCCGTTGCTGATTTACACTCTGACGACTTCCAAGATGCTGTTTTTGAGGAAAAGCCCCTAGCCGGCAAAAAAGTTGTGATTACCGCGGGTGGAACGCGGGAACCAATTGATCCGGTGCGCTATTTGACCAATAAGTCTTCTGGTAAAATGGGTTATGCCCTAGCCGAAGCGGCCCGCGCAGCTGGTGCGACCGTCACATTGGTGGCGGCCACCTCACGGCAGGTAAGCCCAGCCATTCAGGTTATTTTGGTTGGTGACACGAGAGAGATGTTGGCAGCCGTTCAAAAAGAAGTGGCCACAGCTGATGTTTACATCGGCGCTGCAGCGGTATCTGATTTCCGAGTGGCTGAAGTAGCTGATCACAAGGTCAAGAAGCATGGTGATGAGCACATGATTTTAGATTTGGTGCAAAATCCCGACATCTTAAAGACCGTTGGTGAGACGAAAAAGCCGGGACAGGTCGTCGTTGGCTTTGCGGCCGAAACCGAAAACCTGGTTGAAAATGCCCAGGCTAAATTAGTCAAAAAGCATGCCGATTTGATTGTGGCCAATAATGTTTTGGAGGCAGACGCTGGCTTCAATAAGGACACAAACAAGGTGACGTTGGTCACCGCTGACCAGGAGCCAATCCAGGTAGCGGCCAAATTGAAGACAGAAGTTGCCGAAGACATTATCGCTCTGGTAGCTGATTTACTAACATCTTAAAACTTTATGGTATAATAGTGACCTATACGAAAGTAAGCAGGAGGCTGTGATGAGCAAGGAAGACGAAAAGCAAGAATCCAAGTATCACGTGGGGGATGAGTTGCTCGCCCCAGCATACGGGAACCTTGAAAACCCCTTTACTGGTAAGGTTGAAAAGGTTTACGAAAATGCATTGTTGGTTGAAATCATCGAAAATGATCCAGCCGACCAACCAGCCGTCAATGAAATGAACCACCGCGCTGTTGTTCGAATGGCCGATGTGGAAGTCATCAAGGCAGCACCCCAGGACGAAAAGTCTGAATAAGACATCCTGGTTGTAATTGAAAAAGATAGAAGGCAGGTGCCCAGCTTTGCAGTGACCTTAACGTTAGTGTGAGTTAAGGGCTGGCCCTGGCCCGCGCGGCTTTTTCTGCTCAGAATTTGATAACAAAGTGGCCATATGGCTATTAGAGTGGTACCGCGGGCAGGGCTCGTCTCTTTGGTTAATAAGAGACGGGTCCTCTTTTGCAAGATAGTGAAATTTTTAATAAAAGGATAATACAATGGCAACGAATCAAGCAGTGACTTCCGCCTTACAGGCGGTCCTACCTGACATGACAGCTGAAGAAATCGCAAGCAAGGTGGAAGCGCCCAAGGATACTAAGATGGGTGACTTGGCCTTTCCAACTTTTACTTTGGCAAAGGTCTTAAAGAAGGCCCCACAGCAAATTGCGGCTGACCTTGTCGAACAAATCGACCAAAGTGGCTTTGAAAAGGTTGTCGCAACTGGCCCTTACATCAACTTTTTCTTGGATAAGAAGGCGATAACACAAGAGACATTGACCGCTGTTTTGACTGCTGGCGACCAATACGGAAAGAATAACCGGGGTCAGGGGCGAAACATCGCTTTGGATATGTCATCACCAAACATTGCTAAGCCAATGTCAATGGGACACTTGCGTTCAACAGTGATTGGCAATGCTTTGTCGAACTTAGCTGAAGAAAACGGGTACCAGCCAGTTAAAATTAATCATCTTGGTGACTGGGGAACCCAGTTTGGTAAGCTGATTTATGCTTATAAGACATGGGGATCGGAAGAAGAAGTTAAGGCCGACCCAATTGCCACTCTCTTGAAGTACTATGTGGAATTCCACGATAAGGCAAAGGAAGACCCATCATTGGATGATGAGGGTCGTGCTTGGTTTAAAAAGCTTGAAGATGGCGACCCAGAGGCAAAGCGCTTGTGGGCCTGGTTCCGTGAGGAATCATTGAAGGAATTTACGGAAATTTATGACCGCTTGGGCATCGAATTTGATTCCTTTAATGGGGAAGCTTTCTACAACGACAAGATGGATAAGGTCGTTGATATGTTGGAAGCAAAGAAGCTCTTGCAGGAATCCCAAGGGGCGCAAATCGTTGACTTGTCCTCAATCAATGAAAATTTGACTCCAGCGATGATTAAGCGAACTGATGGTGCTACTTTGTACATGACTCGTGATTTGGCAGCGGCCATTTACCGTAAGGAAACTTATGATTTTGCGAAGTCTTTGTATGTCGTTGGTGGCGAACAGCGTGAACACTTTGTGCAATTAAAGGCTGTTTTGAATTTGCTTGGATTACCATGGGCGGACGATGTTGAACACATTTCCTTTGGTTTGATTACCTTTAACGGTAAGAAGATGTCAACTCGTAAGGGTGACGTTGTCTTGTTGAAGGATGTTTTGGATGATGCCCACGAGCTTGCTCTTTCACAAATTAACGAAAAAAATCCTGATTTGGTCAATAAAGACCAGGTTGCCGAAGAAGTCGGTGCTGGAGCGGTGGTCTTCCACGATTTGATGAATGACCGGACCAACAACTTTGACTTTAACCTTGGTGAAGTCGTTCGCTTTGAAGGGGATACCGGACCATACGTGCAGTATACGAATGCACGGGCTCAATCAATCCTTCGGAAAGCTGGCGTTACGGTCGACGAAAGGCAAATCAGTCTTGATGATCCACAAACATGGGACATTGTGACAACTTTGGTGAACTTCCCTGATACTGTTGTGCGGGCCTTTGACCACCGCGAACCATCAGTGATTGCTAAATATGCATTATCGCTAGCTCGCTCGTTCAATAAGTACTATGCTAATTCTAAGATTTTGGCAGAAGATGAAAACTTGAATGGTCGTCTCGCTTTGGTTAAGGCCGTATCCACGACTTTGACAATTGCACTTTCAATTCTTGGTGTGCAAGCACCAAAGGAAATGTAAAAACTCTTTTTATCGGTGACCACCTGTGCGTTATGCGGCAGGCATGAGCCCTGTTGGTTAAAGGAAAACGGATGAAAGCAAAATTTTCACTTAAAAATACAACCTTTTGGAAACGAACGGCCCCGACTTGGAACCGCTATCAAATTGGTCGACTTCTGATTCTGATTTTTATGTCGCTGTTCTTAGTGACCTCAGTCTACTTAGTGACGATGGCCAAGACGATGCACGTCCAAAAGCTGGAATCATCACTGTCACAAACGACGAATATCTACGATAGTTCGAATAACTATGCTGGGTCGTTGTACTCGCAAAAGGGTACTTATGTCAAATATGATCAGATTTCACAGAACATGCGCGATGCCGTTTTGTCGATTGAAGATCGTAACTTTTATAAGGAACATGGGTTCTCCGTTTCTGGCCTTGGTCGAGCAGCGTACTTGTTTGTTCGTAATCGCTTGACCGGTTCACATGTCATCTCTGGTGGTGGGTCAACGATTACCCAGCAACTGGTAAAAAATGCCTATTTGACTCAAGAGCAAACCTTTACTCGAAAGGCCAAAGAAATTTTCTTGTCTATGCAAGTTGAACAGGTTTATTCGAAAAATCAGATTTTGACGATGTACCTGAATAATGCATGGTTTGGTCATGGTGTTTGGGGGGTTGAAGATGCTTCAGAGAAGTACTTCGGTGTTCATGCCAAGGACTTGACAACCGAGCAGGCAGCTACTTTGGCCGGTATGCTGACGAATCCATCGGGCTTTAACCCAATCGATAATCCAGATCGATCGAAGGCTCGAAGAAATTTGGTTTTGCAGACAATGTATGAAAACAAGAAGTTGACTAAGGACCAGGAAAAGGCTGCTCAGGCAACTGACATTGTGCTGCATGACAACTATACGGGTGATGAGTCGTATCATTATCCATGGTTCTTTGATGCCGTGATTAATGAAGCCGTCAATAAGTACGGTTTGGACGAAAAAGACATCATGAACCGGGGGTATAAAATTTATACAACCCTGAACCAAAAAGACCAGGAAAACATGCAAAACGATTTCCAGAAGAGTAGTCTCTTTGGAAATCAGTCACAGGCACAGGCGGCTTCGATTGTCTTAGATGCTAAGACGGGTGGTGTTCGAGCCGTTATTGGTGGCCGTGAAACCCAACATACTTTCCGTGGCTTTAACCGTGCCACTCAGTCACAATTGCAACCCGGCTCCATTATTAAGCCTTTGGTTGTTTACGCGCCAGCATTGGAAGCGGGCTACAGTATTAATACCAAGTTACCTAATAAGAAGATGACCTTTGGTACGAATAATTATTCGCCAAATAATGCGCTGAATGTCGAAACGGCCGATGTACCAATGTATGTGGCCTTAGAGCATTCTTACAATATTCCAGCTGTTTATTTGCTGAATAAGTTAGGTGTAAATGTTGGTTGGGACTCTGGTAAGAAGTTTGGCTTGCCACTGGTTGATGCAGATAAAAACTATGCTTTGGCCCTTGGTGGCTTGACGACTGGTGTGTCACCATCTCAAATGGCGTCCGCCTATACGGCTTTTGCAAACGGCGGAACGATGTCACAAGCCCACTATATTACCAAAATTGTTGATTCTTCTGGCAAGGTGATTGTTGCTCAGCCAAAGGTAACTCAAAAGCAAGTGATTTCAAAATCAGTTGCGGATAATATGACAAAAATGATGCTTGGTACTTATACCAGCGGAACTGGAACGGGTGCAGCACCATCTGGTTATAAGATTGCCGGTAAAACTGGAACTACTGAGAATCCTAATGATTCAAACAATGCGAACTCCTCAAAGGATTCATGGGCTGTGGCCTACACCAAGGATATCGTTCAAGTTTCTTGGGAAGGTTTGGAAGGTGACAATACAAGTTCTCTACCAATCGGCTTGATGGGGACAATTGGTTACTTCGTGAAGACTTCATTGGGTCAAATTTTACCAAATACGACAGGTGATAACTTTAGTGTTTCAGACGCTAGTCAAACGAACACTAGCAATACTAATACTTCATCATCTTCATCATCAAATTGGTTCACAAACGCAGCAAATAACTTCAGTAACGGTGTGAATACCACAGTTGCTGGTGCGGCTAAAGTATGGGATACTATTACAGGAGCATTTAAGTAGAGATTATTAGTGATTTCACTACTCCGATTTGTATTTGAAAGGGATAATAATGACAGTTAACATTTACGATAACGCAAACGAAATGGCTAAGGTTTTGGTCGAAACTGATCAATACAAGTCATGGCAAACTGCCTTTGACGCAGTTCAAGGCGATGATGCTGCGAAGGATTTGTTTAAGCAATTCCAGTCAATCCAAATGATTGTGCAACAAATGATGCAAGCACAGCAACAACCTACTCCTGACCAAGAAAAGGAATGGGATGCTGTCGCTAAGCAAGTCCAAGAAAACGACAAGATTAAGGACTTGATGGCCGCAGAACAGATTTTGAACACGTTGTTGGGTGAAATCAACGAAATCGTGACAAAGCCTGTGTCTGAGTCATACGCCAAGGTACAACAAGCTTAATTTGTTCGAATAAATCAGAAAAAGGCTGAATGGTTTAACCGTTCGGCCTTTTTCTACTAGAAGCCAAACTTACCAAAGGTTTTGGCTTCTTTTTGTGTGATTTGGAAACCTTAACCGTCTAACTTGACCGAGGGCAAAAAAGGCAAGACCATCGTGGTGCAATGGTCTTGCCTAAACTAATTTTGATTTAAAAGATGTTGTGATAAATGGCTTTGACCGCGTTATCAACGTCCTTAGATTCGACACCAAGCATAATTGAAATTTCAGAAGCACCTTGGTTCACCATTTGCAACGAAATACCGGCGTCCTTTAGTGGTGTAACGATTTCGGTAAAGGCACCAACACGGTTAATCATTCCTTGACCGACAACCATAATAATGGAAAAGTCATCATGCCAAGCCATTGTATCGGGTGATAATTCACGCTCAATATCTGTTTGGATTTGTTCGATTTGTTCCTTATTGAGGCTCTTTTTGTTGAAGATAATCGTTAAATCATCAATTCCAGAAGGCATGTGTTCGTAAGGAACACCATGGCGGTCCAAAATTTTTAGAATGCGCATGGTAAAGCCGATTTCCTTGTTTAACAGGTATCGGTGCAGGTAAAGGGCACAAAAGTTGTCTGAAGCGGCAATTCCTGTTACACGGCGTTCCGGCTTATTTTGTTCGGCTGGACCAATCCAAGTACCAGGAGCAGTTGGATCATTGGTATTTTTGACGTTAATTGGTACCTGAGCTTGAATAGCTGGGATAATGGCTTCATCGTGGAAGACGGCAAAGCCAGCGTAGGATAATTCTCGCATTTCACTATAAGACATGTTCTTAATAGCTGCTGGGTGGCTGACCAACCGGGGGTTGACGGCGTAAATAGCAGAGACATCTGTAAAGTTTTCATAGACTTCTGCCATTAAGCCACGAGCTAAAATCGCACCGGTGATGTCGGAACCACCACGAGAAAAGGTAACCATCTCGCCACGGTCATTGTAACCAAAGAAACCTGGGAAAATATAACGGGTATCATCTTTGATTTCAAAGGCGGCAAGGTCTTGATAAGTGGTTTCTTCATTTAGGGTTGCGGTTGTCGCATCGGTTTCCATATGAAGCTGTTTTGGGTCGACGAAAACTGCCTTTTCACCTTTAGCTTGCAGAATCAAGGCCAGTAATTGCGCGTTTAAATACTCGCCATGGGCGGCAAAGGCAGCTCGCAAATAAGAGTAGGAGCGATAATGATGATTTGCCAATTGGTCAATTTGGTCAGGAATCGTTTGGAAAACCTCTTGATCGAGGTTAAAGTGGTCGGCAATGGTCTGATAGCGTTCCTTCAACGCTAAGAGCGTTTCAGTAGCATCCTCATCGTTGATAGTTTCGTTGGCATAGCGAATCAAGAGGTCGGTAACCTTGATTGGAAATTCTTTTGCCTTACCAGGGGCGGAGGTCACAACGACCTGACGGTCTTCATCCTGATTTAAAATATCGATGACGCGTTCAAACTGGGCTCCAGTTGCTAAAGAGGAACCGCCGAATTTTGTTACTTTCATAATACTGCCGGTAAGAAACCGGCACTCCTTTCATAAATCAAAACAGATTGAGTGTCTTTAATCCAATGTACCTGTGAGGGTGGCACCGGTGTGTTGGACAGCTAAAATGGTTGCTGTGCCGTTCAGCTTGAGGCCATTGATGGCTTCAAGTAGCTGGTCAGCGTGTCCTCGTTCAACTATTGAGATAACTGTCGGTCCAGCTCCCGACAGGTATGTTCCTGCTAGACCAAGGCGGTGTGCTAAGGCACGAATTTGTAAGAATTCTGGTGCTAAATTAGCCCGGTAGGGTTCATGCAGTTGGTCTTCTTCTACTAAATCCATTAATCGCTTTTGGTCACCTAAGTAGCAAGCGGCAACCAAGTTGGCAAGGTGTTGACTTTGGTGAACGGCCGTTTTGAGTGGTAAGGTTGCAGGCAAAGCCGCCCTTGCTTCCGCGGTTTTTAATGGGTAGTCCGGAATAAAGGTAACCGCGACCAAATTTTTGGGTAGTGGAAGGGTAGTGGCTTGTACGCCATTTTGGTCATCGTCTGTTAATTGTAGGCCACCTAAAATAGTTGGCGCAACATTGTCCGGATGACCCTCAAGGGCTGCTGCCTCTTGTAGAATTTGGTGACGATCAATCGTTTGATCGTCTAAGTAGTGCCCCAAGAAAAGACCGGCTACTAATGCTGATGAGGAAGATCCAAGACCACGAGCCAGTGGAATGTCACTTTTAACGATTAGTTGGTGGGGTGTAATATCTGGATCAACGAGTCGAGCAGTTTGAACAATGAGATTGGTTTCATCGTTTGGAATATCTGCGCCAAATGGGTGAACCACTTGCCAAGTATCAGTTTTTGGACCAACGGTTACGGTTAAATTAAGGTTTAATGCAAGTCCAAGACAATCAAAGCCAAGACCAAGGTTGGCAGAACTTGATGGTACAGTGATGGTTAGCATGGATAAATCACAAACTCCTTTGCTAATGTCCGATTAGTTGTTAAAGCGTCAAGAAGGGCATCATGCTGATCTTTGGACATTTCTTTGGTATAAAGGACGAGCTGAGAGCCAAGCCGGTTATTTTCGTGGCTGGCTTGACGAACAATCAATGAACGGAGTTCGTCCTTGGTGTCTTGGCTAACATTGTTTGCACCAGTTGTATTCAGAATCCAGCAATAGGCTTGAACTCGTTCGCCAGCTAATGTCATTTCCCTTTCTGACAACGGTTGCTTAGCGTCCTTTGGTGCCGTTGCGGCAGCCAAAATATCGGCTAAAACGGCTTGGGCCGTTGGCCGTGCACCAGCCCCAGGGCCATAGAAAAGCGTTTGACCGAGGTTATCACTGTTCACTGCAATAGCATTATTCTCATTGTGGACCTGTGACAGAGGTGATTGTGGTAGCACAACCTGGGGAGCAACGATAACGGCCACTGAATCGGCACTGATTTGATCGATGCGGAAAAGAAGCTTGAGTTGGCCACCAAGTGTTTTAACGGCGGCGATGTCCTCATCCGTAATCTTTTGAATACCGGTAATTTGAATGTCCTTTAATCCAGCCTCCAATCCAAAGACCAGACGGGCCAAGATAATGGCCTTGTAAGCAGCATCGTAGCCAGCGACATCATTTGTGGGGTCCGCTTCGGCAAAGCCTAGGTCTTGTGCTTGCTTTAAGGCCGTTTCGTAGGATAGGTCATTATCGGCCATTTGAGTTAACATGTAGTTGGTGGTACCATTCACAATCCCCGCTAATGAGCGGATGGTATCGGTACGGAAATATTCGCGTAGGGTACCGATAATTGGGATCCCACCGGCAACTGCTGCTTCATATAAGAGGGGCACCTGCGCTTTGTTTGCTAAGTCAAGGAGTTCTTCCCCAGCGGTCGCAATCAGGTCCTTATTAGCCGTAATAACTGGTTTTTTACTTGCCAAAGCGGACTTAATCCAGTTTTTAGCGGAGCCAGTACCACCGGCAACTTCGACAACCAAATCAATTTCTGGATCATCTAAGATGTCCTTTGGGTCGGTGGTCAGTTGGATGGTGGAGCTTAAACCAGGGCGGTCCTTGGTTAAAGAAGAGACCATCGCGGTTTTTACGGTCAGGTCTAAACCAGTATTTTCACTGATTTTTTCTTTTTGTTCCTCTAAGATGGTTAACAAGCCCATCCCAACTGTTCCTAAGCCAAAAAGGCCAATCTTAACTTCCATGATGACTCCTTCTATCGTTTTTTACTGTCAAGTAAGGATAATTTCCTATTAACTTTACCATTTTCCCGCCTAAAAAGGAATGTTTTTGTTATAATATCATTAGAAATCAATGAGATTGAAGGAGTACGTCATGGAATATGTCTCGACCCGGGGAGAAGCCCCTGCTGTTTCTGCCGCCCAGGCCATCCTCCAGGGCTTAGCACCGGATGGTGGTTTGTACGTGCCAAATCAGTGGCCAACTTTGAACTTGGATTTAAAGACCATCGGTCAACAATCCTACCAGGATTTGGCGACTGAAATTTTTGCTGCTTTTTTGCCTGATTTTACAAAAGCAGAGATTCAAGCCGTTGTACAGGCAGCTTATGGTAGCCAATGGGATACCGATAAAATTGTGCCGGTCAAAGATGCTGGGAACAATTTGCACTATTTGGAGCTTTTTCATGGTCCGACATTGGCCTTCAAAGATATTGCCCTTCAGGCCCTGCCTCACTTAGTGATTGCGGCGGCTAAGAAAGAAGGCCTGGATAAGGAAATTGCTATCTTAACGGCAACCTCAGGTGATACGGGAACAGCCGCAATGTCTGGTTTTGCCGACGTACCTGGAACAAAAATTGCAGTTTTGTACCCACAAGTCGGGGTTTCGGACATCCAGCGTCAGCAGATGGTCTCCGAGCCTGGAAAAAATACCTATGTTTACGGGATAGAGGGCAATTTTGATGATGCCCAGCAGGCGGTTAAGCGCCTTTTGGGTGATTCAGATTTTGCTGCCTTCTTAAAGAAAGAAGATATTCAAATCTCTTCGGCAAATTCGATTAATATTTGTCGCTTGGTCCCACAAATCGTCTATTATTTCTACGGCTATGGTCAATTAGTTGAAAGTGGTCAAATTAAGCCTGGTGAAGAAATTGATGTACTTGTGCCAACTGGTAATTTTGGAAATATGTTAGCAGCTTACTATGCCAGCCACATCGGCTTACCGGTGGCTGATTTTACGGTTGCTTCGAATGAAAATCATGTTTTAACAGAATTATTCCAAACAGGGGTATATAATAAGAACCGCGACTTTAAGGTGACGAATGCGCCGGCTATGGATATTTTGGTGTCGTCAAACTTAGAGCGTCTGTTGTACTTTGCTGGCGGTCAGGATGCTGATTTGATCAAAAAAGATATGGCAGACTTGCAAAGTCAAGGCCAGTATCAATTGGCAGAAAAAACGAGATCTGGTTTAGCGAAGTTTTCTGCTGGTTGGACCAATCAAGAGCAGGTAGAAGAAACGATACGAAAGACGTTCCTTTCTTCTGATTATTTGATTGATCCACATACGGCTGTGGCCGTTTATCAATACAACGACGATGGTCATCAAACCCTTTTGGCCGCAACTGCTAGTCCCTATAAGTTCCCACAAACGGTTCTTGAGGCACTTGGCGAAGAAGTTGTTAGTGGCGAAGGCGGCTTGACTGCTTTGGCAGCAGCAACCAAAACACAAATTCCTGACCAAGTGAAGGATTTGTTCCAGCGACCTGTTCGTCATCGGACGTTTATCCAGGCAGCTGATATTCAAAAGCAGATTGAAAGCGCCTTGAAGACAGACTAATTTTCTTCTGTTGTTTATTATGTCATTTAAAAAGAAAGAGAGAATTTTTTTATGGTAGCAAAGACAGCCTATAATGTAGCAGTGCTCGGTGCAACGGGTGCTGTTGGACGTCGAATTTTGGACCAGTTGGCCCAATCAACAATTCCGGTTGGTGAAGTTAAGGCCTTAGCTTCTGCTCGTTCAGCTGGTCAAAAAATCAGCTTTAAGGACCAAGAATTAACGGTCGAAGAAGCAACGGAAGATTCCTTTGCAGGTGTTGATATTGTTATGGCCTCAGCCGGTGGATCTACCTCAAAGGCTTTGGCTCCGGCTGCTGTTAAGGCTGGCGCTGTTGTGGTCGATAACTCTTCTTATTGGCGAATGAATGATCAGGTGCCATTGGTTGTGCCTGAGGTTAACGCCGCCGCTTTAAAGGACCATCAGGGAATTATTGCCAACCCTAATTGCTCAACGACGCAATTGGTAATGGCGCTTGACCCAGTTTACCGAGAATTTGGCTTGAACCAGGTGATTATTTCCACTTATCAAGCGGCTTCTGGTGCTGGAAAGGCAGCGATGGATGAAGTTTTGGCTGAAGCTCAGGCTCGTTTGTTGGGTGACGACATGGCAGAATTGGCCCATGTCCTGCCGGTGAAAGGTGATAAAAAGCATTTCCCATTAGCCTTTAACTTGTTGCCACAGATTGATGTCTTCGAAGAAGAAGGCTACACACACGAAGAATACAAGATGATCCACGAAACGAAGAAGATTATCTTGGGTGACAAGAATGCTAAGGCTATTAAGGTGACTGGTACGGCCGTCCGTGTGCCGGTCATGATTGGTCACGGTGAGAGCGTTTATATCGATACTGGTGACGAGAACGTGACAACTGATCAAATTCGTCAGGCAATTGGTGCCGTTGATAATGTGATTATTGAAGATGATCCAGCTACACAAACTTACCCACAACCTCTTTTGGCTGAAGGTAAGCGTGAAACATTTGTGGGCCGCATTCGCCCTGATTTGGAAAATCCTGGTGCCTTCCACTTGTGGGTTGTTTCTGACAACTTGCTGAAGGGTGCTGCCTGGAACACGGTTGAAATTGCACAAACACTGGTTGAAATGGACTTGGTTCGCGTACCAGCTGATTCAACTTTTGCATAAATTATTTTGAAAAAGCCACCAACGAACGAATTGGTGGCTTTTTAGTGTCCTTATTTTGCTAATAAAACAGCCCTACTACAAAAACGTAGTAGGGCCCTTAGGCAAGTTTGTTTTTAATAAATTGCGTCGCGGTAAAGGGAAACAACTTTTCCCAAAATAAAAACAGATTCCAAGATAATGGGAGCCATTGTATCGTTTTCTGGCTGAAGGCGGTAGTGACCACCTTCTTGGAAGAAGCGTTTAACCGTGGCTTCGTTGTCCTCGTTCATGGCAACGACGATATCGCCATTGTCGGCATTTTGTTGACGACGGACAATTACTTTGTCGCCATCCAAAATACCGATGTTAATCATGGATTCACCACGAACATTCAGCATAAAGAGGTCACCATCATAGGGAATCAGATTTTCTGGAATGGGGAAGAACTCGGTTGCTTCTTGTTCGACGGCCAGAATTGGTTGACCAGCTGTGACCAATCCTAGGACTGGAATCTTACCGGAAGTGGCCGAAATCCCAAGGATTTCAAAACCGGCTGGTGTCACTTCAATAGCGCGTGCCTTAGTTCCTTCTCCCTTCTTCTCGAGGTAGCCGTTTTTAATCAAACGGGCAATGTGACCGTGGATGGTTGAAGAGGAAGATAGGCCGACTGCTTCACCAATTTCACGAATGGTGGGTGGGAAACCATTTTTACTTTGATAGTCGTGAATAAATCTCAAGACTTGAATTTGTTTTGAATCAGAACTTGCCATATGTACTTTCCTACCTGTATTTGCTACGTTTATCTTAGCGAATTTTAACCTGAAAAGCAAACAAATGTTCGCGAGAAAACCTTAAGAAATATTAAATTTTATTACAAAATGGGGATTAAATTTAAAATAGTGGATAAAGAAACTTTTTATTCGAGTTATCGACCTGTTTTCCACTGTTTTTGCAAAAAGATACTGTCTTGCTTGCCTTTATGCTATAATACCTTATAGATTTTCGTAGTTAAAGGAGACCAATAATGGTTGTATTAGTTGGAATTTTGGCTTTGGTCGTTGGTTTGGTTGGGGGATTCTTCTTGGCCCGCTTTACGATGAAGTCATACTTGGCAAAGAACCCACCCATTTCAGAAGAAATGATGAAGTCCATGATGATGTCAATGGGCCAGAAGCCATCACAAAAGAAGTTGAATCAGATGATGGCTCAAATGAAGGCACAAAATGCCAAAGCACAAAAAAAATAAGCCAAACGGCTTATTTTTTTTGTGCTTTTGGATCAATGTATACCCAGTTGGGATTGATTTCTTTGTCCAAGGCATCAAAAGATTCTTGAATCTTCTGATTGTATTCGGCAATTTTTTCGTCCGTCAAGCGGGCTTTAGGGTCAATCACAATTGGTTCACCAAAATTAATTGTGGTATTATTGCGTTTAAATAGGTGTGAAAACTTCACGGGACCTTGATAAACTGCTGGAACAATCGGTTTCTTTGAAAGTTTGGCAATCAGGATTGATCCTGATTTTAACTTTTGAGAATGCCGGGATCCAGTTGGAAACATGATGAGTGATCGATCGCCATTCTTTAACTCGTTAACGGGATATTTGATGGTATCGGTACCGACATTGCGCCGATCAACTGGAAAGGCCCCCAAAGTGGTAATCAAGGCGCGCAAAGCAGGATTTTTGAAAAGCTCCTTCTTAGCCATAAAGATGAAGCGCTTTGGATAGGCCGCCATAGCATACCAAACGGGATCCCACCAAGAACGGTGTGGCCCAACTAAAACGTAGTTTTCATTTTTTGGCAGGCGCTCTTTGTGGAGATAGGTAACGCGACCATTAATAATGGCCACAAAGGTCACTGTAAAGACCCGGATAAAGCGATAGAATAACATCTGCTTGTCCCTTTCTAATTGACTTAACAGAATAATTTTACTTAGTTTATGGAGATATTGCAACAAACCATGGAAGCAGAAGAATTACGAGCAGGTGAGCGCCTTGACGGCTTGCCATCACAACAGATTCAAATTATCCAAAATCCAGATATGTTTTCTTACTCGTTAGACGCCGTGCTCTTGGCATACTTTGCTAAGCCCAAGCAAAAGGGGCGAGGACTATCGGTCGACTTAGGTGCCGGTACTGGAGCAATTGGTCTTTTTTATGCCGCCAAAGTCACAGGGCAAGTAAAGTTAGTCGAGCTGCAGCAAGATTTAGCAGAGATGGTACAGCGTTCGGTTGTTTTAAATCATTTGGAAGACCGCGTGAGTGTGATTCAGTCCGATATGCAAGAAATTTATGACGATATTAAGCCTGGATCGGTGGATACGGTTTTGTCGAACCCACCTTATTTTTCCGTGAATGAAAAGACCAAGCAAAACCTTGATGAACATTATCAATTGGCCCGGCATGAAATTGCCATCGATTTGCCCCGTTTAGCGCAAGTTGCCAATAAGCTGTTAAAGAATAACGGTAAATTTTATTTGGTTCATCGACCAGACCGGTTGGAGGATATTATGTCTGCCCTTTCTGCCCGGAAATTAGCGGTCAAACGGATTCAGTTTGTGTACGGCAAGGCCGACCGTGAGGCCAACATGGTCTTGGTAGAAGCGATTAAGGCGGGTAAGCCGGGTGGCGTTCGGATTTTGCCACCAATTATTGCCTATACAGCTGATGACCAGTATACGCCCCAGGTACAAGAAATTTTGTATGGGCAACCTTGGCAGCTGTAAGTCAATTACAGGTGGTTGCGCGAGGAGGGAGATGGGAATCATGACGGATGCTCATGACAAAACTTATGATTTTTATGTGCTCTATACGGCCGACGGTTATTTTTATGGTGGTTTTTCCGATGATGCCCACCGCCGTTTTTTAGTCCATCAAGCGGGGAAGGGGGCCAAGTTTACTCGGGTGAAGTCCAGACATCCATTACAGCTGATTTACCAAGAAACGTTTGATAATAAGCACGCTGCCCTTTCGGCTGAGGCTAAGTTTAAGCGCCTGAGCCGGCCGCAAAAAGAGGCTTTTTTAATGGAACGAAAAGTGGATTCTACAATTTGGCAAAAATAGGTAGAGGGACTTTATGAGACCCTTAATCCATGATAGAATGGGATAAATCATTTGAATTGAAGGTGGCAAATAATGATTACTACTTTTGAATTAAACAATATTATTGGGCGCCAGGTGTCTTTTAAAGACTGCGACCCAAGAGAGAAGTTAGTGAAGGTTATTGGCAATTTTTATCACTATGATTTAGCTTCAGGGACTAATGTGGTCCCTGAAGAAACCTATGTGATTAAGCGTGCCGAGGGGAACGTCTTAATCCTCCAGAAAAAGTAAGGACGGTATTTATGTCGATTTTGGTGATCGTCATCATTGTTGTAATCGTTTTGGCCCTGGTTTCCTTTAAGATTGTGCCGCAAAATAGTGTTGGCCTTTTGGAAACATTGGGTAAGTATTCTTCGACAAGGCAGACAGGTTTGAATTTCCGTTTGCCTTTGGTTCAAAAAATCAGGACGGTTTCCTTGGCCTTGCAGCCATTGAAGTTGGCTGGTTATTCAGTTATTACCAAGGATAACGCTGATATTGGGGCAACGGTGACGTTAAACTTCCATATCACAGACCCTGTGAAATATTCATATGAAAACACGAATTCGATTGAATCGATGCAACAATTGGTTCGGGGCCACTTGCGCGACATCATTGGTCGGATGGAATTGAACGAGGCCCTGGGGTCAACAAGTCAAATCAATAAGGATTTGGCCGAGGCAATCGGTGATTTAACGAATACCTATGGTATTAACGTTGATCGGATTAATATTGATGAATTGAAGCCCAGTGCAGCTATCCAGTCTTCAATGGATACGCAGCTGAAGGCAGATCGAGAACGAGTGGCAGCTATTTCGCAAGCGGAAGGTGAGGCCAAGTCCATCGAATTGCGCGCAAAGGCTAATAACGAGGCTTTGATTGCCACTGCTAAGGCCAACGCCGAGGCGACGCGAACAAAGGCGGATGCCGAAAGTTACCGAATTGATAAAGTTCAGGCCGCTTTGAAGAACGCGGACCAAAACTATTTCAATAACCAGTCCATTAATGCTTTCGAGGCTTTGGCTAAGTCAGATGCGAACTTGATTGTCACGAATGGTGCTGATTTGGACCAAACTGGGCAAAGTGCTGTTTTGGCCAAAACTTTGGGTCAAGAATTAGCTAAAGAACAAGATTAAGAATATTTGCCAGCCGGTTGTGGTTGGCTTTTTCTTTGGACTGATTTTCACTAGTTAAAAATCAGAAAAATCCTTGCTTTTCGGTCAAAACCTTAGTAAACTAGTATCTGTTGTGAATACAACAAAAATACACACGGTAAACGAGAACGTGCAGGTGCAAGTGATTGATCATTTGTCAGCACGAACCAAGAATTTACCGGAGGTTAAACCTAGGAGGCCACTATGGCAGTTATTACAATGAAGGAACTCCTCGAAGCAGGGGTTCACTTTGGACACCAAACTCGTCGTTGGAACCCAAAGATGGCACCATACATCTTTACGGAACGTAACGGCATTCATATCATCGACTTGCAAAAGACTGTTAAGTTGATTGACGAAGCTTACAACTTTATTCGTAACGCTTCAGCTGATGGCGCTAACATCTTGTTTGTTGGTACTAAGAAGCAAGCATCTGATGCAATCGCTGAAGAAGCAACACGTGCTGGTCAATTCTACATCAACCACCGTTGGTTGGGTGGAACTTTGACTAACTGGAACACAATCAAGACACGTGTTCAACGTTTGAAAGACTTGAAGGCAATGGCCGAAGATGGTACTTTCGAACAACTTCCTAAGAAAGAAGTTGTCTTGTTGAACAAGCAACGTGAAAAGTTGGAAAAGTTCTTGGGTGGAATCGAAGACATGCAAGACTTGCCAGATGTTTTGTTTGTTGTTGATCCTAAGAAGGAAGAAATCGCCGTTAAGGAAGCCAACATGCTCAACATTCCTGTTGTTGCCATGATTGACACAAACGCCGATCCTGACGATGTTGATGTTAAGATTCCTGCAAACGATGACGCTATCCGTGCCATCCGTTTGATCACTGCTAAGATGGCTGATGCCGTTATCGAAGGCCGTCAAGGTCAAGACAACGCTGCTGAAGATGCTTTCATCGAAGGTGACGAAAACACGGAATCAATCGAAGAAATCACAACAATCGTTGAAAAAGACAACTAAGTTGAAATTAGTTTATTGATTTGCCGTTCCGGTGGACCTGCTTGGGACGCTGAACGGCTTTTTCTATGCTATACTAGAGACTGTTAAAAGATAATAAAGAAGCTAAAGGAGCATTTGCATGGCTGTTACTGCAAAGTTAGTGAAGGAATTACGTGATAAGACATCTGTTGGAATGATGGATGCCAAGAAGGCTTTGGTTGAAGCTGAAGGCGACATCGAAAAGGCAATCGACTTGTTGCGTGAAAAGGGAATGGCAAAGGCCGCTAAGAAGGGTGACCGTGTTGCTGCTGAAGGTATGACTTACGTGATGACTGAAGGCAACAAGGCTGCCATCATCGAATTGAACTCAGAAACTGATTTCGTTGCTGGTAACAAGGAATTTAATGACTTGTTAGTTGCTGTTACTAAGACAATCTTGGAAAAGCAACCTGCAGACGTTGAAGCTGCTTTGGCTTTGCCAGTTGCTGGTGAAGAAGACCGAACTGTTAACGACAAGATCATCAACGTTTCTCAGATTACTGGTGAAAAGATTACTTTGCGTCGTTTTGCTACTGCTGAAAAGACTGACGGTGAAGTCTTCGGTGCTTACTCACACATGGGTGGTTCAATCTCTGCTTTGACCGTTTTGACTGGTTCAAACGAAGAAGCAGCCCGTGACGTGGCCATGCACATCGCCGCTATTGCTCCACAGTACGTTTCTGATGACCAAGTTCCTGCAGATGTTGTTGCTAAGGAAAAGGAAGTTCAATTGGCTTCTGAAGACTTGAATGGCAAGCCTGACAACATTAAGGAAAAGATGGTTGAAGGACGGATTAAGAAGTTCTTGGCTGACATCACTTTGTTGGACCAAGACTTTGTTAAGAATGGTGACCAAAAGGTTGCTGATTTCGTTAAGCAAAATGACATGACGGTTAAGTCATTCGTTCGCTACCAAGTTGGTGAAGGTATCGAAAAGCAAACAACAAACTTGGCTGAAGAAGTTGCTAAGCAAATCAACAACTAAGCTCTTCCAAAAAGTATCCCAAGATTTGGGTGCTTTTTTTTTGGAATTGATGACTACATTTTTGCTATAATAGATAGCGATAAGAAAGAGGAAAACCATGACGGATACAAAGTATAAAAGAGTTTTAATGAAGCTGTCAGGCGAAGCCTTGGCTGGTGCTAAGGGTCAGGGGATTGACCTGGAGACAGTCGCCCAAATTGCCAAAGAAATCAAGGCAGTCCATGATATGGGCACTCAAATTGCCATCGTTGTTGGTGGCGGTAACCTATGGCGTGGTGAACCCGCTGCCCGTGTTGGGATGGAGCGGTCACGCGCCGATTATACCGGAATGCTTGGAACGACTATGAACGCTTTGGTCCTCCAAGATGCCTTGGAACGTGCCGGTGTTGATACTCGCGTTCAAACGGCGATTACGATGCAACAGATTGCAGAACCTTACATCCGTGGCCGCGCCATTCGTCACCTTGAAAAGGGTCGGATTGTAATCTTTGCTGCAGGAACTGGTTCACCATACTTCTCAACGGACACAACGGCTGCTTTACGGGCAAACGAAATTAATGCCGATGCAATTTTGATGGCAAAGAACGGTGTTGATGGTGTCTATGATTCAGATCCAAATACAAATCCAGATGCCCAGAAGTTTACAACTTTGACGCACTTGGATATCATTCAAAAGGGCTTGAAGGTTATGGATTCAACCGCTTCATCCCTCTCAATGGAAAACAACATGCCACTTGTTGTCTTTAACTTGAACCAACCTGGTAACATCGAACGGGTTATCAAGGGTGAGGCAATTGGAACCACAGTGACTGGAGAAAAATAATGGCTTTTGATTTTACAAGTACAAAAGAACGGATGCAGGGCGCTCAAGAAGCTTTGCGTCGTGAATTAGCAGAAATTCGGACGGGCCGGGCAAATCCCCGTATTTTGGACCGAGTAGAAGTAGAATATTATGGTGCGATGGTACCATTGAACCAAGTGGCTTCAATTTCAGTGCCAGAAGCACGCTTACTTTTGATCACACCATTTGACAAGAACGCCTTGGAAGCAATCGTGACAGCGATTAACATTTCTGATTTGGGCTTGAACCCAGCTTCTGACGGTAATATTGTCCGTTTGGCCATTCCACAAATGACGGAAGAACGTCGTAAGGAATTGGCTAAGGACGTCAAGGCCGAAGCAGAAAAGGCGAAGGTTGCCGTTCGTAACGTTCGTCGCGATGCCATGGATGCCATCAAGAAGGACAAGGACATGACCGAAGATCAAGTTCACGATGCCGAAGACCAAGCTCAAAAGTTGACGGACGAAAACACCAAGGCAATTGATGAAATTGCGGCGGAAAAAGAAAAAGAATTGTTGAAGATCTAAGGACTTTGGATCGATGGTGATTGCTACAAAGGCTCCCAAGTCATTTGGCTCGTGGGCTTTTTCTGTTTTTAACGAGTTTTTTCTTGACCTTTTTCAGAAAAATCGGCATAATATGGATAGATTAGTTTAAGGCTTTGACCCGGTTTGGCACCCGGTGAGCTGAGAACCGTGAAAGTGTCAACGACTGAGCAATTAGCCGTTGGAAATCAGGTGGAACCGCGCGTTAGCGTCCTGATGTCAAATTTTGACATTGGGACTGTTAACCGCGGTTTTTTGTCAGATAAGGAGGACTTTATGGCAAAGCTGAAGTATCATTTGGAGTCGGACACGGTTTTGGTTTTAAACGAGGATGGCCATGCCGGTGATACCCTTGATTTGAAAGACGAGCTCCAAGTTGATACGAGTCAACTGGGGGTGGCTGTGCAAACGGCCATTGATGAAAAATTAGCTCAGGAAAAGGTCGATTGGGAAAAGAGCCAGCAAGACTTGGTCAAGGCACAAATTGACCAGGAAAAGCAGAAGGCTGATTTAGCACTGGAGAAGGCCAAGCAGGCTGAAAGGGATGCGGCCCAGAAAGAACAAAACCAACTGCATGACCAATTGCTGCAACTCCAAGCACAGTTGGACCAGGAAAAGCAAAAATCTGATTTAGCGCTGGAGAAGGCTAAGCAAGCTGAGAAGGACGCGGCCCAAAAAGAAAAGACGGAGCTGCAAGACCAACTGACGCAGTTACGTTCACAGCTAGACGCGTTTAAGGACCAGGAAGCTGCTAACAAGGCGCTGGCGCTGGCTGAACAAAAGGAAAACCTGCAGAGCACCTACCAAGCTGAAAAGGACCAGGCCGGTCAGCATCGACAGGAACTAGAAAAGCAACTGGCCGATTTGAAAAATCAGGTTGAAAATCAGGGTCGCGACCAAGAGCTAGCCTTGGCAAAAGTGAAGTCAGACTACGATGCGCAATTGCAGGCAGCTCAAGAGCAAGTCGAATTCTATAAAGACTTTAAGGCCCGGCAGTCAACCAAGGAAATTGGCGAAAGTTTGGAAGTTTACGCTCATCAGGAATTTAATAAAATTCGCCCTTACGCTTTTCCCAATGCTTACTTTGAGAAGGACAACGAGGTTTCAAAACAATCCGGATCGAAGGGTGATTTTATTTTTCGTGATTATCAAGATGATGTTGAATTTATTTCCATCATGTTTGATATGAAAAATGAGGCGGATGCGACCGAGCAGAAGCATAAGAACGCAGATTTTTTTAAGGAACTGGATAAGGATCGCAGGGAAAAGAAAACGGAATATGCCGTTTTGGTTTCGATGCTGGAAGCCGATAACGAGTACTATAACACCGGAATTGTTCAGGTGCCGGACTACGAGAAAATGTACGTCATCCGTCCACAATTCTTTGTCCATTTTATCGGCCTTTTGCGCAATGCGGCCTTGGATTCCCTCCAATATCGGCGGGCGCTGATTGAAGAACGCAATCAAAACATTGATATTACGAACTTTGAAGACAATATCACGGCCTTCAAGGACCGCTTTGCTAAAAACTATAATTCCTACTCGAGCAACTTCCAAAAGGCAATCGAACAGATTGACCGGGCGATTAGCCAGATGGAAAATGTGAAAAAGAGCCTGACGACTTCTGAAAATCAGATTCGTCTTGCTAACAATAAATTAGAGGATTTGACCGTCAAAAAATTGACCAAGAATAATCCAACCATGATGACGAAGTTTGCTGATTTAAAAGCGGACCAAGGCGGTGAAGGAAAGCCGTAAATTCGTCACAGCGTTTTAAAATTTTAATGATGAAAGAATAAAGGAAAGACTTATGTCCAGTGAAAAATTATCAGTACAAGACATTATTTTGACACTGCAAGAGTTTTGGGCCGAAAAGGGCGCTAACTTGATGCAGGCTTACGATAACGAAGTCGGAGCGGGAACTCAAAGCCCTTATACCTTCTTACGTGCTAATGGTCCAGAACCTTGGCGAGCAGCCTATGTTCAGCCATCTCGGCGACCAGCTGATGGCCGTTATGGTGACAACCCCAACCGCTTGTTCCAACACCACCAATTCCAGGTGGTAATGAAGCCGTCACCTGACAATATTCAGGAATTGTACCTTGCTTCTTTGGAAGCCCTGGGCATCAAGCCATTGGAACACGACATTCGTTTCGTTGAAGATAACTGGGAAAACCCTTCAATGGGTGCGGCCGGAATCGGTTGGGAAGTTTGGCTAGACGGGATGGAAGTGACCCAGTTCACTTATTTCCAACAGGTTGGTGGAATCGAAGTTGATTCCGTTACGGCTGAAATTACCTATGGTTTGGAACGGTTAGCTTCTTACATCCAAGACGTACCAACGGTTTACGATTTGGAATGGGGCCATGGCGTTTTGTATGGTGATATTTTCAAAGAACCAGAATACGAACACTCAAAGTATGCCTTTGAAGAGTCAAATCAGGGAATGTTGCTCCAACATTTTGATGATTATGAAAAGGAAGCACAGCATAATTTGGAATTAGGCTTGGTTCATCCAGCCTATGACTATATTTTGAAGTCTTCTCATACCTTTAACCTGTTGGATGCCCGGGGAACGGTTTCCGTTACGGAACGAGCTGGTTATTTGCACCGAATTCGGACAATGGCTCGGAAGGTTTCAAAGGTCTTTATTGAAGAACGAGCTAAGCTTGGCTTCCCATTGTTGAAGGATGAAGCATTACGTGAAAAGTACTTGGGTGCTAAGGGAAAGTACGCCAAGAAGGAGGATCAGGACTAATGGCAGATTTTATTTTAGAAATTGGTTTGGAAGAGATGCCAGCCCACTTGGTAACGAGTTCTGAAAAGCAGCTGGTCGACCGAGTTTCTGATTTCTTAGACGAACACCGACTCGATTATGAAGCAATGAAGCCATTCTCAACGCCACGACGTTTGGCTGTTGAGTTGACTGGCTTGGCAGCCGGTTCAAAGGCTGTTGAAGAAGAGAAGCGTGGCCCAGCCGTTGATCGTGCCAAGGACGAAAATGGTGACTGGTCAAAGGCTGCTCAGGGATTTGCCCGTGGACAGAAGACCACACCGGAAGCCTTGATTGAAAAAGATGGCTACTTGTGGGCCAAAACTGAAATTGCTGGTGTGCCAGCTGCTGAAATTTTGGCAAAGTTGGGCACTGAAGTTGTTGAAAAAATGACCTTCTCAACTTACATGAAGTGGGGCAATCATAGCTTCTCTTACATCCGTCCAATCCGCTGGTTAGTAGCACTTTTGGACCAGGATGTGGTTGATTTTTCTGTTTTGGACGTTCAAACAGGTCAAACAACCCGTGGTCACCGCTTCCTATCAACGGAAAACGTGACGATTCCGAGTGCCACTGATTACGAGCAGACGTTGCAAGACGCCTTTGTTATGGCTGATGCAGCCAAGCGTAAGTCCACCATTCAAGCACAGTTGGAAAAGATTGCCCAGGACCAAAACTGGGACTTGGATTTGACGACTGATCAGGCACAAGACCTTTTGGAAGAAGTTAACAACATCGTTGAGTGGCCAACCGCCTTTGCCGGTAACTTTGACCAAAAGTACTTGGATTTGCCAAAGGAAGTCTTGGTAACCTCGATGCGTGACCACCAGCGCTTCTTCTTTGTAACGGATGATCAGGGTGAATTGTTGCCACACTTCCTTTCTGTTCGCAATGGAAATGAAGAGAACTTGGCCAATGTTGTGGCTGGAAACGAAAAGGTTTTGGTTGCTCGGTTGGAAGATGCGGTCTTCTTCTACCAGGAAGACCAACAAAAGTCGATTGACGACTACATGGACCGCGTGAAGAAGCTGGTCTTCCATGAGAAGATTGGTACTGTCTACGAACACATGGTTCGTGTACGGGCTTTGGCTGGCCAATTAGGTCAGGCACTGGGTCTGTCATATGAAGAGTTGTCTGATTTGAACCGGGCTACTGAAATTTATAAGTTCGATTTGATGACCGGTATGGTCGGTGAATTTGACGAATTACAGGGTGTGATGGGTGAGCATTACGCCAAGCTCTTTGGTGAAAATGACGTCGTTGCTCACGCGATTTTGGAGCACTATTTGCCAACTTCAGCCACTGGCGAAGTCGCTGATTCAAAAATTGGGGCGGTGCTGGCGGTTGCCGATAAGCTCGATTCTATTGTGACTTTTTTTGCGGCTGATTTGATTCCATCAGGTGCCAACGACCCTTATGGCTTGCGTCGAGCAGCAACTGGGGTAGTGCGAACACTGGAAGCACACGACTGGCACTTAGATTTGTTGTCCGTCTTAGCGAATTTTAAGGACCAGAACAAGGACGTAGCCGATACTGATTTGGCACAGGTAATTACATTCTTGACGGACCGTGTCAAGAAGCAGGCCGCAGATGCCGGTGTTCGTTCGGACATTGTTTCGGCTGGAACGGCCAACGTGGTCACTGGTGATTTGGTTTACGTGGCTGATCGAACAGAGGTTTTGGCCAAACACTCAAAGGATGCTAACTTCCGCGATGTGATGGAAGCTTTGTCTCGGGTAAGTCGCTTGGCAAGTAAGGAACGAATTGAGGCTGCCGTTAAGCCTGACTTGCTTGAGAACGACCAAGAAAAGGCTTTGTACGAAGCAAGTAAGGATTTGAACCTGGTTGACTTGGAAAATCAAGGGGCGGAAGCACTGTACCAAGCACTGGCTGCTTTGCAGGAACCGATTGCTGCTTATTTTGAGAATACATTAGTTAACGACAAGAAGACGGCAGTTAAGAATAATCGTTATGCGCAGTTGAATGCATTGGACCAGTTAATTACTGGTCTGGGGGATATTGAACAAATTGTGATTAAATAAGTAGACTTGTAAGTTAACTTAATAAGAAAAAACAGGTGAGAATAGCTTCTCCCTGTTTTTTATGTGGATAAAAAGGTTAGGAATACCGCAAAAATTAGTCGGATTGTTGTTGCTTGGTGGTTGGGTGAATCTGGTGGATATTTTTTGACTGTGTATGCTTCAAGGTAAAACCAGAATACCTCTTTGTTTCATCAGGGTTTTCCTGTAAAATGGATAGTAAGTACAGACTTTAAAAAAGCAGGATATTCATGGCAGATTTTACTTTAGAAGAATTAAAAGAACGGCAAAAGCACATTCGAAACTTTTCCATTGTGGCCCATATTGATCACGGAAAGTCGACAATTGCCGACCGGATTTTGGAACAGACCCAAACGGTGGCCGAACGTGATATGCAAAACCAGCTGCTGGATACCATGGATTTGGAACGGGAGCGCGGGATTACCATTAAGTTAAATGCGGTCGAGGTTCATTACAAGGCTAATGATGGCGAAACCTATATCTTTCATTTGATTGATACACCGGGGCACGTGGACTTCTCTTATGAAGTTTCACGGTCTTTGGCGGCGGCGGAAGGGGCCATCTTAGTGGTTGATGCTGCCCAGGGAGTGGAAGCTCAAACTTTAGCCAACGTTTATTTGGCGATTGATAACGATCTTGAAATCTTACCGGTTATTAATAAAATCGATTTGCCTGCTGCTGATCCAGAAAAGGTCAAGGGCGAAATTGAGGACGTGATTGGTCTTGATGCCTCTGATGCCGTTTTAGTGTCGGCTAAGCAGGGAATCGGTATTCCTGAACTCTTGGAACGGATTGTTTCTGATTTTCCAGCGCCGGATGGTGACCTTGAGGCGCCATTACGGGCTTTGATTTTTGACTCACAGTACGATGCTTATCGTGGCGTTGTGGTCAATTTGCGAGTTCGTGAAGGGATTGTCAAACCTGGTGATCGAGTGAAAATGATGAACACTGGGGCGGAATACGAAGTGACGGAAGTCGGTGTCATGTCACCGAATGCGCAAAAGCGTGATTACTTGATGGCTGGTGATGTTGGCTATTTGACGGCATCCATTAAGGACATTCAGACTACGCATTCAGGAGATACGGTGACGCTGGTCGACAATCCGGCTGATGAACCACTCCCTGGTTATCAGCCAATGACACCTATGGTTTATTCGGGATTATATCCTTCGGATAATGCCAAGTACGGTGACTTACGAGAAGCGTTGGAAAAGTTGCAGTTAAATGATGCTGCGCTGACTTTTGAGCCCGAAACGTCGCAAGCCTTGGGATTTGGTTACCGAGTTGGGTTCCTGGGCCTCTTGCACATGGATGTTATTCAAGAGCGGTTGGAACGTGAGTTCGATTTGGACTTGGTAACAACGGCACCATCTGTTACTTACCGGGTCACGACGGTTGACGGTGAAGTCTTGATGATTGAAAATCCATCTGAACTGCCGGAGAGTCAACAAATCAAAATGATTGAAGAACCATTTATTCATGGCAATATCATGGTTCCAAACGAATACGTTGGGGCGGTGATGGAATTAGCCCAACGCAAGCGTGGCGAATTCGATACAATGGAATACCTGGATGAAAACCGGGTTAACGTTAAGTATTACCTGCCACTGTCTGAAATCATCTTTAATTTCTTTGACAAGTTGAAATCGTCAACGCGCGGCTATGCTTCCTTGGATTATGAAATCGATGGCTATCGCCCAGCTGATTTGGTCAAGATTGATATTCTCTTGAATTCTGAAAAGGTCGATGCCTTGTCCTTTATTGTTCACCGCGATTTTGCGGCAGAACGCGGTCGTGTGATTACTTCGAAATTGAAGGAAATCATTCCACGACAAAACTTTGAAATTCCAGTCCAAGCCGCAATTGGAAACAAGATTTTGGCCCGAACAAACATCAAGGCTTACCGCAAGGATGTGACCTCCAAGATTCATACGGGTGATCCTGATCGTCGAGCCAAGCTTTTGGATAAGCAAAAGCGTGGTAAGGCAAGGATGAAGGCTGTGGGGACGGTTACTGTTCCGCAAGAGGCATTCATGGCTGTTTTGCAGACGGACGATGATGAAAAGTATGCCCGTGGTAATTAATTTTTGGTACCTTCTGAGTGGTCTTGTTTGAAAAAATCAGGAATCCAGTTTAAAATGGCGGTACAAGCGATTTGAAGGAGAGCGTAGCTGAATGTCTTTAAAAACTGTATTTCAAAAAGTAACCAACTACTTTCAACCTAAAATGATTGCAATTGGTATTACTCATAATGGGTCTTTAGAAGCAGCAGATGCTTTTGTTGAACGGCAAGTGCGCAAACCAACGCCGGACGACCGTGAGGTTTTGGTTCGGATTTTGGCAACGGCGGTTAACCCTGTCGACACGAAGATGCGGGCTGGTTATCGCCAGGACGGTGTTTTTCGCGTTTTTGGTCTTGATGTTGTTGGTGTGATTGAAGAGGTCGGTAAGGACGTGACTGACTTTTCTGTTGGCGACCGCGTTTTTTATGCTGGTAAGCAACACGCCTTTGGTGCCGATACCGAGTTTCAAGTGATTGAGGCCGACATGATTGCGTTGGCACCAAAGAATTTGGATAATGTCGATGCGGCAGCCATGCCCTTAACTTCCATCACGGCTCACGATGTTTTGCACCACGGTTTTCATTTACCGGTGGCGCAGAATAGTGCCCAGGGAAAATCAGTACTCATTATCAATGGTGCTGGTGGTGTTGGTTCGGTTTTGGTTCAGATGGCCAAGTACCTTGGAATGACTGTGCTTGCTACGGCGGGAACAACTGAATCCAAAAATTGGGTTAGAGAGTTAGGGGCTGATTTTGTCCTTGATTATCATGACGACTTGCAAAAACAGTTGGCAGCGATTCATTTCCCCCAAGTTGACTATATTGCCAACTTGCAGGATACAACGGCTTATTGGGATTTGATGGCAGCAGTCATCAAGCCTTATGGGGAAATTGCAGCGATTGTTGAAACGACCCTACCAGTTGACCTAGGTGATTTAAAGAGTAAAGCCGCTTCGTTTTCTTGGACCTTTATGTTGGCCCGCGGCAATGAAAACTTTAATCTTGCTGAGCAAGGCCAAATTTTGCGTGATGTCGCCAACCTTTTGGACCAAGGGGTCATTCGCCCAACCGTTACCAAGGTCTACCAGGGATTATCAGTTGAAAACGTGCGTCATGCTAACCAGGATGTTACTAGCCACCATACGATGGGGAAAGTTGTTATCGATTATATGGCCGAAGAAGAGGCCAATAATAAGGTTGAACAGACGGTTGCTAATAATGTAGCACCAGTTGAAGTAACAATGGCAGATGCTAATAATTAACACGATTTGGGACGGGGACCAAGCGGTCCTCGTTTTTATTTGAGTCATTGCAGGAATAATAAACGAGGAAAAAGATGATTACGTATCAAAAGGTTGTCTGGCAGGTACCGGCTGAAAATCAGGATGTAGTGATTGCAACCTTGGTAGCGCTCGGGGCAGAAGGTGCCGAGCAGAGGACAGACACGGTCACTATTTACCAGGATGTTAATCAAGAAGGTTTTGAAAATCAGATTGCGACCTACATTGCTGGTTTAACGGCCCTGGCTGAGCGGGGACTGGCCATTAATAGCCAGCCAATTTCACAGGAACGATTGGATTCATCAACCTTTGAAAACGAATGGAAGAATTATTACCATGCCAGTCGCGTGACCAATAAGTTTACGGTGGTGCCTGCTTGGGAAGACTACCAAAAGGCGCAAGACCAGGAAAAATTAATCGTGATGGATCCAGACCAAGCTTTTGGTACCGGTACTCATCCAACTACTTCGTTGATGATTCAAGCATTGGAAGCCGTTGTTCGTGGCGGTGAAAAAACGATTGACGTTGGGACCGGATCGGGTGTTTTAGCAGTGGCTGCCAAGCACCTGGGTGTTGGTTCGGTATTGGCGACTGATATTGACGAAGAGGCAGTGGCAACGGCCCAAGCTAATTTGGCATTGAACCCTGTTGCTAGTGATGTCACCGTGATTGCGTCGGATTTGATGCAGGATGTGCCACAAGAGTGGAGCAAGTCTGAGTTAATTATGGCGAACATCTTGGCCGATGTGATTGCGCCGCTGATTCCTCAAGTGATGCCGATGCTGACGGCTGGCGGTTACTTCTTGGTTTCAGGAATTTATGATGATGTGGAACTCGCGATTAAACAGGCCTTGGAAAGCCACGGACTAACCATCGTTCAGCACTTAAACCAAGGAACCTGGCATGCCTTTATTACCAAAAAGGCAGATGACTTAATCAACGACTGATTTTTTAGGAAGAGAAATCGATGCAACGTTACTTTTTAGAAGAACCCATTCAAAATAACATCATCCTGACGGCTGATATGCCAGCTTTTAAGCACTTGGTGAAGGTTTTACGCGCCAAGGTTGGGACGAAAGCAGAATTTTTTGATGGCCAATCGCGTTTGGTGCTTGGCCAAGTCGAAGACATCAGCCAAGACCAGGCCACTATTACGGTACTGGCCGACATTGACCAGCAGGTGGAATTACCTGTTGAGGTCACGCTGGTTGTTTCACCGATTAAAAAAGATCGCAACGAATGGCTGGCTGAGAAGGCAACCGAATTGGGGGCGAGTCGTTTACTTTTCGTGCCGATGGAACGGTCGGTCGTTTCCTGGAATGAAAAACAGGAAGCAAAGCAATTAGAACGACTGCGAGCCAAAGCGGTTGGTGCTGCCGAACAATCACACCGACTGAAAGTGCCGGAAATCTACTTTGCTGATTTTGCTGAGGTTTTGACACTGGAAAAGGATCAGGGATTGGTCGCTTGGGAAGAATCTGCCAAGCAGGGCGAAAAGGCGGCTTTGGTTGACTTGGCGCAAGCCAGCCAGCCCGGCCAACGCTTTGTGGCTGTCTTTGGCCCAGAGGGTGGTTTGACCGAAGAAGAGATTAATACCTTGCAAGAAGCCGGCTATCGTCCAGGCGGCTTGGGCCCACGAATCTTGCGGGCGGAAACGGCGCCGCTATATACATTGGCCGCTTTATCAACATTATTAGAATTAGAAAAATAACAGAAAAATGAGTCGGGGTTGTCAAAAACCTTGCCCTCATCGGCTAAACAGCCTATAATTTGTTATAATGATTTCACTGTGAATGAGGTTTTTACATGCGTAATTTTTTAAATAAATTACACCACTCAACTTGGTTTTATAACTTATTGGTCATGATTTTCGTGGCAGTCTTGTTGCCATTTGTGGCCGACAAATTTGACTGGTCCGATATTAATCTGGTCTTTTGGCTCTGCTTTGTCTTAAATGGGGGCTTTGCTTTGTACTTTGGCGCTCAAATTCGCAAGCACGGTCTGCGTTTTTACTGGATTTTTGTGCAGCCACTGCTTTTTGGCGTGGTGACTACCTGGTCCTTTGACTGGGTTGATACTGAATATGGTTATTATTTGGCCGGTTTGTACCTGGTTTTGACGATTTTTACTTTTTGGTCTGATACGCGGTCTGACCCTGATGAAGACTTATTGCCAATCGATGGCGGTTATGAAGATCTTTAAATAATCGAAGAAAGCGCCCCCCAAAAGGGGGCGTTTTTCTGTTAAAATACTAAGAGAATAATTTTTTTACTTTTTACCCCCTTGGAGGAAGCATTCGTGATTACTGTTGCAGACATGTCATTTTCATTTTCTGGTAAGAAACTTTACCAGGACGTTAACTTAAAGTTGGTCCCCGGCCATACATACGGCATTATCGGAGCCAATGGTGCCGGTAAATCAACCTTTTTGAAATTGCTTCAGGGGGAATTGGAACCGACTGAGGGTGTCATCAGCATTAGCGATAACGACCGGATGTCATCTCTACAGCAGGATCACTTCGCCTTTGACGACTTTACAGTGATGGATACGGTTATCCAGGGGCATGAACGTCTCTACCAGGTTAAGACCGAAATGGACGCCATCTATGCGAAGCCTGATTTTTCAGATGAAGACGGGGTGCGTGTAGGTGACTTGTCTGCCGAATTCGAAGAGTTAGACGGCTGGAACGCTGAAACTGAAGCAGCACAACTGCTGACTAAGTTGGGCATCGACGAATCAATGCAACAGAGCATGATGGGCGACTTGACTGAAAACGATAAGGTTAAGGTTTTGTTGGCTCAGGCTTTGTTTGGTAATCCAGATATCTTGGTTTTGGATGAGCCGACCAACGGGTTGGATGTTCAGACGATTGCCTGGTTGGAAGACTTCTTGGCTGACTTTGAAAACCTCGTGATTGTTGTTTCGCACGATCGTCACTTCTTGAACGTCGTGTCAACGAATATCTTGGACGTAGACTACGGTAAGATTACGCCGTTCGTTGGAAACTACGATTTCTGGCGTGAATCAGCTGAATTGGCCCAACGCCTGGCCTCACAGCAAAACGCTAAGAAGGAAGAGCAAATCAAGCAGCTGCAAGAATTCGTGGCACGATTCTCTGCCAACGCCTCAAAGTCAAAGCAGGCAACGGCTCGTAAGAAGCAGTTGGATAAGATTACTTTGGATGATATCAAGCCTTCATCACGTAAGTACCCTTACATTTCCTTCCCATTGAACCGTGAATTGGGGAATGATTTAGTTCGCGTTGAAGGGGTCTCTAAGACGATTGATGGCGAAAAGGTTTTGGATAACATTACCTTTACTGGCCGTCCTGGCGATAAGATTGCCATCTTGTCCCGGTCTGATTTAGCAACGACCACGTTGATGCAAATTTTGGCGGGCACGATGGAACCCGATACAGGATCTGTTACTTGGGGCGTTACGACTACCCAGTCATACTTGGCTAAGGATTTGAACGATAACTTCGACGACCAGGAAAAGGTCATCTTGGATTGGTTGCGCGATTTTGCCGAAGAAGAGCAAAAGGATAACACGTCATTGCGTGGTATGCTTGGCCAAATGCTCTTTAAGGGTGATGATGCCTTGAAGCAGATTAAAGTTTTGTCCGGTGGTGAAAAGGTTCGAATCGTTTTGGCTAAGTTGATGCTGTTGAAGGCCAACGTTTTGTTGCTTGACGATCCAACAAATCACTTGGATTTGGAATCAATTCAGTCATTGAACGATGCGGTTGCAGACTTTAAGGGTTCTGTTATTATGACTTCTCATGACCACGAGTTCTTGGAAACAACGGCCAACCATATTGTCGAAGTTTCTGCCAAAGGTGTGGTTGACCGTTTGGATACAACTTATGATGACTTTATTAACACGGACAGTATTCAAGCCAAGGTGAAGGCTTTGTACGATTAATTCATGAGCTGATGGTGAGAACTATCAAGGAGCGCTTTCGAGCGCTTTTTTGCTTAAGTAAAAAGGAGATTTTTAATGGCTGCAGGTATTGATAAATTAGCTTTCTACACGCCAGGACTAGCACTTGATATGGTCGAATTGGCAAAAGCCAGAGGCGATGAACCTGACAAGTATACGATTGGCATTGGTCAGTCGGTTCAATCTGTCGTGCCGAACTATGAAGACGTGGTGACGATGGGGGTCAATGCCGCCAAGAAAATCTTGACCGCTGACGATATCGTGGACATTGATATGCTGATTTTTGCTACCGAGTCCGGGGTTGATAATTCCAAATCAGCGGCCGTTTTTGCGCAGAAGTTGTTGGGCCTATCGCCATACATTCGCACGATTGAAATGAAGCAGGCCTGCTATGCTGGGACCTTTGGTTTGATGCAAGCCAAGGATTACGTGAACTTGCACCCCGACAAGAAAGTTTTGGTGATTGCGGCTGATATCGCTCGCTATGGGCTGAAGACAGCTGGAGAGGTCACGCAGGGGGCTGGTGCGATTGCCATGGTGGTGAGCGCTAATCCGGCCATTGCTGAAATCGAAGATGACTCTGTTTATATGAGCCAGGACGTTCCTGATTTTTGGCGGCCAGTGGCCGCAACGACGGCCTTGGTTGATGGCCATCTGTCAACGGATATTTACAAGGAAATGTTCTTGACGCTGTGGTCACGATATACAGAACAGACAAAGTTATCGTTGGCCGACTTTGCCGGTTTTGCCTTCCATCTGCCATACACGAAGATGGGCAAGAAGGCATTGGACCAAGTTTTGGACCAAGCGACACCTGAGCAGCAACAATTCCTCCAGGAACAATTGGCAGCTTCACAGATTTATAACCGTCAGGTTGGAAACCTCTATACGGGGTCAGTCTATCTCGCACTACTTTCCCTATTGCAGAATGGGCAAATCGCTGCCGGTCAACGGTTGGCTGTCTTTTCATATGGTTCAGGTGCGGAGGCCGAGCTCTTTTCATTAAAGGTCCAAGAAAACTTCCAGTCTGCTATTGCTAGCCAGAATGTTGATGGCATGTTGGCCGACCGTCGTCAGCTTTCAGTCAGTGAGTACGAGGACGTCTTCAATTCGCAGTTGTTTGACTATCAGGTTGATGTGACGACGGCGGGTTTTGAGAACGCGGGCTTGTGCCAATTTGTTGGCTGGCAAAATGGCCACCGTCAATACAAGATGAGCTAAAGACAAACATTTGAGGCAAAGCGTGCTAAACGTTCTATTTTTGTCCTATTTTTCATTTAGAATGTTATCCCGTTGCAACTTGCTTTTGGTAAACTAAGAGAATAGGTAAACAGGTAAGTAAAGGAGAATTACCCATGGCAAAGCGGATTTATTTGGCTGGACCATTTTTTTCAGAAACACAGATTAAGAAGGCTGAGCGCCTCGAAAAGGTCTTAGAAGAACACGACCAAGTTGGTCACGTTTTTTCACCTCGAAAGCATCAGCATGCTGAATATGAGCTTTTTTCAGAGCCATGGCGTCACGCCGCCTACGGGTCTGACGTTGAAGCCATCGACAATTGTGATGTGATGCTAGCGTTGGCTGATTTTGACCGGGCCGATACCGATTCAGGTACTGCTTGGGAAATCGGTTATGCGAAGGCCAAGGGAATTCCCGTTGTCGTCATCAAAGAGGAAGCGGATATTACGTTGAACTTGATGATTGCTATGTCATTAACGGCATACTTCGACAAGATTGAAGATGTCGCATCGTATGATTTGGAAGCTTTGCCAGCAAAGCCATATGATGGCGAAGTCATCTAAAAATCAGTCAAGTCGGGTCTGACAAAAATTGCAGGCTTTGAACCATTAATTAGAGGAGAAAATCATGATTAAAGCAGTTGTAACCGTTGTTGGCCAAGACCAAACAGGAATCGTTGCAGGAATTGCCACCACTTTGTCAGAACATGGGGTCAACATTTTGGACATGTCTCAGACCATTATGTCGAAGACGTTTACCATGTCAATGTTAGTAGCAATCGATGCTGCTGCTGATTTTGATGAAGTCTATGCCTCTGTTAAAGAGGAAGGCGCTCGCTTAGGCGTGACTGTGCACGTCCAACGAGAAGAAATTTTTGATACGATGTCCCACATCTAATTTTAAAAAAATTAGTGCGAACAAAGACGAAGAAAAGAAGCAAATAATGGATACAACACAAATTCGAGAAACAATTCAGATGGTCAAAGAAGATAACTTTGACATCCGGACGATTACGATGGGCATTTCTTTGCTGGACACTGTTGGTGGTTCAGTTGAAGAAACGGCGAAGAACGTTTATCAAAAGGTAACCACTTATGCCAAGAACTTGGTGGTAGTTGGTCAACAAATTGAACGTGAATATGGTGTACCCATTACGAATAAGCGGATTTCGGTCACGCCGGTTTCTTTGATTGCTGGTCATGCCGATGAAAAGGAAATCCTTGTTTTGGCGCATGCCTTAGATGATGCCGCTAAAGAGGTTGGCGTTGATTTTATTGGTGGCTATTCCGCTTTGGTCCAAAAAGGCTTTTCACATGGTGATTTAGCGTTGATTAAGTCATTGCCAAAGGCTTTGACGGAAACGGATGTTGTGATGTCATCCATTAACGTTGGTTCATCAAAAGCTGGGATCAACCTTGATGCCGTCAAGTTGATGGGTGAAACGATTAAGGCCATTACGGACAAGTCTGATACAGCAAATTCAAAGATGGTGGTCTTTGCCAATGCCGTTGAAGATAATCCCTTTATGGCTGGCGCCTTCCACGGTGTTTCAGAACCAGACGTTGTGATTAACGTCGGCGTTTCAGGCCCTGGTGTTGTTAAGCGTGCCTTGGAACAGGTCAAGGGTGAGTCCATTACAGTGGTTGCCGAAACCATCAAGAAGACGGCCTTTAAGATTACCCGTGTTGGTCAGTTAGTTGGAACGATTGCAGCGGAACGCCTTGGCGTACCGTTTGGAATTGTTGATTTGTCCTTAGCACCAACACCAGCTCGTGGTGATTCTGTAGCCGAAGTCTTGGAAGAGATCGGTTTGGAACAAGTTGGGACGCATGGAACGACTGCTGCTTTGATGCTCTTGAACGATGCCGTTAAAAAGGGTGGCGTGATGGCCTCACAAGGTGTTGGTGGTTTGTCTGGTGCCTTTATCCCCGTTTCAGAAGATGCCGGGATGATTGATGCCGTCCAGGCTGGAACATTGTCATTGGCCAAGTTAGAAGCGATGACGTCTGTTTGTTCGGTTGGGTTGGATATGATTGCCATCCCAGGTGATACACCAGCGACAACCATTTCAGCAATGATTGCTGATGAAGCAGCGATTGGGGTGCAAAACAACAAGACGACGGCTGTGCGAATCTTGCCAACGAATGGCACGAAGGTCGGTGACATGGTCGACTATGGTGGTTTGTTGGGAACTGCCCCAGTGATGCCAGTGGTTGATAAGTCTTCTGCTGATTTTATTAATCGTGGTGGGCACGTGCCTGCACCAATTCATTCCTTTAAGAATTAAAAAAGAAAAAATGAGTCCTCGACCAGGTTGGGTTTGGGCTCATTTTTGTGCTGGTGCTGATATTTGGCATTGTAAATGATGATAAGAAAAAAGGCCCACTTTTGCAGTGGGCCTTTCATGCGTATTAGTTAAAATCATTGTGTTGATGGTGAGCGAGTCGACCATAAGAGTAGCGGTCGTTTTCAGCAACAACCCGCTTATTGAGTAAATCTTTGGCCTCATGGTGGGTTGGTGTAAAGGTCGTCCCGTTTTTCCATGCTTCTCGTTGGTCACGGTGATTTAAAATGTTATCACGGATGCTCAAGAAGAAGGCATCGACCTTGATCCGCTTCAACCCAAAAATGTGGCGTAAATAACTTCTGGTCGAATTAACTGGTAGATTCATGACGAAATCCTCCGTATCGTTTCTGTAATTAGTATTACTATACAATGCCATTCGTCTAATTACTGTCACATAGGTTAAGGTTAGTGGAATCCTAACTATCTTAAGTTCTTCTTAATATTTGTCTTTGTATAATGGAAATATGGAAATCAATGCTGTACAACAATACCAACAATACTTGCAGGCAGAACGTGGTTATTCGCTTCAAACTGTGAAAGCGTATCGAACTGATATTGACGAATTTGTGAACTATTTGACCGATAATGGGGGATTTACTGGCTTTACCAGCATTAAAAGCTTAGATGTTCGAGTTTACTTAGCCAGTCTTTATGATCAAATGCTCGCGCGAACGACGATTGCCCGTAAGGTTTCGAGTCTGAAAAATTTCTATGCTTATTTGGTGAGTGAGAATTTAGCTGTTGATAATCCCTTTGATGGGGTAGCACTGCGGAAGCATCAGGCACATTTACCGGAATTTTTTTATGATAATGAGATGTTGGAACTCTTTCAGGTTGCTTATGACCAAAATGGCCATCCCCTCTGGCGTCGAGATGCCGCTTTGTTGGAATTCTTATTCGCCACAGGAACTCGAGTTTCTGAATTTGCGGGACTGACATTGGACCAAATTGATTTAAATCAGCGTCTGGTGCTGATTCACGGAAAAGGGAATAAGGACCGATTTGTGCCCTTTGGTTCATATGCCAAGAAAGCCTTGGAAGATTATTTAGACAATTGCCGGCCGATGTTAATGGCTAAAAATCACCGCTTAAACCAAAAAGATGTCGTCTTCTTAAATGCCAATGGTGGCCCAATCACTACTGCCGGTGTGACTTATATTCTCAACCAGTTGATGCAAAAAACGACCCTAACGGGTAAGATTCATCCGCACATGCTACGGCATAGCTTTGCGACTGCTTTGTTAAACCGAGGAGCAGATATGCGAACTGTTCAGGAATTACTGGGCCACGCCAATCTTTCAACGACTCAAATCTATACTCATGTTTCGAAAGCTATGCTCCAGGATTCGTATCAAAATTTCTTTCCACGGGCCAAAAAAGCGGGTGAAGGACACACAAAAAGAGGGTAATGATCTTTATCCAACAGTTTTTTTAAAGTGCGGGCCAATTAAATTGTCATTCTTAAGAATAGATAGTAAAATAAAGTTATGATAATTCTGGAGAATGACAAATTAAAGGTACAAATCAGCGAGCATGGTGCGGAGCTGATTTCAGCGTGGAATAAGGAAGCGGAACTAGAGTATATCTGGTATGGGGATCCCATGTATTGGGGTCGGCATGCGCCTAATCTTTTCCCTATTGTTGGTCGCCTTCAAGGTGATCAGTATGAACTGGCTGGTCAAACTTATTATATGAACCAGCACGGTTTTGCTCGAAATATGGATTTTTTGATTGTCAGTGAGCAGGATGACGCTGTTCGTTTGCGGTTGGAGGATTCCGAATCGACACGGCGAATTTATCCGTTCGCCTTTATTTTTGATGTTATCTTTACCCTGAATGGTTCATCATTGAAAGTTGAGTACGAAGTTAAGAATCCAGCGAGTCACGATTCACTGTTCTTCTCCGTTGGAGGGCATCCAGCCTTTAACCTCCCACTTGATGGTGGTAAATTCTCGGATTACTATTTGTCTGTGACCCCCGAAAAGGTTTACGATCGAATTCGTTTGGTTGGACCTTATTCGAATCCAAATGTGCCAACGCCATTCTCTTCCAATATTCCGTTGCGTCTGCGTCAAGAAGACTATCATGATGATGCCATTATTTTGAAGCTCGATCGCCAGAAGACAACCTTCTTGTTGGCTCGGTTAGCGAACCAGCATGGCATGGAAATGACGATTGATAATGCCCAGTTTGTTGGTGTTTGGACACCAGCCGGGAAGGATGCGCCGTTTATTGCCGTTGAACCTTGGTGGGGGATTGCCGATACGGTTGATGCCACCGGTAACTTTAAGGAAAAGTTTGGTGTGAACGTCCTTGCAGCGGGTGATACCTTTAACGGTTCCTACTCGATGAATTTCTTTTAAGCAAAATATTTTAAATCAATCAATGAAAGAAAAAAGCCAGCTGCTCATCCAGCTGGCTTTCGGATTATTAGACTATGAAAATTACAGAATTATTTGAACAGAAAAAGCCAATTGCCCAGTCAGCCTTAGCCGTTCCGATGGCATTAGGGCCGGCCGATAAATTTACGCCCTTTAAGCAGGCGTTAGACCAGAAGAATCCAGATGCTGTTATCTGGCAAGCTGATGCCATTGTGGATGAGTTTTCCAAAGAGGTCATTTGGGACCAGGTTAAGGCCGGTGGTGCGCAGGCGGTTGAAGAAAGAGACGCTTCCGCGATGAAAAAAGCCGCAATGAAGGCGGAATTGGACCAGGCGCACCAAGAATTTCTATCCAATTGGCCGGCTATGCACCAGCAAATTGTAAATGAATTAGTGGACAACGCTCTTCAAACAGTAGGAGATCACTTGGTTTTGCTGGCTTATACGACGAAAGAGGCCGGTGGTCAGGGAGAACTAGCGCCAGCTGACCAGGCTTATTTCTTAGCCACGGCATTGCAAGTCGGAGCGGACCGTTTTGCCGGAGTCTACTTGCCAGAGGAACTGGATGAAAATTTGCAGGAAAAGGTCATAACCGTCGCCAAGAAAGTGGCTGTTCCGGTTATTCGAACGGGCATAATTGACGATTTGACGCCAGAAACAATTCGAGCGGCATTCTCTGCTTTGTTGACCAAGAATCCGGATGTGGTGAATTTGCAGGTTGCAGCTGATCGGCTAGCTGAAATTGACTTAGCTGATTTTGAATTAATTTTAGCCGGTTTGGCTGATCGAGCCGGCGAAACTGCTCTTGTGTTAACGGTTACCGGTATCCTTTCGAAGGATCAAATTGAATCTTGGCTTGTTTTTCAATCTGCCCTCGTCACCCTAGCCTTAGGGGAAAATTGGCAGACACCGTTGATTAAAAGTACGATTAGTGAATTAGGTTGGGCGTAATTGTTACTGTATCTATGAGTTGATGTTTGGCTAGATTTTTTTCAACAATTTGTGCGATGCTACTTGTCTATAATTTCGGGAATCAGAATGCATTGAACTGTAAAAGTTGAATGCAGTAGTGCTCGATTGCCTATGATATAAAATAAATCTGCATGGATTAGAAAAACTCGTATAACATCACAAGCTTGCCTAACAAAGCTTGTGATGTTATACTGTTGTTAACCAACTGAGGTAGTTTATCTATCTACCTACCCAGCACTCTTCGGAGTGCTGTTTTTTTATGCTCAAAACTTAGTTTTACTGGCTAGTTGTTCGACAGTATTATCGGCAAAAAAAAGACTCCGTTTGCCTTATCGGTTGATAGAGAGAGCGGAGTCTTTGCTTTATTGTCCATTATTGTTTGGGTATAGGTTGCTTAGATAGGCAACCAAACCTGATTTGACATCGTGAGCAATCTTTTGCTGGTAGGAACTTTGACGAATGTAAGAGAAGTCATGGTCTGAATTAATGAAACCATTCTCGAGTAAGACGGCGGGTCTGGTGACGTCTTTAATCACGAGGTAAGGCATCGTTTCGTAACCGCGATTTTCAAGTGGTAGGTTATTCAGTGAACCATTTAAAGCTTGGGCGAGTGATTGTGAATTGTCATTATAATAATACTGGGAAACGCCAGAAGCGCTGTTATTCGACTTTGAGGAGTCGAAGTGGAAGGAAATCTGGGCATCGGCGTTATACTTTTCGGCCTTGAGGGGGATGTAAAGTAGGGGAACGACGACATCCTTGGTGCGGACCATGATGACCCGCGCACCGGCATTCGTCAAAACTTTTTCAGTCGCCAACGCTGTTTTCAGGGTGTAGGTTTTTTCATAATGCTTGCCATCCGTTGAAATCGCACCGGTATCGGAACCACCGTGACCGGGGTCTAAGACGATGGTTGCTTCAGACAACTGGGTAGCAGTCTTCAATTTAGTGTTATTAGCAACCCAAGAAGCAACCCAACCCACTTTTTGATTGTTATCGCGCTTAACCTGCCACCAACCGTTTTTTTTAGCAACGACAGTCAGTTTGGTGCCGGCCTTCAACTTGGTGATTTGTTTGTAATTCAGTCCCGGACCCGTTCGTAAGGGAACTTGGTCTGGACGAGTCGTCAGTTGGTTTTGTTGCGCCAGCGAGATGATGAGAATCATGGTCGCAAAGGTGAAGACGCCAACGATGATGGCTCCGATTTTATTTTGTTTAATCCAATTTATTAAATGAAACATCAATCCGGCCTATTCTTCATATACTTCTGTTTATTTTATCACGAATATTCCAGAAAAAGGGTCCTTGATTCGAGTATAATAGAAGACATGAAACAATTTAGAGTAGAAAACTTAACGTCTGTATACGGTGAAAAGGTCCTTTTTGATGACCTTTCTTTTTTGATTACCCAGGGTGATCGTGTTGGCCTGGTAGGGGTCAATGGGTCCGGGAAAACGACCCTGTTAAATGCCCTTTCCGGCAAGCAGCCCGCTGATCACGGGACGATTTCGACCCAAAATGATTATCGCGTTGGATACTTGGAACAAGATCCTGATTTGGCTGGACACATGCAGGTCCTAGATGCCATTTATGCTGGGGACCAGCCGGTTTTTCAAACGATTCGAGCTTACCAGGAGTCCTTAGATTTTTTGGCGCAAGATCCCGAAAATCCAAAGGCAGCCAGCCGCTTTGAAAAGGCGCAGGCCGCTATGGATCGCGATGATGCCTGGACCATCGAGGCCCAGATTAAGACTATCTTAACGCAGTTACATTTAACGAATTTAAATCAAGAAGTGGCTAGCCTGTCTGGTGGTCAAAAAAAGCGGGTTGGTTTAGCGCAAGTTTTGATTCAAGAGCCTGATCTCCTGATTTTAGATGAGCCGACCAACCACTTGGATTTTGATTCAATTGCCTGGCTGGAACAGTACTTGGCCAAGTACAAGGGTGCCTTATTGACGGTTACGCACGACCGTTATTTCTTGGATCGGGTGACGAATCGAATTTTTGAGCTTTCTTTTGGGAAACTTTACGAATACCAAGGCAATTACCAAGATTACGTTGAAGGCAAGGCAATCCGCCAGGAAAACGAGGCGGCTGCTGAACATAAGCGCGAAAAGCTTTATGAAAAAGAACTGGTTTGGATGAAGAAATCAGCCCGAGCCCGGACAACGAAGCAAAAGGGCCGAGAAAAGGCCTTCTCGGAGTTAGAGGACTCGCTAGGGAATGTGCGTACGGACCAAGACGTCGAGGTGTCCTTGGGCCAGCAGCGCTTAGGTAAGAAAGTAATTGCCTTAGATCATGCCTCTTTGGCTTTTGGCAATCAGGTGATTTTTAAGGACCTGTCATTGCGTTTTGGTCAGCGCGACCGAATTGGTATTACCGGACCGAATGGGGTTGGAAAATCTTCTCTTTTGAATGTTTTGGCCGGTCGGTTGCCATTGACTGATGGGGTATTAGAAATCGGGGAAACGGTGCGAATCGGCTATTACACGCAGGTAACGGAGGAAATCCCGGCCGATAAGCGGATGATTGAATACCTAACGGATGTTGCTTCGAGTGTGAAGGACCGCGATGGAAACGTTATTTCCGCCAAGGACCTGCTAGAGCAGTTTCTCTTCCCAAGCTTTATGCATGGAACTTTGGTGCGTAAGTTATCTGGTGGTGAAAAGCGCCGGTTGTACCTACTAAAGATTCTTTTGCAGGAACCAAACGTTTTGTTGCTGGATGAGCCAACTAACGATTTGGATATCGGCACCTTAACTGTTTTGGAAAATTTCCTGGCCCGCTTTGCAGGAACTGTCGTGACGGTTTCCCACGATCGTTATTTTTTGGACAAGGTGGCCGACTATGGTTACTACTTGTCTGGTAATGGTCAAGTTGACCGATATAATGGCGAGTTTTCAATTTACTTGGATGAGGTTGTCTTACCAGGTGAAAAGAGTGCTGGGACAGGTCGTCTGGATAAAAAAGAAAAATCAGCAACTGAAAAGTCAGTAGCACCTGCACAAAAGCCTAAAAAGCGTAAGTTAACCTATATGGAAAAGCGCGAATGGGAAACGATTGAGGATGAGATTGCTGATTTGGAGGCACAAGTAGAGGGTTTTAATGATCAAATGGCTGCTAATGGTGCCGATTACCAAAAGGTTGCTGAAATTCAAAGTCAATTGCAAGAGGTCTCTGATGCCCTTGATGCGAAAATGGAACGCTGGGCTGAATTAAGTGAAATTGTTGAAGGACAGGGCTAAGGCCCTGTTTTTTTATTGGGGTTGCTAAGACTATTTTTTGGTTTGGAATAATCATTGGTCCTCCTTGTTTCCGTCTAATGATGCTAAAAGGAAGGAGGAATTTGATGAATTTAAAGCAATTTTTGTTAGCACTGCACCTAACGCCTGGAGTGGGTAAGGCCAAGGAGGCTAAAGTGATTGCCGCCTTAAATCAACAAGGCAATCCAGAGCAGGGACCCTATCCCTGGCCCTTTTTAACGTTAGCCCTTGTTCTTGGTTTGGAGCCTGGGTCACAACCATATCGGCAGATTCAGGCGAGTTATGAGTGGTCATTGGATAAGGCCTTGGCATACCAGGGGGACTGGTTAACCTATTTTGACAAATATTATCCAAAACGGCTCAGTGAGATTTATCAGCCACCATTAGTCCTCTTTTACCAGGGCGACTTACGGGCGTTGGCTTTGCCCTCACTGACAGTAGTTGGGGCGAGGGCGGCCAGTTCCTATGGATTAACGGCCTTGCGGCAATTGTTGCCGGATGTGATTAAGACAGGGATTGGCATTGTCTCAGGATTAGCCAAAGGGATTGATGTGATGGCCCATCAGACGACTTTTCATTATGGTGGTGTTCCGGTGGCAGTCATTGGCACAGGGTTAGACCGGGCATATCCAGCAAATCACCGTTTACTGCAAGAACAGGTTGGTCAGCAGGGGTTATTGTTGTCGGAATACCCAGTAGGGTCCTTGCCATTGAGAAGTCACTTTCCAGACCGCAATCGAATTATTGCGGGCCTTTCGAGTGCCACGTTAGTGATTGAGGCCAAGCACTATTCCGGGTCGCTGATTACTGCTAATTTAGCGTTACAAGAAAATCGACAAGTTCTAGCAGTTCCTGGTCCGATTGATGCGCCCTTGTCGGTTGGCCCAAACGAATTGATTCAGGCCGGTGCGTTGCCAGTCTTAACGAGCAGTGATATCATTAAAGCGGTTTCATGTTTGACTTAAAAATTTGCCTTATATAGTAGGAAAATGATTCCACCCGTCTTGCCAAAGCGTAGCTTTGACTGGTATGATGGGAGAGTTAAACCAAAAGGAAAGCTTGCTTTTGGGTGATAAACGTGATTATTGATTCAAAATAATCACCTTTGTCGCCAATCAAGTAGCTTTAGAAAAATGGGGAATCACACGTTGGTAGAAGCAAAGACCAAGAAAACAACTGCTCCAAAGAAAAAGAGTAAGAAGAAAACAAGTAAAAAATTAGTGATTGTCGAGAGTCCGTCAAAGGCCAAGACAATTGAAAAATATCTTGGCTCGACTTATCAAGTTGTTGCCTCGATTGGCCATGTCCGCGACCTCCCTAAGTCAACATTGGGTGTTGATGTTGACCAGGATTACGAACCAAAGTACATTAATATTCGCGGTAAGGGTCCGGTGATTAAGGACCTGAAAAAAGCTGCTAAGGCTGCCAAGCAAGTCTATCTCGCATCCGATCCGGATCGCGAAGGAGAGGCGATTGCCTGGCATTTACAGCATATTTTGGGCCTTGATCCAGAACAAAAGAACCGAGTGGTCTTTAACGAAATCACGAAGGATACGATTAAAAATGCCTTCAAGGAACCACGGACCATTAACCAAGACTTAGTTGATGCTCAGCAGGCTCGGCGGATTATCGACCGGTTAGTGGGTTACTCAATTTCACCAGTATTGTGGAAGACGGTTAAGCGTGGCTTGTCAGCCGGCCGAGTACAATCAGTTGCTCTCGGTTTGATTATTGCCAGAGAACGCCAAATTCAGGCTTTCCAACCAGAGGAATACTGGACACTGGATTCCGAATTCAAGAAGGACAAGTCGAAGTTTAAGGCGAGCTTCTATGGCTTTGCTGGTAAGAAACAACCGTTACCTGATAACGCTGCCGTCCAAGCGGTCATGGCTGATTTGGACTTGAAAAAGCCCTTCCAGGTATCAGAAGTCAAGGCCAAGGAAAGAAAGCGGCAACCACAGCCACCATTTACAACGTCAACCATGCAACAAGCGGCCAACACCCAGTTGAAGTTCCGAACACGGAAGACGATGATGACGGCTCAGCAGCTTTACGAAGGAATTAACTTAGGGCGTGGCCTCGGTCAAGTTGGGTTAATTACCTATATGCGTACGGATTCGACCCGACTTTCAGCCGTGGCGAAGAATGCCGCTGCCCAGTATATTCATGACGAGTGGGGCGAGGAATATTCAAGCCATAAGCCCATTGCCGGGACGCCGCAAGAAGGGGCCCAAGATGCCCACGAAGCAATCCGTCCAACGGATGTCACGAAGACACCAGCGTCGATTAAGGATAAGCTAACTCCTGACCAATTCAAGCTGTATTCCCTGATTTGGTCGCGCTTTGTTGCATCTTTGATGACGCCAGAAATTTTGGATACCTTAGCAGTGACGGTTGAGCAAAATGGTGTCTTATTCCATGCCAATGGATCAAAGACCAAGTTTGCTGGATTTACCAAGGCTTATCCGTCTGCTAAAGAAAAAGATAACCTTTTACCTGATTTGGCAGAGGGGGATGAAGTCGACTTGGCGAAGACAAACCCCGAACAGCACTTCACGATGCCGCCAGCCCGCTATACTGAAGCGGCTTTGATTAAGGCTTTGGAAGAAAACGGTGTTGGTCGTCCTTCGACTTATGCGCCAACGTTGGATACCATTCAGCGACGGAACTATGTTCGGGTGGATGCACGGAAATTTGTGCCCACTGAATTAGGTGAAATTGTCCAAACAATTGTTGAGGATAAGTTCCCAGATATTACCGATACCAAGTTTACGGCCCAGGTTGAGCATTCACTGGATGAAATTGAAGTCGGTGATAAGAAGTGGGTCCCGGTCGTCGATGAATTTTACAAGCCATTTTCTAAGGAAGTTCAGTCCGCTGAGGAGACCTTGGAAAAAATTACGATGCACGATGAATTGGCAGGCATGGACTGTGAAGTCTGTGGCGCACCAATGGTGATTAAGATGGGTCGCTATGGTAAGTTCTATGCTTGCTCTCGCTTCCCAGACTGTCGGAATACAAAGGCGATTGTGCAAGAAATCGGTATCACTTGTCCAAAGTGTGGTAAGGGACAAGTTGTGGAACGCAAAACCAAGCGTGGCCGAAAGTTTTATGGTTGCTCTCGCTATCCTGACTGTGACTTTGTCTCATGGGATAAGCCAAAGGATCCAAATCAAGTAGACGACAAGGTTGTTAGCGCAACTGGTGAAGACCAGGAGGCCAGCGGTTCGGTCGCCACTAAGACTAAGAAAAAAGTACCCGCGAAGAAAAAAACGAGTGAAGCGAAGTAAAAGAATTTTTGAAAAGCCGCCGCTAATGATATGTCCTAATTTTGGGGTTCATATCACTAAGGACGGCTTTTTTTGAGAAATGAGTAAGAAAGGTGGCTGTATGGCTACAAGTAAGAAAGTTTTAACCATTGCGGGATCTGACTCGCTAGCCGGTGGAGGCCTGCAGGCTGATTTGGCCACCTTTGCCGAGGCTGGCTTGGCTGGATTTTCGGTGATTACGAGTATTGTCAGTATTCAGCCCAGTAATGTGGCGGTCTTTCCCGTGCCTGACGAGGTTTTTGACCAGCAATTAAAGTCTTTATCCCAGGTCGAAGACTTTGCCGCCATTAAGGTGGGGATGTTAACGTCGGTCAAGCAATTGGAGCGGGTGGTGTCCTTCTTACAAGATTATGCTGGTCCAATCGTGGTTGACCCTGTATTGGCCTTGAAGGAAGGCCACTTGGCCGAAAACAAAGCGCTGGTCCAAGAATACTTGGACCGCCTATTGCCACTGGCAACGGTCACGACACCGAATTTAAATGAGGGATTAGCGTTGGCAGAGCGAGCTAACGCCTTGGCGAAAACGTCGAGTGATTTGGCAGAATTAGCACAAGAAATCAGTGAACGAGCTCACACTGCCGTATTTTTAAAGGGCGGCCAGGGATTTGTGGATGAAAAAGCCCTGGATTTGCTGGCAGTGTCAGGCCAAATTAGTTATTTCACACAACCAGCCTTAGGCGAGGATGCCTTTGTTAATGGCGCCGGTTGTACCTTAGCGGCAGCAATTACGGCCAAATTAGCCTTGGGTGAGAACTTGCAACAAGCGGTTGAGCAAAGTCAGTTTTTTGTTCATCAAAGCATTCAGCAGGGATATCGTCTGAATGACAGTCGAACGGATGGCAACGTCTTTCAGATTGGTGCCAAGTGGTCGAAATAAAGCGGGTTAGTTAACCCTTTACTGATTTTTTGATAGGGCAGATTACAAGTTTAATTCGAACGCATCCGTAAAAACTTCCAATGGTGTTTGATAATGATGTAATTTCATGGGCCGCTTGTTAATGAGTTCAACCGCCTCATATAATC